>VMTD01000096.1 GCA_013791785.1 Methanobacteriota archaeon
TACTTCTTAAGTTGACCATTCAGTAGGTCTTTAACACTAATTGGAGTAATCTTCATCTCAACTAACACAGTTTTACCTTTTGGAATTTTAGATTTTCTCCATATCTCTAAAGGAATGGTAACACAAGGCTGTCGCCCAGAAATAGTAACCTTTCTAAATCCACAAAATTCAATACATTTCATCCCATTTTCCATGATAATACTTACCAGCCAGTGTTTATAAAGACTCCAGCCCATATTCGAGAAGATTACTTGAAATATGTTCGCAATATTATCCTGTTTTTATTGTCAGCGTATGCATATCCTTTTCGAAATCGCCATAGCCTACCACAGCCACACTTGATGTTTTGATCGCACTGACCAGTTAAGTCTTCTCTACATACACAGTTTATCGTATGTTTCCTCATTTTCTCACCTCATTAAAAATATTCCAGAGTCCTTTGCTCCGGGTTCACGTATTTTGGAAGCTGGCTGGCTCTACTTTCATATTCAATTGTAATCGGAGCAGGGGACTTCAATTCATCCCAGCATGATTCCCATCTGTTTGCATATTGCCAGTTATATCTTCCTTCTAGCGTGCCGATATCAGTATCATGCTTCAATGAATCAGCATGAAGGAAATATGCTGAGATGTTGTGGACCGCACAATTGGTGAATGCGACCCTCAATGCTCTCTGGTCAATGTCAACACCGAACAGATTAGCGTTCGGTGCATACTCATGGGCTCCCATCAGGAA
The DNA here is from genome assembly GCA_013791785.1 of Methanobacteriota archaeon. Lineage (GTDB taxonomy): Archaea > Thermoplasmatota > Thermoplasmata > SG8-5 > SG8-5 > UBA147. The sequence goes on from VMTD01000096.1 coordinate 737, forward strand.
CCTGCCAGTGCCTGTGCATGGATCCAGGATGTTAATTTCCTCATCTGTCTTTTCAATGGTCATTGCACACATCATCTTCACTACATGTTCTGGAGTCAGGAACTGGCCCTTGTAACTCCTGCCCAACTGGCTTTGATTTTCAACATACAAATCTCCAAGATGGTCCCGTTTGTCTGACTTAATCTGCTCCAAGTCATATACTTCAATAATTTCCTTCGCCAGCTTCTCATCTTCGTAAAACCATTCGAATTGATGATCCATCTGTAAAAGCATTGGGGGACAGTTGTCAACTGCAATGAATTCAATCATCTTGTCCCATGCTTCATTATGGTTGTGAAACTTCCTGTTCAAAATTCCTAACATACCTTCATAGATTTTTCTCGCACCTGGGCAATTGCATCACCATTTAAACGTTCTTTTATGTGGGGGCTTTCAATAATACAAAGGACAGACCCCAACGGATTGCTACTTTTTTTTTGACCTGCCAATGGTTCAAAACTCACCCGTCCTTTAATTAATATCACTCTGGCATACGGAACAATGTATTCATGGAAATAATTGTTTGAGAGCTTGTTAAGAGAAATCAATAGGGCAATCATTTCTGCCCTGTTGCGTTCCTCAAATATTTTTCTACACCACTTCCTGCAATTTACCTCCGAATACGGTGGATTGCAGTAAACCCTATGCCCCAGCCAATCATAAGCTAAACCATCATTTTCCTTCGTTAAGGATATCATATTCTTTTTCAAAATACGATCCGGATTTGCGCAGGGATCTAGTGTGAAGTAATATGTCTCATCTAATCTATCAAATAACCATTGGGGCGTTCCCCACTCATCATTACCTGGGCAACCGCATCACCGCCCTACCAATTCTTTAGATAATATCTTCAATGAGTCCCAATAAAGTTGCTCCAGATAATCATCATTCATCCTTCTGGCCAAATATTTCATCTCGCCATCTGATAAGTTTTCCACATATTCTTTCTTCTCAGGATATAATGCCTTGAGGTCATCCCTATGCAATTTTGTTATAGTGAAATAGCCATCATCACACATAGGGATTACCTCTCAATATCTCCAAATTTGGTGGGATTCCAGTCATCAACAAGTGATGCTCCATTATCTATCAGCTCATTAATACTGATGTACCCCCATTCTGCCATTTGGTCATCATTGAGATTAGCATAACCAAAGGCCAGCCCCTTCTGTGAATCAACTTCTGCTATCAGCCAGTAAAAACCAATCTGAGGAATTTCATATTTCTGATATATCATCTTGTCCTCCAATGATATTCCCTCTGTTTCGTATAATTTTGGAATATCCATCTTACTCATCCACCAGATAGCAAATGCTTGTTACTTCCCTATCTCCTTCAATAATTTCTTCAACCCTGTTCAAGTTGGCAATAAGTGAAATGTATTCTCTGCCGTCTTTTGTCTCATATCTTTCCACATCTTCTAAAGCTTCGACATCCAGGCTCATTTTCAATGATTCACCATTGTTACTCTTCCGCATATATCCAACTAGTTTGCTCTCCATTTTTACACCCCCTTTTTAAATAATAGACTTTTCTCCGTCGATGAGAACCCTCAACATGCGCCAGCGTCACATCCACGATTCCTTCTTTCTTCAGATGTGACAGTTCCAGTGTGGCATGTGCTCTGGAAATGCCAACTCCCTCTGCAATACCATCCTGGCATACATCTTTAGGCAGGGTGGAATAGGGGAATGCCTCTTCGACATGATATGAAAAACCAGAGAGATATTCAATTATTCTCTGTTTCACTGTACCATTTTCTCCTTTCTTCTCTTCAAAATAATCTAATTCTCCGATATCCCATCACCCCATTTCCCTTACAAAATCTCTACATATTATGTCTGAACTATATCTTCCACTGCATTTCTCTGAATAATAGTGCTTGCAGTAACAACAATAGTTATTCATCTTGTCCATTTTTATCCCGAATTTGCCTGACTGCTTCCTGAACCGTTTCTTCAATGCCAGCCAGCGATTTTTCAATTTGTTTCGCACTTTGAATCACCTTCTCCATGATTTTATTAAAATTACTCAGTTTTATCACCATCTGATTTCGCTTAAACCGGCGATTTGCTTATCTAAAAATTCTTTTCTTGTTTGCACCTGCCAGTATTCTTTAAGCACCTTTCTCATTGTCTCTCTCAATCTACTAACATCACGCCAATAACCCACTTCCTCAAACCGAATTTCCTTATTTAGTTCGTTAATCTCTCTTTCAAGAGCGAATATTCTTGTTTCATAGATGGTTCCAACATTCCATCCACCGAAGCTGCTTATTTGGATTTCCTGGGCTTTTATGCGTTGTTTAAGTTCATTTACTAGAGCACTATTCAACTGTGTTCTGCTTTCAATACTAAGTGTAATATCTGTTATCTCTTTCCCCAAGACCTCAAGCTTACGGGCTATTGAGGCATCCATGAATTCCCTTGGCTCATTATTTTCTAATTTTATTTTTGTATCTTGCATCAGCATCTCCCTTCCAGGTTTTTCAACCCAGTTTCACTTTTACTTATTCTCTTATTATTCAGAGTGGATTCGGAATCTGTTGGTTTGCCGTCGCCATTAGAGCCATTAAACTGCTTTAACAGGCAGAAACGGATATTTCCAGGTAGAGATTTGCCAATGACTTGTCTGGCATTCTTAATTATCATCTCTTTAACCTTTTCATCTTTGCAAGCTATTATAATCTCATCAAAATCGAACTCCAGGTTCTTTTTGATGTTCTCAACTTGATGATGATGGCTCATTGCTACCTCAACTGCCACTGATTTCTTATTTGGGAAAATTACAACGACATCTACACTTTTCTTGCCTATGAATACTTCAATCTGGGCCTTACATCCCCACTTTTCATAATATTTTTTGATTTTATCCTGCCAATACCTATGTTTGAGGCTACCTTTGCCATTATTTCCATTTGGTTCATGGCCGTTCAATAATAAATGGTCATTACCCTTGTCAGTGGCTTCGAGTAGCTTTGGTCGGCCTCCCTTTTCCTTAGTGTTGACCTCCACTTCCTTAACTAATCCATTGCTCACCAATTCCTTCTTTGCTCGTGTCCCCTTTGACGAGGTCATATTGATTCTATTGTACCTGTCTTTGAGTGGGCTGATTTGATGCTGATTTATATCCTCCAGCAATTTTACTGCTTCATCAGACAATGATTCCTTCTTTGATTTACTGACCTTGATGGATGGAATTATGAAGTCTTCGAATTTATCTGGCCTTATTCTCGGAGTTATATGATAATTCTCCATCTTCTTATTCAGGTCATCAATTACCTCTTTATCGACTACGTCTTTCTTGATTGGAACATAAGGGATGGTAATTTGTCCAGGAACTTCTCCAGAAATCTTGATAATACCTTTGCCAACTTTAAGGCAATGAGAATGATCAGTTTGTTGAGTATTAAGACCCATGCATCTGGACATCTCAACAATATCTTTTCCACTACCAAGAGATAATGTAATTTTCGTATATGAATTGGCCTTTATCGAATCTGTTAGTTTTGTCGGTTCCTGGTCTGCCACGATTAGAGCCTCACCAAATTCCCTGGCTCTATCTGTTATAATGTCAATTATTGGAATTCCAGCCTCAACCATGTGCTCTTTGTTTCTGTCGAATATTTTCTTAGCTTCATCGAACAATATGACATGTCTTAACTCCCCCCTGTGGCCTTGTGCTAATCTATAATTGTATATCCAGACCAGTAATATTTCGATTATGAAGCTCTGCGCATCTTCCATTAATCCATCCATTTCAATGATTACATTTCGATTCAGAAGTTCTTCCAAAGGTAGTCCATCTTCGCAATCAAATACCTTGTCGAAAGCCAGAATAATTGTATTTACTCTGTTCCTAACGGTTTCTAGATATCTCGCATCCTTTGATATCATCGAATATTTTGTGTTGTTCAGGATTTCTTGAAATTCCAGCATTGTTGGATAATGATCCGAGCCTTCAAACACACCGTATAAATCAAAGAGCCTGTGGAGCCTAGCCATAACAAAATTCTTTGAACCTGATAGAAGAGCTTGAGAGTGTCCAAAAACCTCTGTAAACTCCTGAAGCCACCTTATTGCAGACACGCCCCTTGGAGGTTTTAATGGATTTAATCTCAGATATTCCCACGGAATTACTATTATATCTGGATGTTCCTTTAGTAGATGTCTATAATCTTTTTTTACATCAAAATTAAGGGTAGGGATGCCTTTAACAATAAATTGCTTCATCAGGTGAGTGAACAGATTAGTTTTTCCAGAGCCAGAACGTCCCACAACAAGCATCCCTTGGGTTAGTTCTTCCTTGCTGACACCGATTATCTGGGAGTTGCATATCCCGATATTAATTTCCCCCTTATTATGTGTTGATGGGTAAAATGGATCTGTGGTTTTTCTAGGAAATGCCCTCAATATCAATAGTTGTTCGATGTCTTCAGCTATATCATCATCCCAATAGACTGATAATGACTTGAGAACCTTCATCACAGTTGCATTTTCGTGCATCTGGCCTTCTTTGGCTAGTTCGAAAAGCATATTAGCATTTTTTGAAATCAAAATTATCGCCTTGCTAACTTATGGACATGGCTGGCATATGAGGTTTAGACATGCTGGATAGCCTAAAATTAATCACTGACCAGTAGATATTTAAATGTTGTTACTCAAGAATAATAAAGGTAAATCAGTGATAATCATGGAGAGACGAAGAAATACAGTGATTCAGAGAGCAATTTTAAGAACCCTCGGAGAAAAGGGGCCAATGACTGCAGGAACATTGGCGAAAGAGGTTGGAGCTACTTACAGGACTGTAAAACGGCATTTATATATCTTGGAGAGATTCAAAGGAAAAATTGAGTGGATTACTTTCTATCCAGACATAACGCTTTGTCGATTAAGAAAGAAACAACGTATGATTCAATGCCAGAGATGTAGAGCAAAAGTGACGATTCCAGAATAAACAGACTAGATGAAACTCCTAACGAGAATCTGAGTCATTTATTATCTCCCCAAGCGTCGTTTTATTATCTCTGAGATTTGTCTATCCGTTAAATTCTTGCCTTCGAGCATCCCATACTCTTTCATGAATTCCTGATACTCACGTTCTCTATTAGTAATATCATCAACAACGCCCAGATACCCATCAACATCACCATTATCATCCCAAATTAAATAAATCAATATAAGAACTGTAGCATAATCTGTAGTGAGGGGAAAGGGATTTTGAATTCTCCAAGAAATCGGTCTATTACTTTCTCTCATCTGATTCGTATATTTCTCTTTCAAGTTCTGGTCTCTAAAGATTTCTTGAAAGAAATTCTTTCCAATAATCTCTTTCCCCATGTATGCAAAATAATTCAAATCGGATGGATATACATCAATAACCTTTCCATTTTCATCAGCGAGGAAAAAGGAGATATTAGAACTCTTACAGGCATTCCACGCCCTTCTCATATCTTCACGAAATCTTTTCTTTAATGCTGCTTTTTCCTTTCTTCCACTTTTAACTAGCAGTAACATTTCCAAATCCACATCTTTAAAGATATCCTTGAGATATTCCTTAATATATTCTGAATCATCACTTTCTAACATCACTGGAATCTGCAAGCTCAAAGAACTCGGTTTTTCCCCTTTTGGTTTGGTGTCTTTCTTCGTAGATGATTCTGCACGTCCTAATGAACCATCATAATTCTCAATTGCTTTTGTAACTTCATATAAATCAAATACGCCTCTAAATTTTTTATCAGGAAGAATCATTACTACCTTTTCCTCTTCTAATTTTTCTATAGCTTTTTTAACGGGACCATAAGATATGCTAATTCCACTCTCTCTCACGTCTTTATATAACTGATTAATTGTAAACTGGGTGCCAGCCCGATTATACCAGTAGAGGGCTTTTATAATTTTCTTGTGATGAGCTTTCAATTTTCTTGTCATTTGTTGTATCCCATAGGTTAATCTCTCTTATCTGATATGTTTTTTCCATAGTTTTGGATATTCGTTTCGCATATATTGTGATAGATTGGTAATAAGGTTACTGACATCATCTATCGCCTGTGGCTTATTGATGTGTTTAGGATCATGATAAATTTCGACTTCGATTTGATGATAAGGGGTTGAACCAAGAGGTGAAGAGCGAATACGTAGGCGTTGCACCTCACTTTCGTTAAAGGCTGGTCTTGTGATTTCACAATATTTCTTTAAAAGATTATAGATTTTTCTGTTAAAGGAAACGGTTGAAAGATTGATTTCTGTCAGAAGTGGTTCTTTACGACCCAGATAGTCTGTCCTAAGTGGTGTGTCATGTAATTCAATACTGAATTTCGATTTATATCTCTTCATCATTTCCTTTTCCCATTCATATACCTGCTTGAAAATAGGCCTATCCATTTCACAAAGATTTTTGTACTCTTCATAAGTGTAATCATTTAAAACCTCATCAGCATATTCATACTCATCAGCCACCTTATGGAATCCCAGATAGTCTTTCTTTCCCGCATATCTGAGAACTTTAATGCCTGTTGGCGGATTATGTTCAAGGCTTTTCCCAACTTCCGCTGCCAATTTATCATAATCTACATCGTAAAATATCAGACCATCATATTCTGGAACTGCATCCAGCATCTTGTTTTTCACCATAATTATTTTTATAATATGATACTTATAAATGTTACTGTTTAGTAGTGATATTTCAAAAATGAAACATTTCAAAATTTCAACAGAAACATTATATAATCTCCTGCTGGAGTTAATTATGGAATCTAAAGAGGACACAAGGCCCACCACGATTCTCCAGAATAACGTAATCCAATTTGAAAACGAGCACTGCGAGGTATGTAACTTCTGGAATGATTCGAGGTGCGTCATAAAGATGGAGCATCGGGAGAAGTACTGTGGGAAGCACCCAGATGAATACAAATTGAAGTATGGTGGGTGAGATACAAAGATGTATCAAAATGACCCAAGGCCGCCAATCCATATTTCAGATATTCATAAGGAATGGAAAGACCTCTACTTCTCCAAAAAGAGTAATAAACATTACCACTTCGGTCCTAAAATAGATTCGGTCTTGAATGCTCTTATTCTCTTAGATAATCCAGACAAATATGTTCAACCAAGAGAAATTAAAGGTGAAATAATCAGGAATAACTGGCCAATTGGGGCTGATTCTTCAAAGGAGATAAAGACACTCCTAGAATTCTTTGTTAAAGAAAATAAAATTGATCACCCAGGAGATTATGAGGGATATCAACTCAAGGACAAAGTTCTACCTCGTCCAGATGTGTATAAAATTAGAACTTATAAATTAGATGAAAACCATGACATCACTGACTTTATTTATAGAATTGGCCGATTGAGGGATGTTATTATACCAATAGATGAGCCCCAAGTAGCGAGAATTATAATGGGCGTGTTGGCGGAGTTGTTTATATTTTTAGATAACATTGAGGAAATCGAAGATAAAAGAAAAAATATGATAATTGAGAAAACGACAGAGAAAATTTGGGAGTATCTGAGAGTTTTGTCAAAGTATACAAAAGGTAAAAAAGCAAGAGACGAGAACATTGTTTATAATCAATTAATTGAGGCACTAAACGAACTCAAACGCCTTCCATTTAAAAGGAAGAAGAGGCCAGAGGGGGATGGAGATGTCTCAAGGTAGCATCGACTTACGCAAGGAGAAAGTCGTTGCGATATATGTTCGGGTAAGCACCCAAGAACAAGCCAAGCATGGCCATAGTTTGGAAGCCCAATATGATGCAATAAAGGCACATCTAAAAAAATTGGGAATCAAATTCTATCGTATCTACAGAGACCCAGGTTTCAGTGCTAAGGATTTACATCGACCAGCTCTTCAAAAACTGTTATCTGACGCATCTAATCATAAATTTATTGAAGTGTATGTTTGGAGATTTGACCGGTTATCACGAAAAACAATTGATTTACTGGAAATAGTAGAATATTTCAAAGCTTGCGAGATTATTCTCAAAAGCATTACCGAGCCTTTTGTGGACTGGACAACCCCAATGGGTGACTGTTTGTTGGGGATTCTTGGATCCTTCAGTCAGATGGAACGCCAGACTTTAATATCGAGAGTGAAGCTCGGAATCCAGAGAAAAAGAGAGCAGGGTCTCTGGTTGGGAACTGCCCCATTCGGGTACACCTACAATGAAAAAACCAAGACCCTGATAATCAACTCTAAAGAATCCAAAGCTGTCACATTGATATTCGAGAAATATTTAGAATTGGGAACGATAAGTGCTGTTAAGAACCATCTTAACGATAACAACATCAAACCAAGAATCGCCCAGAAGTGGGGATTATCCTCTGTTGGAGGTGTCCTATCACGAAAACTCTATACTGGCACTATCCAGATCGGAGATACGGAAAGGGAAGATGAGCCATTAAGAATAATCCCAGATGAGCTATTTCAAGAATGCCAGATACAAAGACAAGAACAGAGAAATCTCAGCCCCAAGCTGAAGGAAGTTCCGATAACCTATGAAAAAGAGGGGTGTTTCTGTTACCACTGTGGGTGGTTCTGCTCGGTTGAGATGACATTCTGTAAAAATTGTGGGACAAGGGTCCAGACATAAGCAACTTGAAATTTATTAATGCCCTTTCCCATTAGATAGGGACTGCACCATTCTTTATCTTATCCAAAACAAAAAGAGGACTGTTTAACCAATTTTGTGGATATATCTCTTTGTATCTCTCCTTCATAGTATCGACGAGTGAATGAGCAACCTCCGTATCAGCTATTGCTGACTCAGAACCCATAAGGTGTAATGGCATATATTCATACACCAATATGCCATTTAATCGATTATCTAATGATTCAATGATGCGTTCTCTTGGAGTAGCATATGTTGCGGTAATCCAACTCTTCGGTATATTTGTACGTAACCCGGGAGGATCTTTTTCAAAGGCTCTCTCCGTAACCGCTATAAAAATGAAATGTGGGTGATTCTTCTTTTTCTTGTTTATTTTGTCAATCAGATTCTTGAATTCCCCGTCCCACTCCTTATCCCGCCCATCTTTGTCTATTAGCCCTTTCTCACTTCTACGATTAGTTATCTCAACCTCCATCCTGATACCATTTATTTCCAGACAAAGATCTGGTGAACCGTGTTCAACGATATAAGGAGCGAATACACCCGCTACATAGAGTTCGGTCAGAGCACCTAAAACATTCTTTTGGTCGCCTTTAAGCTTTGTAGTTATTCCTTCTTTGTTAAACAACACACAGTCTTTCTGATTATTATATAACTCCCTAATCGATATATCAAAAAATGTAGAAAAATCGGGGCAAAATCCAGGTAAAAAAGGTGCCATTATTTCATAAACATCTATACCAAGATCTGATGAATATCTTTCAATGTTGGGTAAATCCATGATTAACTATTATGAACTAAGTGCATATTTATTTTTTGATTCATGATTCTACCGGAACCACCGATTAAATTTCCCACAATAATACTTCTGGTATCTCTTTCCAGTTGACTTCTGTTTAGCAGTTCCCTCTTTTCTCACATCCTATACAGAATTATAATGTTGTCAAGCACCTCAATTATTGGAGAGATAATAAAATAATCTATATTCATTTATTTTCTCTTTTTCCTGCTTCTTTTCCAAGTGAATATATCCCATAAGTGCCTAAAGTAGCTGCCCCTCCTACTGCAAGTAGGGTCCCTATAGTCTTAAGCAATTCATCATTTTTTCTTTTTTGAATCCATTCTCTATAACCGTTCATGGTCGAATTTATGTTATATTCAATATCAGCAGAATCCAATATATTCAATGGTATCTTGGGCTTTCCCCAAATTGCGCCCTCCAATGTCACATCTTTATCATAATAAACCAGGCACGGTTTATCAGAATGCAATGATATCCCTGCTTCTGTATGAATCCAGGCAGAAGTTTTCCAATCTCCTTCAGTAGTTCTATCTCGTTTGGTTGCTATACAAATTATTCCGTCTGATTGTGCGATTTCGTTAGCAATAATTCTCTCTAATATTCTAGGATCATTACTTCCTCTCACATTAATACCAACAGTGATTGGTTGAATTGACCATCTTCTAATCACGTTTACTATTGGGTCTGTTATCATCCTATCAGTTTTACTTATACTTCGACTCACAAAGATTCGATATTGTTTATGTGGCTTAATCACCAAATTACCGCTTACTGTCCAAACACTATTTCTGCGCTGGACTTCCAAAAAAGGATCAAATTTAACGTGATCTACAAAGAATTTGAATTGATGTAACCCCGTAACATCATCTGGAATTCTGAAAAATATTGTTCCCAACCCGTGATTTTGGCCAGGATTGATTTGAATGTTTTTATCTATTACATAATCTTGACTTCCCTCTTGCCAATCAAATTGAATCCCAATTCCTATCAGATAAAATGGTTGTCCTCCATTGTTTATTATCGAAACACCAACCCTCCCTGTTTTACTTGGTTCATATGATTGTTGGAAAAAGTTTGGTATAATCTGAAAGGATACTATATTATCACCAACATAGAGCATATATTAGCTCATATTTAATTATAAGCCGGGGTGGTTCTGTTGCGTTGTGGGGGAATGTAAAATTACTGGCCAATATTCAAAACCGACAGAGTGTCGGACATATCCAGGCTGGGCAAAAGGTTGATAACAAGGAATCGTCTTACCAAATGAGAGGGAAACATGGCAACAAAATTTACATTACCAATAGCGGTTTTAGGTTTAGTAGTAACCACAGTTATGGAGTTAATGGACTTATTGGAGGGTATACCATTGATTTTTAAATGGATATTATTTCTTTCCCTAACATCATTGGGATTTATTGGTTTTTATGATTTATGGAAGGGTAATCAGGATGATATAATAAAAAAGAAAAAGGAAAGGGCAAGAGAAGAACATTTGCACCGTCCAGAATTATATTTTAAATTCTTTGATACTATTACAGGATTTAAAGAGAATGCTAAAACGATTACAAAAAATAATTATCTTAGGGTATTCAATACAAGCCACAATAACGCCCTTGAAGTAAGAATGTATATATCTGACAGTAATGGAAAATCATTAATTACCTATAAACCCTATTTTATCTCTTCGAGGATAATACCGCCCGGAAAAGGAGAAGGCCATCATGTAATAGATTTGGATAGCTATTCTAATCGAAAAACAGGGAAATATTTTATCCATTACACTTATGAGTCATTCATTGGAAGGCATTATAAGAAAACAATCGTCCTATCATGTGACAGGGGTACAAATGGGCATCTGTATTGGTCTGAAATTATTGAGCAATCAAAAACTGAATTGTGGACTGGGAAAAAATGGAAACATATAAAAAATTATATTTGTGGTTGATGATATGCCTGAATTTGCACTAGTGACCTACGACGAAGAAAAATTCAAATGCTTCCATTGTGGCTCAACTCAAGTTTATAGTTGGGGAGAATACAACGGCATACCTTATTTTAATTGTAAAAAATGTAAGCGTAAATTCACAACAAAAGACACATGGCTGAGAATGAAGACTGATAAGATGCACTCATATCACAATGCGTTCAATTCAGTGTTCTATACACGGTATGCAGATGACCGAGTAACGCATTTGACATCAGAGGGTTTCGGCTCTCAGACAAATATCAACCTGATTGAGCGACTTCATTCTTCAATCAAGCAAAGGACAAAGGTTATGTGGGATTTGAAGAAATCAGCAACGGCCAGCATCTTACTAGATGGTTTCATTAATCATTATAATTTCTTCCTTGAGCATGGTTCATTAAACAGTAGAACGCCAGCGCAGGAAGCAGGTATTGGGCGAGGTATAGGTAATTGGGGCGATTTAATTAATTTAACTTATAAATCGCCAGTAGTTAAAAGGAAGGTGAGTTTGGATGGATATTGATGTAGAGAAAAATTGTAGCTCAGAAGTAAAGAATTTAAGTGAATATTTGAAAGCGATTGAAAAATATGTTGGTGAAGGTTACTTTTATCGAGGACAAGACAGAGAATATGATGAAGGTTTAAAACCAAAAATTGGACGAAATTTAAGCAAGGATGCTTCTTCAATTTCGGAAGAAAAAATATTCTATAGATTCGCAAAAGAATCCGTGGCCTACCAAAAAAATAGAACCTCTATGATATTGGAGATTTTATCGCTTGGTCAACATTATGGTTTAGCAACAAGATTATTAGATTGGACTGAAAGCCCATTGGTTGCACTATTTTTTGCTGTTGAAAATTTAGATTTAAAATTTGATAGTGTGGTATATATTATTACTTCTCACCCAGTTAAACTAAGAAGTATAAATATTGATGAAATTGGGAATCCTTTTAAAATCACCGAGGATTATATTTATCATCCATTCTATATTGCACCCCAAATGATGGCACAAAGTTCTATATTTACGATTCATCACGAACCGACTTTGGATTTTTCAGGCAATATACAGATGAAAGTAATAATTAAAAAGGAAGCTATTAAAGAAATCAAAAGAGAACTCTGGCAAAACGGGATAACCAGAAAAATATTGTTTCCCGATTTATATGGTTTAGCAGATACAGTAAATTCACAAGTGTTAGAATTAGGAAAGGGGGTTGATTAATATTGTCTGACACCCATAGCCAGATACCGATTATTATTCCCCGAAGATGCAACAGAACCGCCGGGGGCTATTACAATATAATCTGTCAATTGGCGCCCACTATTGTGGTATCGTTTAATGAAATAGAATTCCACCAGTTTGTAGCGACTGAAAGGAGTAAATTTCCTTTCTCAATTTTTTTAGAGACCGCCAGTTGGTGAGATAATGGGTTTATATGGAAAGGAAAAAATTAAACAAACTCAAGTACAACAAATTTAAATATACAACGCAACATTGAGTTCATTGGAGGTGGATATATGGGAAAAGGTAAAGGAGGTAAACCCAGTACAACGGGCAAACCTTCAGGAAAGGGTCGTGATAACGCTCCTTCTAAGAAGGGCAAGTGATTCGTGATAAATTATCGAATTTTATAATGGGGTTTTCAAAACCTCTTGAAGTACTGGGTGTGTTAAACCTACCGGAACCACCGATTAAATTTCCCACAATAATACTTCTGGTATCCTCTCCAGATATGCACTTCTGCCCAGGATGTGGGAGTGGAGGTCGAAACATAGAAAAATAAATAGGAAAGGTTGTGGGCCGAAGCCCACATTAACTATCTTCACAGGATTCAGACACTATAGTTCGAAATAGCCAGGGGGTAAGATTTCCAAGACCGATTCAACCACAGCAACCTTGGCGTATCCATTTTCAAGAACACTGGTGTACATAATAAATTCCAATGCAATATGTACACTACCAGCACTCACTATTTCAATATGGTTATTGATAGAGCCATCAGATATATTCACGACATCCCATCGAATTTGTGTTCCATTGCCAGTAGTGATAATGTAGGTGTAAGAGGCAATAGCTGCCCTATTGCAAATTATACTAGCGAGGTCGAATGAAACTCTAACACCAGGAACGTTTTCTGGGACGGACAAGCTAAAGAAGTCTGGCACATACTCTGAGCAAAGAGAGCTGGCATTCCATCCGATTAGGGTAATGTCTCCATTATGGATTTCTCGTACCCACTCGAATGTATTCTCGATCACATCTGATCCTTCTAAACAATTAGGACCTGAGTCCCAGGCCCCTGGCTTACCTGATGTATTTGTTTGCTTTAGCCATCTCAGCTGACCGTCATTAAGACTATCAATCACACTCTGATTCCAGAATGAATTTACCACACTGTCAACAGGTGAAAAGGATTCATCGATAATGATCTGAAAGCTCGTGTTTGTTGTTACCGGTCTTGTGTTCCAATATAGCATTGCTGCCACTGTTCTTTTCTCTGGGCTTCCAGGTATTATGAATGTAACCTCGTAGTCTCTTGTTGAGCTCGATTCTTCCCAGGTTAAGCTGTTTAGTATTGTGGATTCGAGAATGAAGTCTATTTCCCAGTATGTGAAATGCTCTTCTATTACTGCTATGCTCGTGTCCCTGACCTTCATTCTAACATCGAGGTCCCGTTCACAAATTGCAGGGATAGTGAAGAATAGTGTCGAATTATGGCCAGCTCCCATGAGAGCCTGTAGCTCTATATTTCCTTCCGAGTAAATTATATAGGCTGTCTCGGGAGTTGTTGGGGCATCCGTGAGATCCAATACATCGATAATTTCATTTGTGATGGTCATATTGATGATTTTCTCTAATGTCCAGTTCCAATCACCTTCATAAGAACCATTGCAATCATCATCTGCGATCACCACAATGGAATCGGAGATGTTCTCGATGGTTGTGTTTGTGGTGGCATCGACAATGACACAGTGGGCTCCTTCATTGAGAATATAAGTTCCAGCGGTCGTAAACTCGACTCGCCCTGAAGGATTGGTTTCTGTGAAGACGGTCATTAGAAGATATGCTGATTCGGATGGAGCTAATGTGCCTATATCCCACGTCAGCCAGGTACTACCGGCCTGACCCTGCCCATGTTTCCCGTAGTCAAGGGTGCCGGTCGATAGTTCATATTCCTTTAAGCCGATCTCGGCAGGCAGTGTGTCATCAACGATTACATCAATGGCTGTATTCCCACCGGTATTATTCACAGTGATTAGCCATACCCACTCATTGTAAGTGTGCAGAGCAACCCAGGTATCACCTGCTATTAGGGTCTTGTTTATTACTACGTCTGCCATCTCCCTGACTTCGCAGATTCTGTGATCCATATCTGTCAGACCGTCCGAATCCGTGACCAATAGTGTTGTGTTGTATATCCCCGGTTCATCGTATGCGTGTTGTGTTATCATGTCTGTTGCTGTTGTACCGTCCGCAAAATCCCAGAGGTATGAAACTATCGTTCCATTGTCCTGGTCGAAGGATTGATTCCCGTTGAAAACAGTATCGTAGCCAACTACTGTGATGGTGTCAGCCCCAGCATCTGCGACTGGCCCTAAGAGTTGTGTGATGACGATGGTGATGTTACACACATCCGAATCTGTAAGGCCTTCTGTGTCGGTTACGGTCAGCGTGACTGAATATTCTCCTGGAGCAGAATAATTGTGTAGTGGTGTCATTCCGGTGTCATTGGCTCCATCAGCAAAATCCCACTCATAGGCAATAATTTCGCCATCTGGATCCATGGAATTTGAGCCGTTGAACTGTATTGTATATGTTTCATAAACCATTTGGTCAAGTCCTGCGTCTGCAACAGGTGGTATTAAACATATTTCGGGTTGGGGATCGGGCTCGGAAGTAAATATTCCATATGCTATACTTGAGACTATTGCTGCAGAGGCAACAACACTTACGATAGCGAGGGTTCCCAGCATTCCTAGAGCTCCACAATTGTTATGATTCAGCCTCCTCTTTAGCCTAGGCCTGCGCCTTTCTTTCTCTTCGGAAGCAGAATCATCACCACTGACTCTCATGATATAGATAAGCAATACAATTCCAATGACAATGATTGCCGGAGCTAACAGACCAATTTCTCCCTGCACAAATGCAGTTGAGTGTACATTCACATCTTCTAACGTATCACTGGTCCTTGCAGGCGTGGATGGACCAACCAGTGATAAGCCCATCACTACCATTATAACAGCGATGGGAATCCACAATTTCTTTATTATTTTCATTTTTCTATCTCCTGAACCTTTTTTATGTGTACATTATGTCATCAAACTTTCTTTTTGTAAGATGAACTCCATTTACACATCTGCATTCTTCCTCCCTGCTTCATTGGGCAGTCCCTCGCTTTTCACCTTTTGGTTATTATTTTTCACCTCCAAATCTGTAATTATAATGCCTGAATTGTTATATGTAATTTTTTGTAATAAAAATAATAATTTGTAGATAGTTGTGTTAATCGCCTAATAATTCGTTCAATAAATGTAATAATTAATAATAGGGCAAGTTATAAATAATGTGTTGTGTTTTTTAACAATATGATTGAAATTGAAAAAGAAGTTGCAAAAATTCTTAAAACATATGAACCTAACATGTTCGCTAATGATGTTGCAAATCTAACCAAATCAATTCCAAAGCTTATTGAGATTTCAAAATCAGAGGATGAGGTGGAGCCCCCCTTAGTTGCAATTTCAATTACACCAGCATTCTACTCATATATACACATCTATCAAATGATGCATTTAAAACGTTTTCATAAGCTTGGTTTCAATGTATCAATCCTCTTTTTGGATAATATGGTTAGCAGATATACAAATATTACTGACTCTGATAGAGAAAAATTAATACAAAACCATATCAATATAGCCACAAATTATTTTAAAATTGACATTGAAAATATCAAAAGGTGGTCAGAAATAGCTCCAGCTCAAATAAATGTCATTAAAGAAGAGAGGGATCAGATATTGGAGAAGATTTCGATATCACAATTAACTAAAATATTACAAAAATTTGAAGATCATGCGTCCGTTGAACATCTCAAAGCTAAAGATTTTTTTTCATTTATGGATGAATATCTTATATTCTGCCACTGGCACGAAATTACATCTACAAGAGCCCCTGAAATAATATTAACGGGTGAGGAAAGAAAGGGGATATATGGACTGATCAAAGAAGAGCAACAACAAACCAATAATTATTTGCCAGTATCTCCAATATTCTTTAGTAGTCTTCCAGGGTGGGGAAGAACCCCATTGACAATTGAATTACCTGAAAAACAATTGAGGGAACAGATTACCATTTATGGTAATATTGGCATGGATGAATTAAATGTAATCAATAATAATTTTAATATTACTTTAGAAATGAAAAAGGAATTTGATAAACAAATAATAACATTATATAATAGATTTTCAGATAGTGTGAAACGGAATGATGAGCAGGTAGCAAAAATACAGTTTTTCAAATTCATAAAACATATTTTTATGGATATTAATAAACTCAGTTTAGAGGCTGTGGCAGATACAACTGAATCATATAAACCATTTTCATCAATCATAAAGCCTAAATATTTAATAAGGGCCTTTAAAAATATATCAAATTCCTTTTTCATTTCTA
>VMTD01000108.1 GCA_013791785.1 Methanobacteriota archaeon
ATTTTTGTTCTTGAGAACCGATTCTTTCACCATTTACCTCCAAACGTCACTTTTCACTATTCACTTTACACTTTTCACTAACCACTTCGGCCAGTCAATCCGTCGTAAATCTACAATCGTCAATCTACAATCTACAATCGTTTCACTGAATACTAACCCAATGTATGAATTACGGCCACATCTTTAAAAGATACATATGCATGGGGAGTCGAATGTCAGGAAAAAAGGCCGGTCTGTCAGGAAAATTCAGAGGTTTCAGCCATGAAGCCAGGACCTTGATAGCCGCGGGTCTCATTGACAATATGAGCTTCGCGATTAATGGTTTTGTTCTGGTCCTGTACCTGAGCGCACTTGGATATTCCTACGCATTTTTTGGCGCACTCTCTCTCATCATGGAGATCAGCCAGG
This sequence comes from Methanobacteriota archaeon, assembly GCA_013791785.1. Lineage (GTDB taxonomy): Archaea > Thermoplasmatota > Thermoplasmata > SG8-5 > SG8-5 > UBA147. The sequence goes on from VMTD01000108.1 coordinate 409, forward strand.
TATCGGTGTTGCTGGCAAGCGGTTTCATCGCCGACCGTTTCGGTCGCAAGAAGACCATCCTTGTCGGCCTGGTCCTGGGAACACTGGGAATGATGCATTTCGCATTCTTCGATACGGTCGCGGCCTTCGTTATCGGCTCTGTGCTTCTGGGAGCCAGCAGCGGATTCACCGGGCCGGCTTTCAGCGCTCTGCTATCGGAAAAGACCACACTGAAAAGGCGAAAATACCTTTTCAGTCTCAACTCGATTGTGGCCAACATGGGTTCAGGTTTCATCACCCTGGTAGGCGGTTTCATACCAATGATATTCATGTCATATTTCGGCTTTGCCAGTGAACCCGCTTACCGAATGATATTCGTCATCGTGTTCCTCATCAAATTCATAGCCATCGGCCTGTTGCTCCGGATAAAAACGGATAAAGTGAGAAAGAGCACAGAGGTCGGTTATGAAAAGGCGGAAAAGAAACATTGGATTCTGCTGCTGAAATTCGCCCTGCCTTCGGCGCTCACAGGCATAGGCGCCGGCGTGCTCATCCCCTATTTCCCGATTTACTTCCAACTGAGATTCGAACTTGACCTGGGCAGCATCGGAATTCTCTTTGCCATGCTCTCTTTTCTCATGGTGTTAATGACAATCTACCTGCCGCGATTGGCTGAAAAGAAGGGGACAATAACCATAACAACCGCATTTCACATCACGTCAATCATCGCAATGATCGCAATGCCCTTCACACCCTGGCTGTACCTGGTTATACTTCTCTTCCTGGCAAGGGCCGCGCTGATGAACGTTCCTGGCCCAATAATGACCTCGTTCATGATGAGCCATCTGCCTCACTCTCTGCGGGCGACTGCCCAGAGTGCGAACGGTTTCGCGTGGATGTTCACCCATGCCATCGGCGTCTTCATCGGCGGTTTCATCTGGGATACCGGCGATTTCAACCTGGCTTTTTACATCGCAATAATTCTCTATATCCTGGCCACGGTATTCTATTTCGGTTTCTTTTACAGGATGGACGATGCGAAGCATAAAAATACATTCTTCTGGCCCATACTCAGGCATTTCGTGCGAAAATAATGCAATTCCCGATTCCCCGTCTCCCGATTCCCCATGCTTCAATAGCCAACCAAGATTCCCGATATAATCGAATTAAACAATATATCCTTCACCATTAAGGTTAAATGTAATTCCCGCATTCCAGTATTCATGCCATCTGTGCTGTGCCTCTCTGGTCTCGACCCTTCCGGTCATTCCGGAATTTCCGCGGACATGCGCGCGCTGAATTTCCTCGGTGTGCGATGCTTTCCAGTTATAACGGTACTGACGGTGCAGAATGAAAAATCATTTTCAGAGATGCAGCCAGTTCCGACCGAGATGTTGCAGAAACAGCTCGATGCGATTCTTGAAACCGCAACGCCCGATGCGGTTAAAATAGGCGCGCTGGGCAGTTCGGATATCGCAGCCCTTGTCGCCGGATTTTTCGAAGATAGAGGCATTCCGATAGTCCTGGACCCGGTGTTCGTGTCCAGCACCGGTTTCAATCTCGTGGATGATGAAATGATTGAAATATACAAGCACGACCTTTTTCCGCTTGCACGTATCCTCACTCCCAATGTCCAGGAAGCCGAAAGGATTGCCGGCATACAGGTTAAAAATATTGATCATGGCAGGCTCGCATGCCAGATGATATATGACCTCGGTCCGAAATATGTCCTGCTGAAGGGCGGGCATCTGGAAAAGAATCGTGGGACCGATCTCTTCTATGACGGAAACGATTTCACGGTACTGGAATCTGAGGAAATCGATGTGAAGGCAAGAGGCACAGGCTGTGCGTTTTCCTCCCTGATTGCGGGATGCATCTCTTTCGGCCTCGGACCCCTCGAAGCTGCAAAAAGGGCCAAAACCGACATGGCCAGGGTGCTGACACTTTCGGCCAGAAATAATAGTGCAGTGTTGCAATTTCAGGAACCGCCCAAGATAAAAAAGGGAGGTTGGTAAATGAATATCGCAATGTTCACCGACTCCTGGCTGCCTACTCGGGACGGATGCGTGTCAAGCATCATGAAGTTCAGGGAAGGTCTGGAGAAGAGAGGCCACAAAGTGTACATTTTTGCTCCCCGGGACAAGCATGGGGAGATCCAGGAGGATGAACGAACGTTTCTCTTCAAGGCAAGGGAGTTCCCCCAGTATCCGGACTACAGGATGGCTATTCAACTATCCTCGAGAAAGGATGCTCTTCTGCGTGAGCATGACATCCAGATGATTCACAGCCACGGCATCGCTTTCATGGGCTTCAAGGCAATGATGTCCTCGAGCATCCTGAAAATACCGCTCCTGATGCATTTTCATACATGGGTCACCGAAGTTGCGCATTACTATCCGTTCAACATAAAAAAAGAGGTTCTGGATGACCTGGTCTGGCGCTACTTGAAACCGTTATGCAGACACAGCGACGGCGTGGTCGCGCCGTCACTGACCGCAATAGAGGAACTCAGGCAGAAAATTCCCGGTATGGCCTACTCGGATTGGGTTTTTCCCGGAATCGATGCTGACAAGTTCAATCCCAGTGTCAACGGAAGCGAAATTCGCGAAAAGCACGGACTGAATGACAATGAAGTCATACTGCACGTGGGCAGGCTGTCCCTGGAAAAGAACCTTGAGCAGGTCCTGAAGGCAATGACTATACTGAAAAAGAATAGGCCGAATGCCAAACTCCTCGTTGTCGGGAACGGCCCTGCAAGAGAGCAATACCAAAACATGGTCAAAGAACTGCACATTCAGGACAATGTGATATTCGCCGGTTTCGTTGAAGATGATGACCTGCCGAAATATTATGCTGCTGCGGATTCGTTCGTTCTCGCATCGAAGTTCGAGACCCTGGGAATAGTCATGACGGAAGCACTGGCCTCCGGAAAGCCGGTGGCAGGGGTTAATTACCGTGTTATCCCTCACATCATATCCCACGGAAACAACGGTTTCCTGTTCGAGGATAACCCTGAGGATTGCGCTGAAAAGATTATCGGATGTCTGGAAGCACCTCCGGAAATGGCAAAGAATGCCGTCAGGAGCGTTTCAATGTTTGACACGGGTAAATCAATCGACAAGCTGGAGTTGATTTACAAAAAGACAGAGGATATTCACGAGGAAAGGATGAAAAAGAGCGGAACCCCATACACTCGGGTTACCTGATATTGATTGTATGCACAATGTCCAAAAAATAATCCGAATATATTTGATAATCGGTTAAACCTGGCCGAAGCGAATAGTGAATAGTGACGAAGTGAATAGTGACGAAGTGACGTTTGTAGGTAAATGATGAGAGAATCGGTACTCAAGGCCAAAAATACTCCGTTTTTCACTTTTCACTATTCACTATTCACTGAAAAATCATTCGCTTCGTTTTGATAATCAGTTAAACCGAACCGCATATTATTAACATTTAGAGGTAAGTATTCAGTGAAATGAAGCAATAACGATTGTA
>VMTD01000129.1 GCA_013791785.1 Methanobacteriota archaeon
AAAACAGACCGCCATGCGCCGTGCAGATATTTGCACATGAAATCAAAGCTAATCGGCTTTGATAAATCAGGTGCATGGCCCCCTGGGTAAACTTCCAGCCCTGGCAACAAACGCCAGCCACTTTAGGGGCTGGTAGTTTACGGGCTGGTAGTTTACAGGAAATTTAATAATATCACCCCGCCATATATGTACCTGATGGCACCCGAAAAACCCCATGATTTCATCTTCAAGGTATGTCTGGTAGGCGATCCGGAGGTTGGTAAGTCCAGTCTTGTAAGGCGTTTCGTGCTGGATCAGTTCGACGAGACGTACATGCTCACCATCGGTGCCAAGGTCATGAAGAAGACCGTCACGGTTCAATATGAAGGCAAGGATGTCAGCGTTTCACTTTTGATATGGGACCTCATGGGCCAGAAGAATTTTTCGATAATTGAGTCCGTGGCGCTGTACAATATCGTGGGCGGCATGGTGGTCTGCGACCTCACCCGGAAATCCACGTATAAAAGTTTGGAATACTGGGTGGAGGCCGTTCGTAAGATATCGCCCGGCATACCCATGATTGTCCTGGGCAATAAATCGGACCTGCTGGGCCAGGCTCAGGTCACCGGGGAGGAGCTCGGCAAAGCTTCCGATTATCTCACTTCGACCTGGTTCCTGACAAGCGCGAAAACCGGAGAGAATGTGGAAGGGGCGTTCAAGAGACTGGCAGAATATTGTCTGAGGGGTGTTTCCAATGAGTGAATTACAGGAAATTGAAGCAAGGAAGAAGGAATTGCAGGAGATGGAGAAAGAGGTCCAGAAAGAGCGCCAGAAGCTCATGTCCCTGGCTATGGAACGGGAACAGAAGTTGGAGGTCCGGGAAAGGGCGCTCATGGAACGGGAGAAGGCCGTGGAGGAGAAAGAGAAAAAGCTGGACGATTACAAAGAGAAGCTCCTGGCTATGACCAAGAAGATAAAGAAAGAGTCCAAGCAGTAATGCTTCCTGTACCGGGAAATCTAATTATCCCGCATCGCTATATCTTGGCATGCGCAAGCCCGACCTGGCCATAATCATTGCAGTTATTTCCGTCTCGTTCGCGTCTATTTTTATCAGATGGAGCGGCGCGGAGCCCCTGGCCATTGCCTTTTACCGATTGCTTTTCACCACCCTGCTGCTGCTTCCCTTCGTCCTGCTGAGGAAGAGCGGGGAGTTCGGAAAGCTGGGCAAGAAGAACGTCGGGCTGATGCTTGGTATAGGTCTCATCCTCAGTTTTCATTTCTCCATGTGGATTACCTCACTGGAACTCACCACCGTGGCCAGTTCCGTGATACTGGTTACGGCTCATCCCATCCTGGTGGGGACAATATCGCATTTCGTCATGAAGGATAAACTGTCCAGGCTGAATTTCATCGGCATCTTTCTGGCCGTTGCCGGGGTGATGGTCCTCACCCTGGGTGATTTTTCGGGCGGACCTCTAACCGGCAGCAAGACCATGGGCAATATCCTGGCTTTCCTGGCCGGTATCTGCGCCGGAATATACATCCTCGGCGGGAGAAAGATGCGCCGGAGCATATCCCTGATCACGTACGCTTTCCTGGTTTACCTGTTCTGCACGATATTCCTGTTCATCCAGTGCCTGGCTGCCGGGACAAAGCTGTTTCCGTTACCTGCCAATGAGTATTATCTCTTTCTGCTCATGGCCCTCATCCCCGGAATACTGGGCCACACCCTGTACAACTGGTCCCTGAAGCATGTTACCGCCACTGTGGTATCTGTCAGCCTCCTGGGAGAACCCATCGGTTCGTCCATCCTTGCGGTTCTGCTCCTGAAAGAGATTCCTTCCAACTGGGTGCTCATCGGCGGTCCCATAGTGCTGGCCGGGATTCTGTTGACGTCAGTGAGGGCGAGGAAGAGGCGGAGAAGAAAGCGGAAACCCGCCGGTAAGTATTCAGTGAAATGAAGCAATAACGATTGTAGATTTTAGTGATAAAGGCCGAGAACCCCCCGGTTTTTAAGCCGGGGATGAGAGGCCATTTACACGGATATAAACAAAAGGTAGGCCGCCATGTGCCGTCCAATCTATTGCGCATGAAATCAAAGCTAAATGGCTTTGATAAATCAGGTGCATGGCCCCCTGGGTAAACTTCCAGCCCTGGTATCAAACGCCAGCCACTTTAGGGGCTGGTAGTTTACATTTTCGATTGTAGATTTACGGACTTATTGACTGGCCGAAGTGATTAGTGAAAAGTGTAAAGTGAATAGTGAAAAGTGACGTTGGGAGGTAAATGGTGAAAGAATTGGTTCTCAAGGACGAAAATACTACGTTTTTCATTTTTCACTTATCACTATTCACTGTTCACTAAAAAAGATTGACAAAACAGCATACTGGAAGCATCAATCTTAAATCTAAATTTAATGAGCAAACTTCAGAAGACTGAACTCTTACACCCGCCGAAAAGAATTTAATACCTGCCCCGCATCTGCGTTGAAATATGCGGGTGTAGTGTAGCCTGGTATCACTCTAGCTTGCCAAGCTAGTTACTCGGGTTCAAATCCCGGCACCCGCATCTTATTTTTAAAGTGATTTGAACCGAATCACGAATAACTTGTTGCGAGCAAGCCTGGCCAATGAAGTTGATAAGACACGAATTTTGGCAGCGGTATCTTCCAATTCCCAAATGATGGCATAATGCTTCTGCACAATTCCGTTCAAGTCGCCTGCCTGAGGCAATCTTTATAACCATCCACCTTTTCTGCCCCTCAGGTGTATAAAATGAAGGCATTCAAAGTAACTGGCACTTTCCAGATGGGTAGAATGACCCAGCACTTCTCAAAGGAAGTAATATCCAAAGACAAGAATGGCGCGACCGAGACGATACTATCAGACCTGGGCAGCAAGCACAAGGTCAAGAGGTATCAGATATCCATAAAAGAAGTGGTCGAGCTCAAGCCGGAGGATATCACTGACACCATCGTGAGCCACAAACTGGGTGAGATCTGAGATGAAAGAGCAGGAGATCGAGGCGGCAGCCCAGGAACTCGAGAGGCTTCGCATGCAGCTCGAGAATCTGAACAGGCAGGATGAACTTATCCAGGTAACTCTGGAGGAATACATCCGCGCTAGGCAGGCTCTCGATGAGCTCAAGGACAAGAAGGAAGGGGAGGAAATTCTCGTTCCGGTGGGTGCCAATTGCTGGGTGCATGCCAAGCTCGGCAAAATCGACAAGGGCATTGCCAGCATCGGTTCCAATGTCGCCGTGGGCCAGAAACTCGGGGATATCATCGAGCGCCTGGACACTCAGTTGGTTGAGATAAGAAAGGCCGATACGGAACTTTCCGGCAAGATAACCAAGGTGGAGTCCAGGGCCAGGGACCTGAGCGTCATGCTCCAGGATGTTTACGACCGGCAGGGTTCCGGCCAGAGCCGTTAGGTGATCAATATGTTCAAATTTCTCAAGGGGATGTTTTCCAAATTCAACAAGGAAGCGGAAGCTCTGTCCGAGGATGCGATTTCCGATGACAGCGGCAAGGTCATCAAGGAATCGAAGCTGGACGAGTTACTCTGGAACCTGGAAATAGGGCTCATGGAATCCGACGTGGCTGTGGAGGTCATCGAGGAGCTCAAGGTCCAACTAAAAACTGAACTCTTAGGGAAGAGGGTGAAGCGCAGCGCGGATTTCCAGATTGCCGTGAACAATGCCATCAAAACATCCCTGCAGAAAATTCTCACAACAGCCACCCTGGATTTTGACGATTACATTCAGAAAAAGGAAAAGCCAGTGGTGATAATGTTCGTGGGCGTCAACGGCACAGGCAAGACCACAGCCATAGCCAAGATTGCTCACCGCCTAATCGGGGTAAAGAAGAGCGTGGTGCTGGCCGCCGGCGATACCTTCCGGGCGGGCGCAATTGAACAGCTAACCCTCCATTCCGAGAAGCTCGGGGTCAAGATTATAAAGCATCAGGCCGGGGCTGATTCCGCTGCGGTCGCATACGATGCAATCGAGCATGCCAAGGCCCGGTACAAGGACGTTGTCCTGGTGGATACTGCCGGCCGGATGCAGACCAACACAAATCTCATGGACGAGATGAAGAAGATAAAGCGCATCGCCCAACCGGACCTGGTGATTTTCGTTGGCGATTCCCTCGCAGGCAACGATGCGGTGGAGCAGGCCAGGAAGTTCGACGAGGCAATAGGCATAGACGCCATCATTCTTACCAAGATAGATGCCGATGCAAAGGGCGGGGCCGCCCTGTCAATAACTCATGCGGTGAAGAAGCCGATAATCTTCGTCAGCACCGGCCAGGAATATGAGCAGTTCGCGGTATTCGATGCCAAGTGGATGATTGACCGGATTTTCGACTAATCCCACTGTAAATTGCACGATGACTTTGCCTTCAGCACTCGAGTGTTTGCAGAAGTTCCAATCTCAGTTCATAATGAAGTTGCCTGTCAAAGACGATTCTTTCCAGAATGGTATCCACCACTCTCAACTTCATTGTGGGGGGTATGTTTTCTCCGTTGATGGCCATATCCGTAAATGCTTTCTTGACTATGTACGGGCTCATTGTTCCTGCAAAGGCGGTAAGCCGCTCCGAGAGTTTCTTGAAATCGCTCATGTGTTATCTGTTAGGAAAATTTCCGCGGCCCTTAAAAAACCGTCTTTCTGATTATCAGGTATGATTGTCAGCCTTCGCGCCAGTTTTATATCGGAACATCGCATTCCCGAAATGATGTGGTTACTGGTCCTTGGCATCCTGGCCGTTTTCGGCATATCGTTCATCTACTCCAACCTGGGCATGGGAGGCGGCGTGCTTTTCGTCCCGTTATTGTTCTGGCTCACAGGGTATTCTGAGGATACCGTCGTCGCAATATCTCTCTGCCTGGTCATGGCCAACTGTATAACGTCCCTGTGGAACCACCAGCGCGAGAAACTTGTTGCGTGGAAACTGGGCTGGACAATGGCCATCGGCGCAGCGGGCGGCACTCTGCTTGGTGTGTGGTTCAACATCAACACGGGAAAAGAAATTTTCCTGGGCCTGTTCCTGGCGGTCGTTCTCACAGTCATCATCAAGATGCTGATTGACTGGGCGCGGGCTGGCGGAAGGACAAGGTCCAGGATGGGCTGCCTGCTCTCCGACTGGGGGATACGCAGGTCCGTTCCAAGGTCAAGGCGGAGAAGAAGATATGTCAACGTATGCGAGTCCGATGACGATTCCAAATTGACCAAGAAAAGGCAGGCCGTCGCATCCACCGGAACGGTCGGCGCCGGTTTCATGTCAGGCGCCCTGGGCCTTGGCGGCGGCGTTATAAATGTCCCCCTTCTTCTCTATGTGCTGGGTCGATGCACCAAACGAGCGGCAGGCACCAGTTTCGTCATAATGCTGGTGAGCGGTCTGGTGGGCCTTGCCGGATACCTGGCCAGCGGTACATACATTGACTGGACTTACGTTGCCGCACTTACCCCGGTCGTTTTCGCGGGTTCCTTCATCGGCTCCAGGTGGGGCATCAAGAAGCTCAAGGGCCGGCATGTCCAGCTGCTGTTCATAATGGTCCTGGGGATTGCCGTTGCCAAAGCGGTTTACGATTTGATGATGGTGCTGTGATTGTCACACTTTTCGCCGCCACAATGCCCATAGGGCCACAATGATTACTATGGCCATAACCGCAACCGGAAGGAGCCAGAGTGTTCCGTTCTCCGTTTCGGTTACGTCCTCAGTATCGTCAGTGGCGGAATCATCCGGGCCGGTATCGTTGGCCAGTACTGTCACAATGTTCTCGTCGGCATCCGAATTCCCTGCCGCATCCCGCACTGTCAGGGAAACCGTATAATTTCCAGGCATCCAAAATCTCTGGGTCTGCAGTTCTCCGAAGAGGGTTATTTCGGTACCATTGTAGGTGAACTCCCATGTGTAATTCTCAATGCCAACATTGTCGTGGCTGGCTGTTCCGTTGAACACTGCCGTTCCGCCGACAGTGATTGTGATGTCGACACCCGCATCGGCGGTCGGCGCTGTTTCATCGGTCCTCACCGTGACCAGCACGGTATCGGAATCCCACAGGCCGACAGCATCGGACACGTTCAGTGTTACTGTGTATTCGCCTGCCAGCGGAAAAATATGGCTTTGAATTATTCCTTCCAGTACGATGTTCTCATTTCCGTCATTGAACGTCCAGGAATAGCCGACAGCGGCCACATTATCTGTGCTGGCCGAGCCGTTCAGAACGACGGCTGCGCCAATGTCGGCAACCGCATCCGGCCCAGCATCCGCCGTGGGCGGCGTGATGTCATTGACAGTTACAGTCAGTGAATCCGTGCCTCTGTTTCCCGCTGAATCTCTAGCCTCCAGTGTGACCGTGTAAATTCCCGGCGTGGTAAAATTATGCACCGGTGAAATTCCGTTCAACGTGATTATTTCCCCGCCCTGGTCGAATGCCCATGAGTATGATGTTACTCCGACATTGTCGGTGCTGGCATTGCCCATGAATTTTATGATGCAGTCTTCATCGGTCCAGATGTCCGGTCCGGCACTCGCAACCGGTGCTTCGCCGTCCCGGAACCAGGCCAGCATGAATGGATATCTATCTTTCGTGCCCATGCCGCCCGTCACGGGGTACGCGGTATCGCCGATGCCATCCAGGTTCGCATCTATGCCCGCATAACCGCTCCAGTGGTTTCCGCCGGACGGATAGCCGTTGTCCCAGGTATTGGCCCCGGTATCGTCCCTGGCCTGAACGCCGTTATCCAGAATGTTGTTGTGGTAAATCCTGTTGCCCGAGGAATGCCAGAGGTCGATGCCGAACCCGGTGTTCAGAGTAATATTGTTCTCCGCGACCGTGTTACCGTCCGAAAGGTCCAGATAAATGCCGTCCGGGTTTCCTGTTACTGTGTTTCCTGTTATGGCATTTTTTGTGGAACTTCCCAGGAATATCCCGGTGTTGGCATTGCCTTCCACGATGTTCCCGGAAACGGTGTTGTCCAGGGAATCTATCAGTCCGATTCCGTAATCCAGGCTGTTGTTGGCCGTGTTACCTGAAATGGAATTGTTGGCGGAAAAATCCATGAGCACTATGCCCCACAGGTTGCCCCTCAGCACGTTGGCCGAAATGATGTTCCGGGTGGAGTTGTGCAGGTATATGCCATCAAAATCATTGGAATATATATTGTTCCCGGAAACAGCGCCGTTGCTGACCCGGCGCATTATGATGCCCGATTCAGTGTAATAATAAGGCTCGAAAGAACCCCTGGCATCGTGTATCAAACAGTCTCGTATTATGAAATGCTCCGTGGTATTGCCGATGTAGATGCAATACCCGTATCCGTGGCCGGAGATGTCCCAATTTTCTATTATCCAGGGGTTGAGTTCCGTGCCTGCGCCGCCGGTGACGCCGTTGGCAGCCGTGAAATCACCGTTTCCGTCTATGCGGATGGGAAGCCTGGATACCGCCGCGGAAAAATCCGTGGCCGGTGGCGCGCAATCCGTTCCGGGAACGGCAATGATGCTGACCAGCAAGAGAATTATGCATACTGTCGATGTGAAATGAAACCTCATCTCTCCAACCTTCCTCCGATGTGAGGAATGCGTGCTTGGTATTTAATGTTGGGAGGGTTTGAATTCAATCCAACTTTCCGACTTCCTTCTCGACCTCGTGAAGTATCTCGCAGCTCTTGACCAGCGCCTTCATGTTGGTGTGGTCCGGGTATAACGGCCGGTCGATGTCCAGAAATTCCACGTGCTTGCGTATAACTTCTTTCGCTTTTGTGGTGCCCTGGCCGAACTTGTAATCCCTGAAATCCAGCGCCTGCGCAGCAGCCATGAACTCGATGCCCAGTATTCCGTAGGCATTATCGAGAATCTGGAAGTTCTTGATGGCCGTGTTCATGCCCATCGAGACGAAATCCTCCTGGTCGGCGGCCGCAGGAATCGATTGAATGCTTGCAGGAGCCGATAAAATCTTCTGCTCCACAATCTGCATGTCGGCGGTGTACTGGCTCAGCATCATTCCCGAGAACATGCCAGCGCCCTTTGTCAGGAACGGCGGCAAGCCCTCGGACAGGGCCGGGTTGTTGAGTCGATTCATCCTCCGCTCGGAAAGCACACTCACCATGGTGATGACCATCCCTGCAAGGTCCATGGGCACGGATATCGGTGAGCCTTGGAAGTTGGCGCCTGAAAGCTGTAAATCGTCGTCCGGGAAAAATACTGGATTATCTCCGACGCCGTTCATTTCTGTTTCTATCTGCTTGCGCGCATAAACTAGCGCATCATGGGCGCTGCCAATAACCTGCGGCGTCGAGCGCATGGAATAGGCATCCTGAACTTTAATTTTCACTCTCTTCTCGGCTAAATCTCCATCCTTAATCAGCTTGAGAATTGACTTTGCGCTCCTCTGTGCGCCCGGAAAGCCCCTGGCCTCATGAAGTTTAATGTTGTAGGGGCCCATGTTTGCTTTTAGGGCCTCGAGGGACATGGCCGCGGCAATTTCGGCCTGCTTGAGCCAGTTATTTGCGTCATGGAGGAAAAGCGCGCTCATGGAAACCATGAGATTGCAGCCATTGATCATTGCCAAACCGTCCCTGGCCATTAATCCGGGCGTTTCGATGCCGGCGCGCTTCATCGCTTCAGCGCCATCAAGGAGTTCGCCCTCGAAATAAGCCTGGCCTTCGCCCATCATGAGAAGTGCGACCTGGGACATTGGCGCAAGGTCGCCGCATGCGCCCACAGAGCCTTTCTGGCAGACGAACGGTGTAACGCCTTTATTCAGCATTTCAACGAGCGTTTGGGTCATAATAGGGCGCTGGCCCGATTGCCCGTGAGCATGGACGTTGGCACGGAGCAGCATCGCGCCTCGAACGTACTCCTGTGGCGCCGGATCGCCAATTCCCGCGGCATGATTGTAGATAAGATATTTCTGAAAATCTTTTATCTGGTCGGCAGCGAGGATTACTTCGGAAAATTCCCCGATTCCGGTGTTCACGCCGTACATTATCTCGCCCTTCTCGACCTTTTTCTCCAGCATTGCGCGGCATTTCTCCATTCTCTTGATTGCATCGGGGTGAAGTTCCACTTTCTCGCCATGTCTGGCGACGTTCACCAGATCCTCTATCTTCAGGTCTTTGCCGGTCAGTATTACTACCATTTCAATCAATTCTCCAGATTATGCCTTCGGGTATCCTGAAACCAGATATATAATTAATCGAAGGGTGGAAGTGGTTTCTTCCATCCCACTCGGTTCTTTAGCCATATCCCCCATTTCAGGCACAACCTTATAATCCCAGAACCAGATACCATGCGATTCAACGACATAATCGCGTGATATATCATGATTAAAAGGGTACGAAAACAGCATTCAAAGAAAGAGGTTCTCAGCCTCATGCTCCCCCTTGTGCGGGACTGGTTCAATTCCAAGTTTGAAGGCCTCACGGAGCCCCAGGCCTTCGCTGTGCCTATAATCCATTCCGGGCAGAATGTTCTCATTTCCTCTCCCACCGGTTCGGGCAAGACCCTCACGGCCTTCCTCTCCATAATCAACGAACTGCTGGCCAAGCAGGATGCGGGTACACTCGAGGACAAGATTTACTGCGTTTACATCTCGCCGCTCAAGGCCCTGGCCAATGACATAGACAAGAATCTCAAGCAGCCGCTGAAGGAACTCGAGACGCTCGCGGAAAGCAAGGGCATGGCCAAGCCAAAGATACGCGTCGCTGTACGTTCCGGGGACACCAGCAGCTACGAGCGCCAGAAGATGGCCAGGAAACCGCCGCATATTCTGATAACAACTCCGGAGTCGCTGGCTATTATCCTTTCCACGCCGAAGTTCTCCCAGGCCCTGCACACCGCCGAGTGGCTGATAATGGATGAAATTCACGACATATGCAGTTCCAAGAGAGGCGTCCATCTCTCCGTGAACCTGGAACGGCTGGAATCACGCCTTGAGTACAGGGCAACCCGCATCGGTCTTTCCGCCACCCAGGCCCCGATAGAGGAGATGGCCCGGTTCCTCGGAGGTTACGACGGCGAAGATGAGCGGGACGTCCGCCTGGTTGAGGTTGCCAGCAATAAAAAAGTCGAGATAGAGGTCATGACGCCGGTTGAGGACATGACCGCGCTTCCGTTCGAAATAATCAATGCCAGGATGTACGAGCGGCTCCGCGATACGGTACTGGAGAATACGACGACCCTGGTCTTCACCAACACCCGCAGCGGTACGGAAAGCGTTTTGCTGAAACTCACCGAGCTGGGCATCGAGGACATTGCGGCGCATCACGGCAGCCTGAGCCGCGAGACCCGTCTGGAGGTGGAGGACAAGCTGAAGAAAGGCGAGTTGCGCGCCGCCGTTTCCAGCACCTCCCTGGAACTGGGCATCGATGTGGGAAGCATCGACATGGTGTGTCAGATAGGTTCACCGAAAAGCATCGCCAAAGGTCTGCAACGGGTGGGACGTTCCGGTCACGGGTACGGGGAAGTGAGCCGCGGAAAACTCATCGCATTTGACAACGACGATTTGGTGGAATGCGCTGTCCTGGCAAAGAAGGCCAGCGAAAATTACATAGACCGGGTGGAACTGCCGAAAAATTCTCTGGATGTCCTGGCCCAGACCATCGTAGGCATGGCCCTGGAGAAGGTCTGGACGCTGGAGGATGCGTATAACATTATCAGGAATTCATACAGTTATCATGAACTCGAGTGGGAGGATTTCATAGCGACGGTTCATTACCTGTCCAGCAGGGACATGCCCCATGTTTATTCCAAGATATGGCTTGACGATGAATCTGGCGAATTCGGCAAGAAGAAATCTTCCAGGCTGATTTATTATCTCAACAGCGGCACCATTCCGGAGGAAGCCAATTATCGTGTTTACTCCGATTCCGGCGGACGGTTGGGCGAGCTTTCCGAGGGCTTCGTGGAACGCCTTTCGCCGGGCGACGTGTTCGTACTGGGCGGCCGGGCCTACGAGTTCGTGAGGTCCAGGGATATGAGCCTTTTCGTGAAGCCGGCAACAGGCCGCAGGCCTACGATACCGTCATGGACCGGGGAAATGCTGCCCAGGAGCTTCGACCTCTCTGTCGAGATAGGCAAATTCCGCGGCGCAATGCGGAAGCTGGCCGATTCCGATAAGAATATCGAAACCTGGCTTCTTGACCATTATCCGCTGGACAGGGGCGGCGCCAGAACGATTTCATCCTACCTGAAGGAGCAGCTGGCCTTCCACCCGGACATGCCGACGGACCGCAACCTCCTCATCGAGGGATACCAGGATCCCAAGGGCAATCTCAACATCATATTTCATTACTGCTTCGGCCGCCGAACCAACGACGCATTGTCCAGAGCCTACGCCATGGCCGTGTCCAATGCCCACGGCTGCAACGTGAGCGTCTCGATTAACGACGATTGTTTCATGCTCACCGTCCCAGGCAGGATACCTATGAAGGGCATCGAGAAACTGGTTACGACGGAAAATATTATTCCGCTTCTCAATGAGGCCATCAGGGATACGGAACTTTTCAAGCAGCGCTTCAGGCATTGCTCCACCAGGGGCCTCATGGTCCTGCGGAACTACCAGGGTCGTGAAGTACCGGTCGGTCGCCAGCAGCAGCGGTCCCAGAAAGTGCTCCGGTCGCTGGAAGACAGGGACAATTTCCCAATTGTCAGGGAAACCATTGCGGAGATAATGGGCCAGGCAATGAGCCTGGATGCCGCGCTTCAGATACTGGGTGGCATAGAATCCCGCGAGATAACCGTGAGCTATTCCGGGGTGTCGGACGTGCCGTCGCCGTTCGCCCACAACATAGTGCTGGTGGGCATGTCTGATATCGTGTTAATGCATGACCGCAGCGCCCTTTTGAAGGAGCTTCACAGGAAGGTGCTTCTCCGTGTTGGCGGTATCGATTCTCTCAAGCCGGAATTCGAGCCGGAAGCGGTTACGGATTACTTCTCCGAAAAATGGCCGACGGTCGAAAACGCTGATGACATTCCGGAGCTTCTGGTCACGGTGGGGGCGCTGGAGCTGTTCACCAGGAAGAGCGCCAGCGTGTTCGATTTTTCCGATGTCCCGGAAAAGGAACTGGCTGCAATGTGCGTCGACCTGATAAAGGCCGGCAAGGTTACATCTGTCTGGGCCGGTCGGAGCCTGTGGGTCCATCCCTCGGAACTGGCGCATTTCGCGAATATCTACAGCACCGGCAAATCCCCGGACCGGGAAACGAAACCTATCCTGAAGATTCTCGATTCCGCGTCCATGACCGCGCTCTCCCTTTCCAAGAAACTGGAGTCCAATTCCAAGTCAGTGAGACGTGATTTGGGGATACTGGAACGGGCATACCTCGTGGCCAGGGTGGGCCTGGACGGTAAGGGCAACACCGTCTGGGGCAAACGCTCGGTGAAGGTTGGAAAACAGAACTTGAAGTTCACCAGAACGCTCGTTCAGCGTCATCTGGAGCACTTCGCACCGCTCACACTGGACGAAATCGCCTATGATATGGCCCTGGACACTGAAACGGTTTCTGAAATACTGGTCGGAATGGAATCCCGGGGAATACTGGCCAGCGGTTCTTTCACCGCTCCGGACCTTCAGTACATGATGGTGGAGGACAGGGCCCGGCTCCAGGGCCGAGAAAAAGGCGATTCCATATTGCAACCGCAGGTTGAAAATTACCTGCTGGCCAAGCATATCGTCCCAGTCAGCGACATAGATGAATATTTCGATAAGTACGGCATCGTATGGATGCCCCAGGATTTGCTGGCCAGGTCCCCGGATGACGTTTACGATGAATGGATACGGCGTCGGACGGAGGGCGACATACTCCACGGCAGGTTCATGGACGGCAGCGTGTGCTATGTCCGGGCGCGGGATGCCAAAATCTACCTGGACGCGTACCGTTCCGAGCCCCTGACCAAGGCTGAAGGTTCGATTCTGGATCGCATCACAGCCGCCGGTGGAACCGATATAATGTCACTGACCAGGGAGACCGAGCTTCCATCTCAGAAAGTTAAAGACGTCATGGACAAGTTGGACAGGAACATGTATGTGGTCAGAAAATTCGTTGACAGGGAGAGCTGGTCCACGTTCAATCGTTACATCGCCCTGGAAATGGAGCATGACCCTGAGAAGCGCCAGGAATCCAGAATGCAGGTACTCTTCAGGGTGCTGAGGGCACACGGGCCCATGCCGGCTAGGTCTCTCGCCTATGCTGCCGGATTCACCATTCGGGAGGTGAAGGAGATAATGTCCCGGCTGATATCGACTTCCGAGGTGACCGAGTTCTCCGTCGAAGGCGGTTCCAAGGAAGGGATGCTCATATTCACGGATGAGCTGGCCGCCCTGCGTTCCCAGCCAGCGGAGCCGGCTTCCGGAGTGCGGATATTAACGCTCTACGACCCCATTGTCCAGCATCATCGGGTGGAACTGAGAAGAAGGTTCGGCGATGCCTGGTACTATCCCATATTCGACGGACCGCGTTGCGTGGGCATGATGGAGATGTGGGAGATGAGCGGGTGCATCGATATCAGGGAAGTTATCCTGGAAGATACGTCGCTCCTGCCCGCTTTCCTCAGTGCGCTAGATGATTTTTCCAGATACTACAAACTCAACCTCATGGACCTCATACGTTTCAAGCGAGCACTGGGCAGCGAGGTAACTGAATTCGAACCGGAAACCAGACAGGCATTTCTCGACGCCGGGTACAAGGGTGTGCGTGACTGGCTGGTGAAAGGTTCCCTGAAAATATTCGACATCACCGAACAACAGCTCATCTCATACCTTCTGTGGAAGCAGCGTGTCCTTCCGTCAAGACATTTTCCCACCATCCAGAAGGGCCTGGAGACCTTCGGCGGTTTCAGGTCGGACGAGTCCGCGGCCGCAAGATGCGATTCCACGGTACCGCTTGCGAAACTGCACAAACTGGGGATAGTCGCCTACGGCCAGATAATACCGAAGCTCATGACCTATGCCATTCATGATGAGATCGCATTGCACAAGGCCGCTCTCGGAGTCGAGCCGGACGAGAACATGAAAATCATACTGGCCATGTTCAGGGCGGAGGGTCGAATGAAGGGCAGGGAGATGACCGATAACTCGCCGCTCGGATACAACAGTACCCTGGAGGCCAGACAAAAACTAACTGGCGCGTTGCTGCTCCTGCGGGATTCGGAGAATCGGTATTATCTAACGCCGGAATCGGCGCATACCGTGGAATTTGCCAGGAAGGAAGTTATAAAGGGTATGTTCAACCGGTTCGGAATATTCTCGGCGGAGATGCTAGGCTACTTCACCAAGGGCGAGTATCGCATGTTCGAGATACGCAGCATACTCCGGGAGCTGGAGAACGATGGCTTCCTGGTCAAAGGCTTTTTCATGAGGAACGGTGACGAAGGTGGGTGGCAGTCCGATTCCCTCCACTGGATGATCAAGAAAGATGTGAAACAGATTCAGAAACCTCCTTACGACGATACTGTCGTCCTCACGGCCAGGGACAATCTTGCCTTCTATCTCGTGCCCATGGTTTCCAGCAAGTTCCATATGGGTTCCTCCTGGCTGGTGATTTCCAACGGCGATATCACCGCGGCTGCTTCCGTGAAAACCAGGAAAAGAGAAAATGTGGTGGTCAAATTTGAAGGCGACGCCGATGCCTGGGCCGTACTGCGGTCTCACTCAGCCAGTATGGGCAAGAGAATGGTTATGTTCAAGGAGGAGCAGGCGGAAGAAGATGACCACGTGGAGGACTGGTACGAGCAATACGTTCGGCCGGGCGGCTGAATGGCAGCGAAACGATAACGATTGTAGATTTGGGGATTGTAGATTGTAGATTTACGGACTTATTGACTGGCCGAAGCGAATAGTGAAAAGTGGGGAAGTGAATAGTGAAAAGTGACGTTGGGAGGTAAATGATGAAAGAATCGGTACTCAATTACAATAATATTCCGTTTTTCACTTTTCCCTTTTCACTATTCACTAAAAAAGATTGATAAAACAGCATACTGGAAGTATCAATCTAAAATCTAAAATCTAAAATTTCAGAAAAATAAACTCTCACACGGAATGAAAACATTTATCAACAGCTCCCTGTTTCCCAGCCTACTTACAAGGTGTTATCATGAAGGACCTGAGCCAAAACGTTGAAAATCTCAGAAGTGAGATGATTATTTTTCTCACAGAGATGTGCCGCATTCCCGCAATTGCACCGGAGAGCGGCGGCGACGGCGAGTCCGAACGCGCCAGTTTCATTCTCATGCAGCTGTCCATGCTGGGCTTCGACCAGGTTGAGGTTGTTGATGTGAAGGATGACCGTGTTTCCGCCAAGAAGCGGCCCAATATCATAGTCACAATTCCAGGAAAGAACGCCAAGCTCCCGCCCATATGGGTTGTCTCTCACATGGACATAGTGCCGGAGGGCGACCTCAAGCTCTGGAAATCAAACCCCTATGACCCGGTTCTGAAGAAGGGCAGGCTAATCGGCCGCGGGGTCGAGGATAACGGTCAGTCGCTCACCGCCTCGATTTTCGCTGCAAAAGCCCTTCTGGATTCCGGGGAGAAACCGGAAAGAACCGTCAAGCTGGCCATTGTTGCCGACGAGGAAGTGGGAAGCAAATACGGCATCCAGCAACTTGTCAAAAAAGGAATTTTTGGCAAGAACGATTTACTCCTGGTTCCGGATGCAGGTTCTCCGGACGGCAGCAAGATAGAGGTTGTTGAAAAATCCCATCTCCAGCTGAAAGTGGTAACGCACGGCAGACAGGCCCATGCCAGTCGCCCCCATAAAGGCACCAACGCGTTTCGCGCCGCATCCAAGTTCGTGGCCAAAATCAGCGATATTCTCTATGAAGAATTCGATTCCAAAGACGAGCTGTTCGACCCGCCGTTCTCCACATTCGCGTGCACCAAGAAGGAAAATAACGTACCCAATATCAACACCATACCCGGCGAGGATGAGTTCTACATGGACTGCCGCGTTCTGCCTGATGTGGACCTTAACGATGTCATGAAGGTCATGAAGAGGGTCGCCGGCGAGATTGAGAAAGACACCGGCGCAATAATTAATTTTGAAGACATCCGACTGGGCCAGGCACCTCCGGCAACTCCGGTCGACTCGCCCATTGTCCGGAATCTCCAGAGGGCCATCAAGAAGATGCGCGGAATAACAGCCAAGCCCATGGGCATCGGCGGCGGGACCTGCGCGGCCATATTCCGGGCCGAGGGCCTTCACGCGGCTGTCTGGGAGACGAATGACGAACTTGCGCACGAACCGAACGAATACTGCAAGGTCGAGAATCTCGTTTCGGATGCAAAGGTCATGGCCAGGCTGTTCCAGCTATGACGGATTGTAGATGTATGACGATTGTAGATTTAGGGATTGTAGATTGTAGATTTGGGGATTGTAGATTGTAGATTTACGACGGATTGACGGCGTTGCATATTATCAACACAAATCTAAGATCTAAAATCTAAAATCTAAAATACGGTTGGGCATACTGGGAGCATCAATCTAAAATCTGCAATCGGTCTGATTGAACATGTCCTCGCCCACATACC
>VMTD01000112.1 GCA_013791785.1 Methanobacteriota archaeon
TTCAGAAAAAGAATTGGAAGAGAGAATTATTGACAATCTGCAGATGTTTCTTCTTGAACTGGGAAGGGGATTTGCTTTTGTAAAAAGGCAATTCCGGATTACTCTGGACAATAATAGCTATTATGTCGATTTGGTCTTTTATCACCGGATTCTCAGATGTTTTGTCCTCATAGACCTGAAAATAGGCAAGGTCAATCACACGGATATCGGGCAAATGAACATGTATCTGAATTACTTTAAAGAAGAGGAAAATGTTCCAGAAGACAGCTCGCCAGTGGGTATAATTTTATCAGCAGAAAAAGATGCCTTTCTGGTAAAATATGCACTTGGCGGAATTTCAAATCACTTGTTCGTTTCCAAATATCAATTATATCTCCCAGATAAAAAAATGTTGGAAAACAAATTAAGAGATATTTTAGATAATAAATAACCAAAATGGTGCTATAACCATGGGCTGGATTACAAAGGCACTCTGGTGCAGAAAAAGGGGGAAACGTCGCCTGTCCGAGCGCCTCCGCGGCGAAACGTCACGGCTACCCCGCCCTCACCTACACCGGCGTCACCATCTACATCCGGGCATCAGTCTAATCGGCCGTGGGAATCCGCCGCGTGCCGTGCAGATATCTGCGCAGGAATCCGAACCGTTTGGGTTCGGAAGCTCAGGCATGCGGCTGACTCGCCGTGACTTCCGGCTTGTCCGGTAGTTACGGGCCACTCTTTCGGGACTCACCCGAGTCCCGTCCTTTTCATTTTTTGTTTCCAGCGCAGCGGCTGGCCGGTGCCGGTGCCGCTTGGCCGAGTTGAGCGCCGATTTACACTCCTCCCTCGGCATCCTGGCCCGCACGCACATTTGGGGAACGGCTGCGCCCCTATTGCCATATAACCTGAGGAAACGTGCTTTGGGAACCGACCAGATGCCGGAGTCCTGTGGCCAGTTTGGTCGCCGGTTTAAGCTAACCCCGGGCTCACACCCGGGGCGTTAAAAGGATGATGCGGAAATCGGTCACACGACATCGAATTTCCCGGATTCGATGGCGAGTACCCCGCCCTCCAGGTTTCATGAGTAGAGATTCAGACGGGGCATGATTGCCTGGGCCGGAACCAGCCGCCGGACCAATTTGATCGGTGCCGCGGTGAAAATTCAAGTCGACTCAATGGCGGTTGTTGAATGCGATTCTCGTCGATTTTCGATTGTAGATTTTAGATTTTAGATTTACGACGCGCGGTGAATGCAATTATAGCCATATCTAAACGGCGCATTCGCCTATGATGCGGAAACATGTTATTTCTAAATCCAGCATCATAAAATTCCCTTCATTTTGTAAGCAATCGGTGAATGCGGAAACTAAATCTATGCAACAATGAGCGTTCGCCCTGATTGGTCATATTCAAAACAATCACAATCATCGTGTGTGGAATTTCCGCAAAATTATAGCAAGCAATCAGAATGCATAATTTTGCGGGGGGGAACATTTATAAGGTCTATCGCACTACACCTTAATACGTAATATGGTGGAGTATGGTAACAATGCTCAAAGAAGGTTTAACATTTTGGAATCCCTGGTGGACGGAAAAAGATTACAAAATAAAGGACATCAAAGAGAGACAGAGCAACATTGATATTCAGCCGCTGTTCGACAGGAAAGAAGTGCTGGCCCTGACCGGTGTGCGCAGGTCAGGCAAGACGAGTTTGATGCATCTGATTGTCAAAGACCTCCTGCAAAAGGTCGAGCCGAAACAGATAATGTACGTTAATCTCGAAGACCCAACGTTCGAACGCGCAACTCTGGAAGAAATTTACAGAGGTTTCGAGGAACTGATGCTGCCTGACGACGGCCAATACCTGTTCCTGGACGAGATCCAGAACAAGGAGGAATGGGAGAAGTGGGTGAAAAAGATGTACGATTCCCGGAAAAAGGTGAAGATAACGATAACAGGCTCGAACTCTTCATTGCTGAAATCCGAATTTTCGACATATCTGGCAGGCAGAAATCTCACGCACGAGGTTTTCCCTCTTTCTTTCCCGGAGCACCTTGCATTCAATGGCGTGACTGTGAAAAACGAGGCTGAACTGCTGATATCAAGATCCGTCATTAACCATCATCTGGAATCGTACATGAAATTCGGCGGATATCCTGAGGTTGTTCTGGAGGACGACGAAAAAATGAAGTTCACACTTCTGAAGGAATACTTCTCTGCTATTCTCTCGAGGGACGTTTTGGCCAGGTATGATGTGAAGGAACGCGCCAAGCTTGAGAAACTTGCAGTATATCTGTTGACGAACTCATCAGGCGAAATAAGCGCGAAATCGCTCTCGAAAATTGTGGACCTGAACATCAAAACCGTACAGGAATATCTTGAGCACCTGGAGAGCGTATATCTGTTCTTCTTCGTGAACCATTTTTCCTATTCACTGAAAGCGCAGTTCACTTACCCAAGAAAGGTGTACTGTGTTGACACTGGCATGAAAAATGCCGTGGGCTTCAGCTTCAGCAAGGATGATGGACATCTTATGGAAAATCTCGTGTACCTGAAACTGAGAAAGATGGGAGACGTTTATTACTGGAAAGACAGGGATGACGATATAGACTTCGTTCTGAAGCAGGGAAAGACAATCTCACAGCTTATTCAGTCTTGTTATGATGTAAAGGACGAAAAGACCAAAAAAAGAGAAATAAAAAGCCTGCTGAAAGCCATGGAACATTTCAAGATGAAGGATGGGACAATCATCACATGGGACAGGGAAGGTCTCGAACAGATTGACGACAAAAATATTCATTATAAAACGCTTTGGAAGTGGCTTCTCGAATAAACCTGATGGTCGCCCCGAGGGTCTGGAAGCTTGTTAAATCCAGGAAAGAGCAATTACCCGTCCAGCGCCCCATCCATTTCACGGGGTCGATGTTGTCCATGCCATGTTATAAGGTACCATCGAGACCACCACCCACACCCTCTACCTGGACTATGAAGCAGTCCTCCCCGTCCCTCACCTACACCGGCGTCACCATCTACATCCGGGCATCAGTCTAATCGGCCTAACGGCCACTCTTCCGGGGCCGTGGGAATCCGCCATGCACCGTGCAATTCTTAGCATATGAAATCAAAGCACGTTGGCTTTGATAAGTTAGGTGCATGGCCTATGCTCGTAAACTTCCAGCCCTGTAACAAACGCCAGCCACTTTGGGGCTGGTAGTTTACGTCCAGAGCCAGGGTTTTGGAGAGATTCTTGGTAAGAAGGAGTACCCTGACGTTCTTCTTTCGCTTGGTCAGGTGAGTGAGAACGCTGTCATCCAGATAGTTGTCGATGATGACAATGGATTCCTTCGCGGTTCTGAACAGGTCTGATACAAACTTGTAAGCATCGAATATCTGGCCATCGAAGAAGATGCCCTGCCTCGGCTGGATGTCCTTGGACTCTATGGCATTCAACACCTGTTCCATCTTTTTATCGGTATCCAATTGCTTCAGTTCGAACGTGTCCAGCCTCAGAAATACTTGGGCGTTCAAAGCGATGAAACGGCGCATGGCTACAAAAGCGTTGATTATCTGGATGCTCATTTTCACGGCGGTCTCACTTCGCAACACAGCGGACAGCATGGCAACTCCCTGTTCTGTGAAGGCATATGGTAGATACTTACGATGCTTGCCTCTACCGTTTTCTAAGGTCACAATTTGTGATGTTAAAGCGCCATCTATGTCTAAGGTCGCGTTTTGCGACCTAAAAAAACTATATTCTTCAGAAGTCAATTGGAACATGAATTCATTTGGAAATCTTTCTATGTTGCGCTTCACTAAACATGCTTCGCCTGGATGCCGCGACCTTGAGGTCTGCGGATGAAAGACGATGAATAATATTTCAAAGCAAATGTCAGAAGGCGAAGATTGTTTAGTTAAAGGGCTCCCCGGGCCCCTATCTGTTGCTGGCAAA
>VMTD01000142.1 GCA_013791785.1 Methanobacteriota archaeon
ATGACGCTTTACACGATAACATACAACAACTTCACCGATGTTGCATTAAACGCGGCAGGCGGCGACCTGGCAAAGAACTTCACGACTGGCGACTTCACGAACCCAACCGTTGTCCCGACACCAGCAGATAACGCAGTCGGAGTTGCAGTAGCACTTGCCACATACACGTTGACATTCAGCGAGCCAATGCAGGCAGTGGGAACACTCGCGCAAGACACACTCCCAGGCGGAACATGGAGCTGGACCACCACCACAACATACGTGAAGACCGGATTCACACTCGTAGCAAGCACAATCTATTACGTTAACCTGAGTGCCGCGACATTCCTGGATCTTGCAGGCAACCCAGTAGTGCAAGCAGATGTGGCATTCCAGTTCACGACCACGGGCGGCGCGGGCATCATCCCGGCGCAGGTCAATGACCTGAACGCAACCCACTATGGCGCAGGAAGCACCGGCATACTCTTGCAATGGACCGCCAAGGCAGACGCAACCAGCTATGTGATATACCGAACAACTTCACTTAACGGAACATGGGGCTGGGCCAACATAGCCGAAGTAACCACATTGAACTACAATGACACACTCGCATACTCGGACGCCAACAGCTACGCCTGGGTCGTACACTCCAAGAGCGCTGGCGGAGAGAACATGACCAAGGTGAACTCCATCGCACACAAGATTGCTTACGCTTTATCCTATAGCGCAACAATTACAGGCGGTAACCAGAACTGGATTGCGTTGCCATATGCCATGAACTTGACTTCAGGGACATACCACAACGACGCAAAGGCTCTGAAAGACGACATCACAGCCAACTCAGGTACGACATGTTCCAAGGTATCGTGGTGGGATCCAACCTCCGGTTACAAGTCATACACTGGAATCGGCACACCTTTCGCATTAGTGCCTGGGAGAGGATACATGGTGGTCACAGCAGCCGCAGGTACGTACAAAATGGTCGGATGGTATTCTCCTGCAAGCTATGCTCTAGCCTACAGCGCAACAATCACTGGTGGTAACCAAAACTGGATAACAGTGCCCTATCACAGTGATTTGTGGTCAGGTACTTACAATAACGACGCCAAAGCTCTCAAGGATTTCGTAACCAACAACGCTGGCACAACCTGTTCCAAGGTATCGTGGTGGGATCCAACTTCGGGATACAAATCATACACTGGAATCGGTACACCCTTCGTATTGGTGCCTGGCAGAGCGTACATGGTAGTCACGGCAGCAGCTGGCACTATTCCAGTAATGCCCACAACCAACCCAGGACCATAAATAGAAAATGGGGCTCCGAAAGGGGCCCCCCTTTTAATTATTTAATATACAATACAGAAATAGAAATACATAAGAAAGACCGGAAAGAAAAGGGATAAATCACGATTCACAATATCACAGAAATCATATGGGAGGCCTTGAACAAGGGTTCAAGAAAAGCCTAAACTTGAAAAGGCGCTCACGAGCATTAAATCAGACAAAACCAAGGAGGAAAGAACAACAAGAGAATAAGAGGAAAAATAGAGGAGATGAAAACTATGAATGAAAAAAGAAAGATATTAGCGACCTTTATGGCGCTTGCAATGGTGGCAACAGCTTTTGCAATGTTGGCAACACCGGTCTTAGCCCAAACTAGCCACACGTGGCAGACCACAACAGATGGTAGTACTGGAAACATTGCAGATGCTGCGGACGCCACTTCACCAGATGGTGGATTAGCAAGACACTATGTCTTGCCAAGACCTGGAGAAATTGAATTGGGCCCAGTTGCATTGGGGGACCTAGGTAGCAAGGAAATTATTGGAACTACACTAACGCATTTTGCAATGGTGGACAGCTCTGGATTCCCAACACCCACAGTCGGTGGTGAAATACTGGGCATGATCATCGAAAGAGACCCACATGCAGTGGCAGACCCGGCGTACGGGCAAATATATGTATCTGGAGTGGTACCGAACGGTTATACAACCAGCACCCCAACAAAAGCAATGGTTTGGCTGACTGACCCAGACACCTTTTTGGACTCAACCCTGACCAAGATACCCAGCCCGACATTCACGGCAACAAGCGTTGACTGGGTAGCAATGGCAGGCGTGCCGAATATCTACGGATACGGCGTGCTCGAGAGCGCAGCCAACATCGGACCCTGGGTCGAAGTCGGCAATTCAACCGGAGCAACATTGCTATATGCACCAGTACCCAACAACTGGTATTCCCTTGTCATTTACTGGGCGGGGACAGGAACCGGATTCTTGAACACAGAGGCTGTTAGAGGCGCGGTATTTGGCGCACCAGCGCAGAATGCAGCAGCACCCGGCTGGGTCAACGCAACAGGCCCGGTAGGAACAGCGACCTCGCTCGGACCCTTTGACATAACCTACACAGAGGCAGGCACGCTGGGTGCAGCAGAAAGACTGTTCTACAGCATAAACGGCGGCACCAACTGGATCTTCATTGCTGATGACCCGGATGATGTTTCGCCCTATTCCTGGACAGCGCCAGCCGATGGAACATACGACTGGTACGCATCCACCGGAACAGTTGACGACCCCGACCCGATAGGAGGAACTGCTCCAGAGGCTGGACCGTATGTCATCGACGCCACAGCACCGACCATAACAGCATCAATACCAATTGATGGCTCTGGCGGTGTGGCACTTATAGCCGGAACACATGTGCATCAGTTCAGCGAGCCAATGAACAATTTGATAGTTGGCTACACAACGAACCTGCCGACCCCGGCGGGTGCTTGGAGCGCGAACCAGATATGGTTCAACATCACATACGGCGCACTTGTCGCGGAAACAACATACTATGTTGATTTCGCAGGCCAGGGGCATACCGATGTTCTTACCAACGCACTCGGCGGTGACATGAACAGAACCTTCATCACAGCCGGCGTTGCGCCACAAACTTATATCAGTAGCATGCTTCCGACACCATATATCGGACAACTGCCAGATGATAATATTGTATTGACCGTGTTCGGAGACGACACCGGCCTTGGTAACTCGAATGTTATCGCAGCCGAGTACCGTGTTGACGCAGGTGTATGGATTCCAATGATTGCAGGCGTAATCGGCGTGAACACAACATTCACCGCCGCTATTGATCTGCACAACTGGACGCTCGGTAACCGCAACATTGAGGCAAGGGCTTCAGATGGTAACTGGGATGCAACACCGGCTCTGTTGGTTTACAACATTGCTGACACGACCGCCCCGGCAGTCACCTACACAGCGCCGACACCGGCTAGCGGAGCAACCGTTGCCACCGGCTCGACACAGACCATCAGAGTGGATTCGCACGACTTCCAGGACACACTGACCGGACTGACGCACAACCTGTACACGCGCAACAGTACAGGTATTGTTGTATCAACAGTGATGGTCAACGACGGTTGGGCAATGGGCTCGAACCACAGATTCTGGACATCAAGCATAACCGAGGTCGTGGCAGAGTCAGTCACGTACTGGGTGAACGTCACAGACCCCTCTGGAAACCTGTATGACGGATTTGCCGCAGGGCAGAGGACACTGGCATTCGCTTCAGGTGAACAGCCGTTCATCGTACACGGATTTGCAATGCTGTACAACGGTTCTATCGCAGCCGGATACCAACCAGTCAACAGGACAGGAGCCACAGTAACTGTACAAACAACCAACATCACCGGTGTGCTGTTCACATGGACAGGTTTGACAGACGGTAACGGCGCGTACTTGGTCACACTCCAGCCGGCGAATTACACGCTTGGTGGACCAATATGGGTGAACTTCACCGAACCTGACCTAGTGTCTGGTTTGCTTTGGCAGAACTACAGCATGATACTATCCACGAACTCCGGAGACGGTTGGTGCAACGGAACCTATGGTATACCATATAATATCGATATCGAATGGATACCGTGGTGGAACGGCATACTGCCGGCACCAATCACCAACACATACCTACCAGGCCAACTATTCATCATCAGCGTGAACATCACAGATATTTACGGATGTAACGCACCCGGTCACTACTCCTGGGTGACACTGCAGACGAACGAGACCTCGTCACTCCAGACGCTGTGGGGTACTGGATCACCAGGACCTTACGGCATTGAGTTCGACGGCATCGGCGGTGTAACAACAGACGGTTGGTACAACTCGACCTGCGCGCTCTACTTGCTCGGTGTCTGGGCGATATATGGCAACGTAACTGCTACTCTTGGCGGATTGGCATCAACTAATCTGGCATGGGCCTTCCCGACATACCCTGTGAACAACACCTGGAACTACACACACGTCTTGATAAAGACAGGCGGTTTCTTCTGGCAGCCAATAGCCGGTTGGAATCTGATATCAGTGCCCAAGAATGTCTCGGCAGCCTACAAGGATGCTGGAGGTTTCCTCAACGCGTCAACAGCCGCACAACTGGTACTTGATACTGGAATTGTAGCAACACTAACGCTGGCTCAGGCAAACTTAGGCTCGAACCCGATATCCTACAACACGTACTCGGTCCCCGGCGGAGGTACCAACTTCCTGCTGGGCATAGATTATGCTTACTGGCTGTTCGTCGGTACTGGCATTCCTGACGGCGTGTTCGTGCCTTGTGAACCTGGTGCTATGGGTGCAGGCGAACTTGACCTTAATTGGGGCGAGATCACTGCGGCAGGCATCAACCAGGTAACACTTGGTGGAAATGCATGGACCATGGTATCCACATCTGCAGGCTGGGTCAACAACTCTATTTACAACAATTCAGTCGGACTCCACACAGACGTCAGAGATAACACCGGTACATGGTCGCTCGGCACCACTGACTTCTACACCGGCGGCGGATATATTCCAGGCAACAAGGCGTTCTACGCACAGGCCGGAACCCTTGACGGCGCTTACCTGAACAACCCTGACAACCCAGGAATGTGGATAAGCAACGGCGCGGTCATACAGGACTCGGCCACATACACGCCCGGAGTTCCATACGGCACATACGCGGGCAGAGTCTACAAGGCAGCGTTCTACGGCCAGGCCAATTTCGGTCAAGGCAGCTGCAACGATGCTACCCCGATCTACTACGCTGGCGGATTCTGGGTGTTCTCGGCTGGTGGCGGTACCTACGAATATGACATCAACTACGACAACCTACTTCTAACACCAGAGAACGCACCAGCACCATATCTCCCGTAAGCAAGCAATTAGAAAGCAACAAGGAAATGCCTGCGCGGAAACGCGCAGGCCCTCTTTACTTTTATTTACTTTTAACAAATTTTAAATAGTGGTAAACAAAAGATATATATACTAGTTAAACTTATACGTTAGTCATCTACATATAGTCAGCCGCGCCCGAACAAAATCGCCGGGCAGCGTAGAAGTCTCTAGGCGAGGCTGGCAGAGACGCAAAAGGGTGACAAACATGTCAAAGAATGACCTTGACAACCAAGGCGATGGAGGAGGCAAGACAGTCCAGTGTCCGGTCTGCAGCGCGGAAAATCCCGCCGGTGCGGCCGAGTGCACCGAGTGCAGTTTCACTTTCGAGACTGAGACGCCCACCGATTCCATTGTGTGCAATGAATGCGGCGCTGAATTACCCGCCGAGACCGAATCATGTTTTATCTGCGGAGCGGAACCAGGAATGCCGATGGCCCCTGCAATACCTGAAACCGGGGAATCCCCTGCAGAGGATATCGCCCCGGAAGCTGAACCTGAATTGCCCGGACCAGAGGAATCATTTGCCTGCGTCAGTTGCGGCGCTGAACTCCCGACCGGTACTCCGATATGCCTGATATGTGGCGCTGAATTTGACGAAATCGCATCCCCGGAATCAGCACCGGAAACCGAGGAATCCCCTGTAGAAGATATCGTTCCGGAAGCGGAGCCTGAATTGCCTGGACCAGAGGAATCATTTGCCTGCGTCAGTTGCGGTGCTGAACTCCCTATCGATACTCCCATCTGTTTAATATGCGGTGCTGAATTTGAAGGAGCCACATCCCCGGAACCGGAACCTGAGACCGAAAAGACGGACGAGGACTGGGACCTCGGAGTTGTGGGCGGCGAGACCGCGTTCGATATGGGTGATGAACTTGGACTTTCCGATGAAGTTGTGCCAGTCCCGGAAGCCGATATGCCGGCTGAACTGGGCGAGGATGAATTCAAATGCCCCACCTGCAGCAAGCCCCTTTCCATGGGAACAACCCAATGCAAGGAATGCTGGACCGATATTCCCGAGATGTTCGGTTGCCCAAGATGCGCACAGTTCATACCTCTGGAATCATCATCATGCCCCGAATGCTTCGCAAAACTTCAGAATGGTGTCTTGATAGACGAGCCGATTGAGGATGTTCAGCCAGAGGAACCAATCGCCCCGGAAGAACCTGTTGACGAGCTGATGCCCGAAGAGGAGACCGAGGAATTTGTCGAGGAGACAACCGAGGTAATTGATTTTGATGTTTACGGCATCGAGTGCCCGTTCTGTCAGAGCATGGCCAATCCCAGCGAGGATATCTGCCCGGAATGCGGCATGCCGCTCATTGAGGAAGATGAACAGGAAGAAAAACAGCCGTCAATCATGCGCAAGAGAGAGGAAACGGACTGGTATCGTATGATAGCCATTGGCGTTGTTGTCCTATTGCTCATTTCAGGCATGTTGCCGTTCTTACTTTCATTACCGCGTGTGGACAGAGATAATATAATCATTGACGGTCAATTCGGGGAATGGAATAACATTGCTAATAATACGGAACGGCTTAATGATCAGATAAACCCTGTTCTGAATATCGTGAGTTATAAACTAATAACCGATGCCTTCAATGCCTACTTTTACCTGGAGGTGGCTGGCGAGATGTTCGGGGATTCATCCGGCAATACTGTTAGAATATTCATAGATTCAGATATGGACGAGAGCACTGGATACAGGATAAAAGGGACCGGTGCAGATTACAATATTAAGTTATTTGGGCACGACGGACAAATCGAGAGTGCCGCGTGTCTTATGTTCAACAATGCAAGGAATCATAGCGACATCAATGGTTTTGAAAACAACAAGCCAGTGGATTCCTATTCTGATATGCGTAACCCATTGCAGAGAATTAACCCAATCCCATATTCGAACGGGGCAGGTGTCGAAACGAGAGTTAACCTTACTGACATCGGGTCAAGCCGGGGAAATCCCATAACCGCTGTATTTTATGTATCTGATTCAAATGGAGAGCATGATTTCTCTGATTATCCTGCAACCAACATTGGAAGTATCTTGCATGTTTCTCAGGCCAGTGCCATTGATCAGTCTGGGGTAATCACTGGCAATGCACCCGTTCTCAACCTTACCCTTACTGCTATTGGTGGGTCTGTTGTTGTTAACGATTCCACTCTTCCGTCTGGATATACTTTTAGAAATTTGGCCAATGATGTGATTTCATTCCCGTTAACCATTACAACCAATGTTTCTGAATCATTAACTCTTTATTATAATACTGTATCGGCACCAACTGGCTCATTCTTCAATTATTTGTTCAAGCCATCAGATTTCACCTCAGTAAATTCCAACATCATTGTTCAGGGAATGGGCGCCTTTGCCTATGTGGACAGTGCTCCTGCCTTGATCAATATCGATGGCGCTTTCGCAGACTGGACTGGCAGAGGTCAGGTCATTACTGATGACCCGGGCGATGTACGTTCACGAAATCAACTCACCGCCTATAACGCTTCGAGACTTGACGCAACCGAATTCAGGGAACTGCAGGAAAATAACAATCTTAATTTATACCTGGATGTCGCGGGTGCGATGTTTGCAGGTTTCGATGTTCCGGTGGTCGAGGATATTTATCATGACACTATTTCAGAATCAACAAGGGCGGAGCCAGCACCTACAAGCCAGCCGCAGAATGCTACAAAAAGTACCAGACAGGCAAGCCCGAATATCAAACCGCCAACCACCTATAAACCGCAGTTGGGCGAGGATGCCGTGCTGGTCTTCATCGACATAAACAATGACACATCCGACGGTTTCCTGGTGAATGGAATAGGAGCAGACCGGTTGCTCGACATCAGGGGCCAGTATGGAAAGGTGAGCAATGTTACAGCGTATGAATTCGATACTTCCAACAATGATCAGAATTTCGAGGAATGGAATGAAATTACTACCGCGACCGCCATAGCTGCCAGCGACGGAACACGAATGGAAGCCTTGATATCTTTATCTGACTTGGGAATTGCCATAGGCGACGAGTTCTCTGTCCATTTCCATGTCATAGACTGGAACAAGAACGGTGATATAGGTGATGAACTGGTCTATGATACCGCGATGAATACGAGAAATGGTGTAAGGGCGGGGCCGACAAACCCAGTAGTCATAAATGGCATAGTGTACGACGTCTCTGGCACAATCAAAACCGACGCCACGGTAATAGCAAATTATCCTGCCAAAGACTGTTTCCTCGGGTGCAGCCAAGATACTAGTGGCAATTTTGGTGAATATACCTTCCAGGTTAGTAACGGCGACACAATTAACCTGTATGCAACGAACGGTACCTGGACCAACAATACAGTGAGTGCCACAGGAGGGTCGACACCTGTAACAAAAAACCTCAACCTGGTGACTCAAGCCCCAGGCTCTGCTCCGCATAACTTCACAGCGCGGAATTACGGCGACGGCCCTGACATACTTCTGAATTGGGACATAGCAACCCAGCCTCCGGGCGGATACAGGGTTTACAGGTCCAATTACATATGGGGCGATGGTCCGAGATTCAATAAAACACAATATATCAATGCTACTACATCAGACTGGTATGTAGACAGTGATGTTGTCGAAGGTGAAAGTTACTATTACTTCATAGCCTCGTTGGACGGTGGAGGTGTTCCAACAGCGTTTTCTCCTCTTGAGAAGATAATGGCCACCACTTCGCCCACCGAACCTGCCATAGTCTATGGCTTTGTGAAGGACATGCTTGGCAATCGTATCCCTGGAGTAGATGTCACGGTACAGAATTACAACTTCACGAACTCGTTCATCTCACACACAAACACAACAGATTTGAATGGAGCATACCTTATCACTCTCCAGCCCGGTGAATACAGGACAGACAACTCGACGATATGGTGCAATGCTACGTTGGGGGGCATGGAAGGCCAGAACACTACAACGATCCCGGAATGGTGCCCGGAATGGGGATATTACAGCGACAGGACGGATTCCGCGGTGTGCAATATCACAGTGTATACACCCAACATCACTGTAAACAAAACAGTGGACCTTGCAGAGGCAAGCCCGGGCCAGGCATTAACTTATACTATCTGGATAAACAACACAGATACCTGGGATGCTTCGATAGTGTGGGTGAATGATACGCTGCCGAATGAGTTTATTTATACCAGCGACAACAGTCTTGCTGTCTCGCCAGGGTGGTCGAGTAGCCCGCGTATTCACAACTCGTGGGGCCAGGTTCATAATTGGACATTCTTCAATGTAACACCCGGAAACCATGCTTTCGACATTGATGGCTTTATAAATTCTACCACCCCCGACAATACAACCATGATAAATTGGGTATTCTGCAATCATACTGCCCTCGGAGATGGAACAATCTCCATTCCTGGAAACCCCACTAATGACAGTGCGACAACTCTGGTCGTAGTTTCCAACATTACCGTGGAAAAGATTGTTAATTTGGCCCAGGCTTATCCTGGTCAATTACTCACATACACCATCTACTTCAACAATACAGGCGGTACGAACGCCGTTTATATGTGGATAAACGATACTCTTCCGACCGAGGTCACATACATAGACCACACCGCCGTTGACCCATTGGAAACGACCTCTGAACCGTATTTCCAGAACTTCAACCGAGTGGGTCAGAATCTGTATTTTGAATTTGCCAACGTTCCACCTTTTCCACTCGGATTACATCAGTTCGACATAATTGTCCGAGTGAATTCTTGGGTATCAAATAACACCATTGCGACCAACTGGGTGTTCTGTAACTACACAACAGAGTTCACCAAAGCCCCGGAATCTATTGCCAATGCAAGCACCATAATCGTAAGGCCGGACATCATAATCAACAAGACGGTTGATTTCTCAGAGGCATTACCTGGCGATTACCTCAATTACACAATCACATTCACAAACTACAACGCAACCGCTTCCCGCGTTTGGATAAATGACACACTGCCAGGATGGCCGGGTTTGATTTCATATGACAGCGACACTGCAAACCTGGTAACAGGGGCGACTTTTGATTACAGAATTGTGGCTGGCAATCCAGTGCAATATCGGTTCTCAAATGTGCTAAGGGGCCCGCATTCGTTCGACATCATGGTAAGAATTCTTGATTCCACGCCTTTCTGCACCTGGCTGAATAATACTGTTAGCTGTGACTTCGCCCCTGCGGGCTATACGACTTTTGACAATGCCAGCACTCATGTGATACGACCGGTGATAAACATCGTGAAGATTGTTAACCAGACATTTGCTGCTCCTGGCGAAACAGTGATTTATACCATTTTCTTTAACAATACTGATGATACTGCAAATGCAACAAACGTATGGATTACCGATACGTTGCCATATCAGGTAACCTATGTGAGCGACACCTCTGCGACCTCGCCTACTTCAGCATCCTATTACGCTAGCAGCGGAGCTAGCGGCCAGCAACTATGGTTCAATTTCACGAACGTAGAACCGGGAGTACATTATTTCAACATTACTGTACAATTGATTGGAAATTTAACAGAAGGAGAATGGTTCAGAAATTGGGCATATATAGAATATTCTCAAGCAAACGGTTTGAAGTACGGGCCTTATTCCGATTATGCTGATATCATTGTCATTGGCGGACCATTGATCATTGTACAAAAGACAGTACACCCAAAAAATATTGTGAATACTGGAGATAAGATTTTCTACAGAATCCGGTACAACAACAATGGCAACGGAAATGCCAGTTACGTTTGGATCAACGACACACTGCCGATAGGAATTGCATATAATAGCGATACAAGCGGTCAGATTCCGACAAACATAGGTAATACATATAGGTGGGTGTTCAGAGATGTGGCTCCCGGTTCCCACTTGTTCATAGTGAACGTGACAGTCACCAATGATACTGATGGTACGCTAATGAGGAACTGGGTGTTCTGTAATTACACTACCATGACCGGCGTTCACGGTCCAGAATCAAAAGCCTCGGCTGATGTGACTTTAAACAGACCTGTAATAACGGTTCAAAAATATGTAGATAAAGCAGTAGCTAGTCCCGGAAGCCTGTTGAACTATACCATATGGTACAACAATACTGGCTCCTATAATGCAGATGTATGGATAAATGATACAATACCTAGTGGAACCACATACCTGGCTACATCATCGTCGTTCGGCATGTCAGACATCACAAACGGCCTGAGGTTAACATGGTATATGGGGCTTATCGCACCGGGCATTCATTTCGGTTGGATAATATTGCAGATTAATGCTACAACCAATTCCGGAACAATCCTTTATAACACTGTTGAGTTGAACTACACCTGCCCAAGCAGTGGCTACGAATTTGCTGGTTCCAGCGCAGATGCAACAACAATTGTCAGCGCGATGGTCATCGAAAAGACTGTGGACATGGCTTATGCCAATCCCGGCGATTACCTGAATTATACTATTTATTTCAACAACACTGCGAATTTCACAATATTGTATGCCTGGATAAACGATACATTGCCAGATGGTGTGAGTTATGTCACCGATACGGCGGCTTCCTCGCTCGGCATTTATTATGGCAGCAGCGGAGCAAGCGGCCAGTACCTATTCTTCAATTTCACGAACCTTCCGCAAGGATTCTATAGTTTCGTCGTCACAGCCAGAATAAGTCCAGCTTTGGCAGACACATGGTGGTTGAATAACACAGCTTATCTTGATTACACTGACAATCTCGGAAATACCCTGCCTAGCTCCAATGATACTGCCGAGACCATGGTCAACCGCCCAATCATAGAAATTGCAAAGACCGTGGACAAGTTGATAGCTGCCCCGGGAGACGGTATCACTTACTCAATTTTGATATGGAACAATGGTAGTATAAATGCGAGTCACGCATGGGTGAATGAAACCTTCCCGACATGGCTGCAGGGAATCGGCTGGTCCATGAACCCGCCCACGCTCAGCTATACCCTTTCGATATCCGGAGCGTACTCATATTCATGGCATATTATTGATTTACCTACCGGTCTTACAACCATAACCATCACTGCCACAATCAATCCAACCACACCCGATGACACGAACATTACCAATTATGTGACATGCGAGTACGAGATGGATAACGGCGTAGGTTGGAACACCAGCGCGGAAGCGACCACATGGGTTGTGTGTGCGAAGATAGTTGTACAGAAAAGCGTGGATAAAACGATAGCTTATCCCGGCCAATCGCTCACATACACAATATGGTTCAACAACACGGGACACGGAAATGCAGCCCACATCTGGATCAACGATACTTTGCCGGCTGGCGTGATGTATAGCAGTGATACTGCAGGGGCATATCTTATGAGCAAAGATACAACTGGCAACCCACTCCTGTTCAGGTTCGGGAATGTTCCCCCTGGCGTACATTCGTTCACGATTACTGTCGCAATCAACACAAACCTGACCAACGGCACGAATTTAACGAACTGGGCAGTATGCGAATACGTGTTGGAGAACGGTCTCGGATGGCAATCAGAGGATTGGGCCACTACCATTATAGTCAGGCCGGTCATAGTTGTGCAAAAGACCGTGAATTTGGCCGAGGCCAATCCAGGTGATTATCTGGTTTACACCATATATTTCAACAACACGGGCGGCGGCATGGCGGACAACGTGCGGATATCGGACGAGTTTCCACCTTGGGTACTATTCACTGGCATGCACACAGCGAATTTAGTCGTCGGTGCTACTTTCACAGCTCCTTATGGTTTCAGCGGCAGATATCTCTATTTCAACTTCACGAATGTACAGCCAGGAGCGCACAGCTTCACGATAACGGTGTTGGTCGATTCGAGCACGCAGGACTGCCCGAAGCTCGTCAACAATGTGACG
Source organism: Methanobacteriota archaeon (assembly GCA_013791785.1). Classification (GTDB taxonomy): domain Archaea; phylum Thermoplasmatota; class Thermoplasmata; order SG8-5; family SG8-5; genus UBA147. The sequence goes on from VMTD01000142.1 coordinate 13,054, forward strand.
TGCATGTACGGTCTTTCGAGCGGCCTGACGTTCGAAACTACCTTCGATAATGCCACGACACACATAAACAGGCCGACCATCACCGTCACGAAGGATGTGGATTATTCGGTCGCAAGTCCGGGCTTCTACCTGAACTATACCATCACATTCACAAATTGGGACTCTGGAATTGCCCCCTTTGTCTGGATAAACGACACGCTACCTGATGGCGTGATATTCGTTACGGACACTGCAAACCTGATATCGTGGTTCACGGCACCGACCGGTCAAAGCGGCCAAAGACTGTATTTCAATTTCACGAATGTCCCCGGCTTTTCAACTTTCTCGTTCCAGATAACCGTCTGGATAACAGACACTGGACATTCGCCTGGCGATGAATTGTGGAACTGGGTGTGGCTGAACTACACGGCGGAGAACGGCTATCCGATGGCCGAATCATCCGATAGCGTGGTAACGATAATCTCGGATATCGCAATCGTGAAAACCGTGAACCAGAGCAATGCCGGTCCTGGCGATTGGTTACAGTACACAATATACTTCAACAACACTGGCTCGACAAATGCGGCATATGTCTGGATAAATGATACTTTACCATCGGGCGTTACCTGGCAAAACGACACAGCCTTCCAGACACCTGGCTTCAGCGGTTTTTGGAATGACGGTACGATTTGGTATTACAATTTCACGAACATAGCACCAGGCGATTACTCGTTCGTGATCAATGTCACGGTAGACCCCGTGGACCCCGGTACAGTATTGGAGAACTGGGCCTTCCTGAATTACACAAATGCTGCAGGAGTGAAATTGTTTGAATCCTGGGATAATGCTATCACAATTGTGGATAGGGCTACTATAATCATTGAAAAGATGGTGAATCAGACCATCGCCGAACCTGGCGATTTTCTATTGTACACAATATGGTTCAACAATACCGGCCAGATTCCTGCGGATAATGTTTGGATAAACGATACATTGCCTAGTGGGGTGACATACATATCCGACACCAACCTCACCGAGGGCGGCGTACGGACCGGCAATTACAACTGGACGTTCACAAACGTAGCGCCTGGAAATCACTTCTTCACAATCACCGTCAGAGTGAATGACAACACGCCGAATGGTACTGTTCTCATGAACACGGTAACTTGCAATTATGAAACCGGAGGTTACCAATATGCTGGCAGCTCCGATTGGGCGGCCACGATAGTCTACACACCGATTATTACTGTGAAAAAGGTCGTCGACATAACCGAAGCCACGATCGGAGATGTGCTGACTTATACGATTTACTTCAACAACACGGGATGGGCCGACGCATATGTCAACATAACAGACATACTTGACCCCGATCTTGAATTTGACCTGTCGAGTAGCGGCGATTATGGCAATCATAACTTCATCTGGTTGGCAGTGAGCGGTCAGACAATCTGGTTGGAGTTCACGAATGTGGCCCCCGGAGTTCATTATGTCTATTTTAGCGTTAATGTCAGCGCAACAGTTGCGGAATGCAACTGGCTTACAAACACTGTATTCTTGAACTACAGCAACAGCAACGGTGTGGAATTCGAACCTTCGAATTATATTGTATCTACCCACATTCTTGTGCCAAACATAACAGTTGATAAGGATGTTAACAGATATATTGCCAGTCCAGGTGATTATCTTACATATACCATCACTTTCACGAATGTGAACATAGGTACTGCTGGTTGGGTTAACATAACAGATACCCTGCCCATCGGAGTCGTTTATATAAGCGACACTTCCGGCATTTGCGAAAGAAGCGGTCAATATTTGTGGTTTAACTTTACAAATGTACCTACCGGCACATATTCTTTCGATATTCGAGTGTACATAAACCCAAGCGTGATAAATGGCACATTACTGGTAAATAATGTGTTATTGAACTATACATCCACTACAGGGCTGGACCTTCCTGGTGATGAAGATGATGCGACCACATTAGTTGCGATACTGGCTGTCGTCAAGGTAGTGAGCCAGGGTGTTGTCAAGGTAGGTGATACTATCATATACACGATATACTTCAACAACACCGGCAACTTTACAATACCTTACGTGTGGATAAATGACACATTGCCAGGCGGAGTAAATTACATTTCAGACACCGCTCCAGCACCAATCGGAAGTTCTTCGGCGACACTTGCCGGGGCATGGAACAACAGTGTTACCTGGTATTACAATTTCACAAATGTCCAGCCAGGGAGCCATTGGTTCACGATTACCGTGCAGGTGACCGATACCAATGCGCCTGGTACTCTTTTGTCCAATATGGTGCAGCTCAACTACACCGACGCGCAAGGATTCGAGATGACCGGCTCGATTGATTGGGCGTATTCTACTGTCGCGGAACCTGTCTTGAATATAATAAAGAACGTGAATTTGAACGATGCCAGTCCTGGCGACCAATTGGTGTACACGATAACGCTGACGAACATGGGAACTGACGCCACCGGCATGATATGGGTGAACGATACACTGCCGTCGTGGCTGAGTTACGTGAGCGATACCACAGGCACTCTCTCAATGCCACCGTTCGTTGACAAATGGATAAACGGCAACAAACTGCATTTCAACTTCACTGGCATCGGGCCAGGGGTATCAGTCAGCTTTAACATAAGGGTCCTGGTTAATACGGGCACTCCTGATTTAACCATCATCACAAACTGGGCATTCGCGAATTACACTTCACCGTCCGGCTATGATATGGGCGAGATTTTCGACAATGCTACAACAACGATCCGCAGGCCGATAATCAACGTGGACAAGACAGTTAATCTGGCAGAAGCGAACCCTGGTGACACTCTGATATATACAATTTGGTACAACAATATTGGAAGCGGAACTGCCGGCGATCTATGGATAAACGACACCTTACCGTCAGAAGTGCAGTATCAATCCGACACCAGCGGACTGCCACTTGGACCTCATATATGGGTGGGTCAGTTCCACTCCTGGCATTTCACGAATGTTTTGCCAGGCAATTACTTCTTCACCATAACAGTTACTATAGACACATCGGTTCCCAACTGCAGATGGTTCAACAACAGCGTATTCTGGGGTTATACATCCGCAAATCATATTACACCGGTGGATGTTGTACAGACAGAGAGCAACGATGCCACAACTCATGTTATCGCACCTGTTATCGACATCGACAAGACAGTCGTTCTGCCGGTTGCATCTCCTGGCGATACACTCACCTATACGATTTACTTCAACAACACAGGCGTCGACAGTGCGTTTAGGGTATGGATAAACGACACCCTGCCATCAGGCGTTACTTATGTATGGGATAATGCCAATGTATTCAATTGGACCGCCGGTTTAACCAGATATTATACATTCACGAATGTGGCACCTGGTGTCCACAGCTTCAATATAATCGTTCTTATCAACGCCGATGTGTTTGACAGTTCCATACTAAACAATACAGTGACCTGCGATTACATGGTGGATAACGGCTACAGGTTCCCAAGGACAAGTGCCTGGGCAGAAACCCTGGTCATGAGGCCCATAGGGACATTTGCCAAGACCGCAAGCACCTATTACGTATCTCCAAATGAGATATTCAATTACACCGTGTACTTCAATAATTCCGGTTCTGGAAATGCGGCTTCGGTTTGGATAGTTGATATCTTGCCCGTTAATGTGACATATGTTTCAGACAACTCATCTTATCTCGGTGGAACATTCTGGCAGAGCGGCAGAAATCTGTATTTCAACTTTACTAATGTTCCGACAGGCGATTATTGGTTCAATGTCTCTGTTCAGGTGAATACCGACATAACCGACGCATGGATATTGGCAACCAATTGGGCATTCTGCAATTACAGCACAGATGCCGGTTTGGTTATTGGCCCATTGAACAATTCTGCAGATGTAGTGATCAGGAGACCTATAATAACTGTCGAGAAGATAGTGAATCTGGCCACGGCAGGTTATAATGAGATGCTGATATACACGATATGGTTCAATAACACGGGAGCGGATATCGCCTCCTTTGTTTGGATCAACGACACACTATCACCAGATGTGACCTATGTTTCAGACACTAACGCTACAGAAGGCGGCATATGGACAGGATATTGGAATTGGACATTCACGAATGTAGCTCCCGGCGTTCATTCATTCATCATAGTTGTAACTGTCAATCCTGGGGCCAGTTCTCCGGTGATTAACAATGTAACACTTAACTACACCGCTTCAAATGACTATCCACTTGAGGGGTCATGGGACGAGGTCAGCACCGTTATTACGGCGATGGCGGTCGTGAAGGTCGCGACAGATTATGTTGTGACGGTGGGGCAACAGTACAACTACACAATCTGGTTCAACAACACAGGCGGTTCGAACGCGAATTTCGTCTGGATAAATGACACATTGCCAAGTTGGGTGACCTATGTTAATGATTCTGCTTGGCAGCACTCTAACTTCGCAGGAACATGGAATAACAGTGGTGTATATTACTTCAATTTCACAAATGTTGCACCAGGTGTGCATTGGCTCAACATTACCGTGCAAGTGAATTTTGTAGCCCCAAATACCGAGCTTTGGAACACAGCACAATTGAATTACACGGATAATACTGGGGCACCTCAGCCAGGATCATTGGTCAATGTGCTTACAATCGTGGCAGGCCCGATAATAGACATTGTCAAAACAGTGGATATGAGCGTTGCTTATCCGAATGATTATCTCAATTATACGATTTACATCAATAATACGGGGACGGCTAACGCGACGTACGTGTGGGTGAACGACACACTGCCAGCGGGGGTAATACACATACTCGACAATGCGACTGATGTTTCAGGATATTTCTGGACTTCGTACATAGGTAACTACTGGCAGTTTGAATTCGAGAACCTCACACCCGGCAATCATTGGTTCTGGATACTCGTTCGGATAGATCCTGGCACACAACACAACACTGTGCTGAACAACACAGTTGAGTGCTTCTACAACGTCTCCATATATGGTTGGTCATGTGAGGATTATGCCCTTACAAGGGTCATAAGACCAGTAATCGACGTTGATAAAATAGTCGATAAGACCATAGCGGCTCCCTACGACATTCTCACCTATGCGATCTGGTTCAACAACATAGGCTCGACTGCCCAGTATGTGTGGATAAATGACACGCTGCCTTCTGGACTTGCAGGGGTAACATATATCAGTGATACAAACAGCTCATGCCCTGGAGTGAGTTCCAGACAATACATGGGCATCATCAATGGCGCAAGGGTCTGGCTTTTCACCGGCGTGCAGCCAGGACTCCATTTCTTCACAATTAGTGTGAGAGTGAACACGACCGTTATTGATGGTGACACCTTGAGAAACGATGTCAAGTGTGAATTCAAGATACCGAACGGATTTACTTGGAACACGACTGCATCGGCAGAGACCACTATACGAATGCCCCAGTTCCAGATAGTCAAGGTTGTCGACAAAACATACGCGTATCCAACCGAAATTCTTACTTACACCATCTGGTACAACAACACAGGAAGTTTGACATCGCCTTGGGTGAGAATAGAGGACACAATGCCGATAGGTGTAACGTATCGCGGTGTGAGCGGCGCACCGATTCCGTGGCAAAGTGGGAATGTGCTTAGATGGGATTTCTACAATGTGGCACCTGGAAATCACTTCTTCACTCTGAGGGTCACGATTAACGCCAATGTCGACGACTGGACGCCCCTGACCAACAATATCTGGTGTAACTTTACACTTCCAAACGGCTATACTCTATCTGATGGCAGCAGTGATGCATGGACTATAGTGATCAGACCTGTGATCGATATCGACAAGACAGTGGACAAGTCCATAGCCAATCCTGGAGATTATCTTTATTATACGATATACTACAACAACACAGGAAACGGTACTGCCAGATATGTATGGGTCAACGACACATTACCTGCTGGCGTGTCAGGATTCATATCCCTAGGTGCGCTGCCGTATTATCAAGTCGGCAGAGATATCAGGTGGAGATTTGATAATGTTGGCCCGGGAAACTATTCCCTCAGCTTCAGGGTGCGAATATCGAACAGTGTAATGAACGGCACCTGGCTCACCAACTGGGCCTTCTGCAATTACACCGGCCCGATACAATCCGGTTATCTGAAATTCGAGGAAACGCGGGACCGTGCGGATACACTGGTCAGTCTGCCGAATATCAAAGTGGTAAAAATCGCCAATATCGCCACTGTGAATCCTGGCGGCGTTATTATATATACTATATATTACAACAACACTGGCGGTGGGAATGCGTTTGAAGTCATCATAATCGACATTTTGCCTGATTGGGTATCGTATTACAGTGATTCACTCACTGGCATCACGCCCTCAATATTCGGCAACAGTTATATCTGGAACATTGGCACCGTATCTCCAGGTCCGCATTCGTTCACGATAACGGTCAATGTAAGCACTTCCCTGAACCTGCATGATGGGGAGATACTGATAAATGAGGTTACCTGTGAGTATGGTGTAAATACAGATACTGGCTGGGTTGCTTACCCCTCCAGCATTGATTGGGCCAATGTCACGGTTACCAGGCCGGACATTGAACTTGTTAAGTCCGTAAACTTTGATGTCGCATATCCATACGATGTCTTGGTATACACGATACAGTTCAACAATATCGGTTCAGACAACGCCGCTTTCCTGTGGATCAACGACACCTTGTCTATCTGGGGCATTTACATCAATGACACCGCCTGGAATGTTTCAGGTGCCGTGTTCGCCGGAAAGTGGAACGTGGGCAATGTGTGGTACTTCAATTTCACAGACGTCGTTCCAGGCAATCATAGTTTTACTATCTTGGTGAGGGTGAACACGAGCGTACTGGATGGAGTCATTATGACAAATCTTGCCACTTGTGACTACAAAGCCCAAAGCAATCTGTCTTTCAGCATGGAATCAAACTATGCAATCACATTGATCAGACGCCCGATAATCGTCATACAAAAGAGTGTTAATCAGACAAATGCGAATCCTGGTGACAGCTTGCTGTACACTATTTACTTCAACAATACTGGTAGCGGAATTGCCACGCATTTATGGATCAACGACACTTTGCCTTATGGCGTAACTTATGTGAGTGATACTAATGGCACAGGAATTCTTACGATTAACGGAAACACATATTCCTGGTACTTCACGAATGTCACACCTGGTTTACATAGTTTCAACATAACTGTTACCATAGATTTGAATGTGAGCGCTTATAGCTTGCTAAATACTGCCACTTGCGAATATAAGGCTAGAAATGGCTTCGACTACGGACAGAGCAATGATACAGCTTTTACACAACTCGCTCAGCCTGAAGGCCCGGTCGTAACAACCACGCCTCCAGCATACGTATTTGCAGGAGATGATTTCATTCTAACTGCCTACGTCACTGACGATGTCGGCATCACAGGAGTGGTAATATATTACACAGATATAGAGGGAAACATGTTCTTCGGCAATATGACCCCTATCATCGCCAATTTTGAAACAGGCATGGGCTGGTATTCCTTCCGAATCACAGCGCAGATGTGGAAGGGCATAGTCACATATTTTGTTTGGGTAATAGATACTGATGGACTCACGAATAGAACTGGCTACTTTGATGTGAGAATCATACTTCCGCCGTATTTTGTCTGGGGCAATGTATATACTGCAAAGAATATGAATGCAAATAATGCAATGGTCATAGTCTGCAACTATGCAACAAACGAAACAGTGGTCACCAAGGCTGATTCGGCTGGTTATTATTTAGTGGACCTGGGCAAACTCGCATCGGGTTATCTCGATGGCCAGGAGCTAATGGTATTCGCTATTGATTCGGAACTCTTTTGGTATGGATATTCTTATGGAACAATTGATATAAATAGCTATAACACTGATCCACCAGTTGGCGGTAGACAATTGCCCAGTCATATCTCCGGGGTAGAGGCTGATGGTCATCCATACCAAAGAATTAATATATCTCTGATAGAGATTCCGGAATTCAGTCTGATACTCGTGCCGATAATGATTTCCTTGACAATCTTTGTCGTGTTCAAGAGGAAAAAGAATAAGAGGTTTGACATTGAAGACAACTAAAATGAGAAAGACATATGCCATCGCTACAGTGTTGATGATGATTGTTTGTTCCCTCTGTATATTCAGTGGAAGTTCCGAGGCAGCCCCTTCATTTGCTTATGTAAATATCAAAATGGAGGATGGCACACCAGTCAGTGGAGCGAATGTTACTTTGACAAACACGGAAACCGGCATTTCCATATACGGGTTAAGCGATGAAAATGGAGATTGTACATTCCAAAGGGATGTGGAATCGTTTGTTCTCCCCGGGTTCCAGTTCGCCGCCTACAACCAAACGATAACAGTGGATGTAACAAAGGGTAAATACACTGGTCATGATTCTTTTTATTATTCATGGGTTCCACCCACCATGATAAGTAAAGAGTGGGTTAATATCACATTGAAAACTTCAGAAACTGAACCTATCCCATTTACAACTTTGCTAAGCATTGGTATAGGCATAGGGGTAGTTACAATAACTGTCATTGCAATTTTTTATCTGAAATCCAAAGAAGAAAAAGAAAAAGTTGCCAAGAAGGGTGATAAAAAAGGAAGGCGTCGGTGAAAAATGGCAATTCTAGAAAAAGGTAGAGATAATAATTTAGGCAAATATAGACTATTAAACATAGTAATCATCTTCATAATTTCCTTTTCTATTATTCCAATTCAAACTGCACTTTCCGCCTCTGGCCCAGGTTATTATATCAATGGTTTTGTGAAAAATGCTGTCGACTATCCTATAGCCAATGCCACTGTTAAAATTACCAATATAAGAACGGGTGAATATTTAATGACAACAACAGATCTGCTTGGGAGGTATATTGTGGATCTCTCAAATTTTCCTTCTGGTTATGAATTAAACGATCTGATCAACGCTAGCGCCAGATTCAACACATTGGGCGGTTACGTTCTGGGGAAAATTCAGGATGGGCAAGCAGGCACTACCATAGATATTGTAATTGCTGATATTTCCGCACCTTCAATATATCACACTCCGATTATTACTGCGATGGCCGATGAAGCACTTGTCATACGTTCAGATATTGAGGATGATATTGAGGTATCCGCCGCAGTTGTTTGGTACATGCGACCTGGTAAATCGTCATATGATGCTTTGACTATGACACTGAACACAGGCAACACCACATACGGAACATGGGTGGCCACAATTCCTGAAATAGGTAAAACTGGCAGTGTATATTATTATATTTCTGCCAATGACACTACTGGACATAATAATTGTTCGGATATTCTTAAAATAGATATATCTCACGGAAAACCGGATCATTTTATTTTGTATGCTTCTTCGGAATGCACTGCTGGCATTGGTTTTAACGTGACTGCTGCTATCGTTGACCGTTATAACATCATTGTTTCAAACTACACTGGAAATGTTGTGTTGTGGACCACGGACCCTAACTCAATCTCGATAGGGTCATTTGCTACATTTCAATTTGCGCCGAGTGATGAAGGAACCCACATATTTCGAAATATAATACTCTGCACGGCCCCATCACAAGTTATTGGCATTCATGACCTTTCTGATACACAGATTCAAGCGAATATGACTATCATAGTTCTACCAAATGCCCCCTCTAGATTGGATATTGTTCCGAAAGAATCCACAATATTGGTAGGTATGTTCTCGCCATTCAGCCTTCGTTTGTTGGATGAATATGGCAACATAGTGCCAACCTCTCAAATTCTGAGCGTTGAATTGACTACAACATCATCCAATGGGTCTTTTTCACCAGCCGGATTTATGATTTTTTATGAGGGCACCTCGGAAACCACATTTTTCTACAGAGAGACCGATACATCAGGTAGCCCTTATCAGCTCACAGCATCTGCCCTTTCTTTAACCGTGGCCAATGCCCTTGTCCATGTGGTGAGTTCTGATGCAAATAGATGGGCAGTAACTCCGACATATGTAGAACTGACAGCTGGTGAATCAATTTCATTTATACTCCAATTGCAAGACGCATTTGGCAATCCAATGAACCTGACAGGCGACACCTTGGTGAATCTTACTACCACTTCACGGACTGGTGTTTTTAAGTATGGAGATAATATCATGGAGAGCGTTGTTTTGAAAGCCAACACGAGTTCTTTGGAACTCAATTATACCGATTGGAATACTGCGAACAGCCCATGCTTCCTAAGAGTTAACAATGGCACTTATGTTGCAGACGGTTTTGCTGTGATTAATATCACGTCAACCTCTCCCTCTCAACTTGCAGTGTCTCAATCGACTACCGAGGCGGTGGCAGGTACCAACGTGACGATTATTGCAAAGGTGTTGGATAGGTATGGGAACATCTGTGTGGGTCTCAACGGTCCTATATACCTTAACACCACAGATTCACTGACCTCGGATCAGAGTCGTTCGCTTGGTGATCTGAATCAAGATGGTCTGGCTTTCCATGTTGCATTATACACTGTCGGAGTACAAACCTTGACCATCGAGTGCTGGGGTGGTACGGTAAAGAACACTGTCATTATCAGAATCAAATCAGGAAATGTTAATAGCTTGGAACTCTTAATGCCAGATTCCGTAATAGCTGGCACTCCTTTTTCAGGTATGGCATACGTCTTAGACGAATACGGTAACCTTGCAAGCGATTACAATGGCACCATATCGTTCACCTCCGACGACCCATATCCTGCAACCCTGCCATCAGCCTACACTTTCACACACGAAGATTCTGGTCGACATATGTTTTCAGACGATTTCATTCTTTTCACCATTCCTGAAAGAAACATCACTGTTCAGGACGAAGAGGTAGCTTGGCTCAATGATACGCAGAATATTACGATATTTGACATGACGCCGCCAAGAGCCTACTTTGCTGTGGACAATACATCTCTTGTTTCCGGAATGAGATATAACTTCACTCTTGATGCCTGGGATGATGTGTACATATCCAAAGTAACGTTTTACTACAGCTATGATAACACCACTTTCTCCTCGGAGGAAATGAATCAGAGTAGCGGTAATATCAGTACAGGGATAGGGAATTACTCTGTCGATATGAAACTTGAAGAAGGAACTCTACATTTTTATTTTTTTGTTTCAGATGGTGCAAATCAAATACATGTTTATGAGGGGGATGATTTACCATTTTCATTCACTGTAAAAAGTAATAATAATATTACACACGCCATTGTTTTAACATTGGTGATTGTTTTTGTATCAATACTTCTAATAATATTCTATCGTTCTAAAACAAAAAGGTATTAAATAATAAGCGGCTTCATGGGACAAGCAGGTGAACAAGATGAGAACTCCCGAAGAATTCAGCGATTGGTACAATGACATAGTAGAAAAGGCCGGTCTGGCCGATAAGAGATATCCCATAAAAGGCATGAATGTCTGGACTGGTTACGGGTGGAAAGCCATGCGTCTCATTGACACCTTTTTCAGGGAAGAATTTGACGGCACTGGCCATGACGAGGTTTGCTTTCCGCTTTTGATCCCGCAGAACGAGTTCCAGAAGGAGGCCGATCACATAAAGGGCTTCGGCGCCGAGGTATACTGGGTGACCCATGCCGGGGAAAACAAGCTCGACATCCCGCTTCTCCTGAGGCCCACCAGCGAAACAGCCATGTATCCCATATTTTCACTCTGGGTGAGGTCGCATGCGGACCTTCCACTGAAAACATACCAGATAGTCAATGTTTTCAGGTATGAAACAAAGCAGACCAGGGCGTTCATCAGGATGAGGGAAATTCATTTCTTTGAGGCGCATACCTGTCACAGGGACTTCGAGGATGCCGAAAGGCAGATCCAGGAGGACCTTGGTATAATGAAGAGACTGGCCTCAAGGCTGTGCCTGCCTTATGTCCTGTGCAAACGCCCGGACTGGGATAAATTTGCAGGCGCTTTCTACACCATCGGAATAGATTCCATCATGCCCACTGGCCGAACGCTACAGATGGGCAGCATACATCAGTACAGAGAAAATTTCTCGAAACCCTACAACATCACATACGAGGATGATGACGGCCAGCACAAGCATGTTCACCAGACAACGTACGGAATGAGCGAGAGAATACTTGGCGCGCTCATATCGATTCACAACGATGAAAAAGGCATAATTCTGCCGCCGGACATCGCTCCAATCCAGGTAGTCATTATTCCAATTCTTTCCAAGACCGAGCCGGAAAAGGTACTGGCCTACTGTTCTGACCTTTACCAAAAGGTGAAGGATGCAAAATTCAGGGTGCATTACGACCAGAGGGACCTCAGACCGGGCAACAAATTTTACGATTGGGAAATGAAGGGTGTGCCCCTGAGAATCGAGGTAGGTGCCAGAGACATGCAGAACGGCGTCATCACGTTGGCCAGGCGGGATACCGGCGAGCGTATCCAGATTAACGCCCCCGATATGATGCAAGGTATAATCGACAACATGAAGGCAATCCAGGAAAATCTCTATGCCAGGGCCAAAGAATTTCTCGGTTCATCCATTCACGATATCAACGACCTTTCAAATGTGCAGCAGGGCCTCAATGTGATGGGTTGGTGCGGCCAGGAGGAATGCGGCCATGCAATAGAGAACGCCACCGAGATGGCTGTGCTGGGTGAACCTGTCAATCAGGTTCCGGTCGAGAGAACCTGTATTGTCTGCGGCAAACCGACGGACAGAACAATCTACGTCGCCAGAACTTACTGAGGTTGGTTACCCCACTATTCAATAATTCAATCTCAAAAATCTGTGATTACTCGGTTTTTCCCTTGATATGGTAGAGCAATATTCCGATTATGCCAAAGCCGCAGAGCATCACCGTTACCGCGTACATGCCCAGATTGGTTCTTTCGAAAAGATTCCAGGAGCCGTACATCAGTCCCCAGGAGAAGTATATTATTAGGCCCAGGGCTAGAAGGGCGGCGTAGAAGCCAACCATCACTTTTTTCGGAATCGGTATTTCAACATTTTTTTCTGGCATCAGTTGGTGCAAGTGCATGTGATATAAAACATTTGCTGACACCTGTAAGAGTTCAGTATTCTGAAATTTTAGATTTTAGATCTTAGATTTTAGATTGATGCTTCCAGTATGCTGTTTTGTCAATCTTTTTTAGTGAATAGTGAAAAATGAAAAACTGAGTATTTTTGTCCTTGAGTACCGATTCGTCCACCAATTACCTCCAAACGTCACTTTTCACTATTCACTTTACACTTTTCACTTCGGCCAGTCAATCCGTCGTAAATCTACAATCGTAAATCTAAAATCTACAATCGTTATTGCTTCATTTCGCTGAATACTTACTGACACCTGCACTACCCCTGTCATAA
>VMTD01000140.1 GCA_013791785.1 Methanobacteriota archaeon
CCTGAACAATCGAAGCCTGGTGACTTCGATTTACTTTGATTGCATTAGTACGGCATGCAACGGCCTTTCTCGTTTATTGTATATGTCGATTCATCTCCGGCTTGAAAGCCAGAGTTTTCTCGACATGTTTACAATAAATATTTTAATGTAAAAAATATCTCACCCCCACTTAGGCAGATATTCACTCACCAAGACCTATTATGATGTACTGATTAATAAAGATTGTGAAAAAAAAAAAGTGCAATAGTGCAAGTTTTATTTTACCAAATATCCTTTTCCTTTCTCCGATATTTCCAGGATTTTCTGCCTTCCTTTTGTTATTTCGGTTATGGCCCCCAACCCTGTCAATTTATTAAGTCTCGCTCTGACAGTGGGCTTGCTGATGTCAAACTTATCTCCGATGTCCCTGTAATTCGGTTTGATACCGGATTCGTTTGCATCGGCAATGTATTCAAGCGTTTCCTGGAGTGCCTTTGGCAGCTTCACTATTGATTCTGCGCGCATCAGCGGTTTGGTCTCCATCTCTATCTGCCTGAGCTCGTCCTCCCTGACCACCACAGGGTCTATGGACATGATGATTATCAGACGTCTGGTGGTAGCAATGTCCCGGATATCCTGAATTAACCTCAGTGTCTTACCATACTTCATTCTGGAGATGCAATACTCAATGCAATTAATGAGAACAACCTCACCCCTGGGCAATTCTGAAATGATGTCCCGGATTCTGTGCGCCGGGAATTTGTCGAGGTTGATGTTTTCCGTATCGGATATCTTCACATGCCGGAAAATGGTTTCGATTCTCCTGTCGCTGTCCTTCCTGTGCTCCCGGGTTATGATGGTCCCTCTGTAGCCTGCCCTCAGCAATTCGTTGAACGCGTCTATCGATTGTTTTGGGATCGTTTCCTTTGACAGGTAGATGTTTCCCTCCTCCAAAACGTAGCCCATGAATTTTTTCCTGAGTTCCATTTCCCGGTTCTTTGCATCGGTCACATCCTTGGCGATTATCTGAATAAATTGATTGTCCTCACTCCTCTTTATCAGTGACGGAAATATTTCGAACCATCTGTTTTCATCGTTTTCGATACTGAATTCCATCTCGAAACGCTCGATCCTGGAGCCGCTGAGGATACTTTCCATTACCCCTTCTAGGTATTCACATTCCGGTTTGTCCAGTTTACACAGGTCCAGGAATTTTCTGCCACGAATATTGTCGGCTTCCTTCATGAAAAGGGTCAGTGTTGCCTTGTTGCATTCGATAATTTTTCCCTGGGTATCCAGTATCATTATTGATTCGGGAGACAGTTCGAAGAGATTGCGGTATTTCTCCTCGCTGTTCTGGAGCGCGACTTCCGAATCTCTGTGGCTGGTGATGTCGAAGCACATACCGTCCCAGATAGTCCTCCCATCCGGGTGCCTGTGGAGCCTGGAACGCCACTGTATCCATTTCACAGTTCCGTCCGGAAGTATGTATCGGCATTCATGCCTGAACTCCCCGTCCGTATCCGCGGCATGTTTCTCGGCGGCTATGGCATCTCCCATATCGTCCGGGTGAAGCATGGTATAAATTGGACTGGCATCCTTCATGAGGTCTTCCGTTCTCAGCCCAAAAAGGTCAACAATTCCCTGACTAGCGTATTCGAAATGCCCGCTCCCGTCTGGCATATGTACCAGTCTGTAAAGCGCGCCTCCGGGAAGGTTATCACCCATTTCCCTGAGCCTTCTCTCGCTCTCCTTCAGAGCGTTCTCCGCGGCCTTTCTTTCGGTTATATCGGTGACCATTCCCAGTACATGGTAATTGTCATTGAGTATCATCTGATTGTATCTTATCTCTAGAAGGTGATATGTGCCATCGGCAGCTTTCACGCGAATCTCGCAATTGGACGGCTCCCCGCCCATGGCTTTCATGAACGCTTCAGCGGCTATATTTCCGTCTTCGGGATGTTTGTACGTTCCAGCTTTTTTCCCGATCCATTCCTTCGGGTCATGCCCCAGAATCCTGCCGGATGCCGGATTTATCAGCACATAATTGACATCCTCATCCACCACAAATATACCGTCTGAAGTATTGTTGATGACCGCATCCAGGAATTCGGATTTCTCCTTGATTATCTTCTCTGCATTTACCCTGTCTGTGATATCGATGACCGTGCCGTGAAACCCCTCCACTGCATCATCCCGCCAGATGGGGAATGTCTGTATCTCCACTATTCTTTTCTCACCGTTGGTTCTTGTAACATTGTAAATACTCGGTTTCGGAAGCTGTTTTCCGGTTGCAATCTGTTTAAGGTTCTTCTTTGCCATATCTAGTTCTTTCGGTTCCAGCAAGTCTGTGATGCTGAATTTGAAGTCCTTTTGGTCATCCACACCGTATATCTGTCTCGCAACATCGTTGAGGTAAGTCACTTCAAAATTGGTGTTCAGTATGAAGAATCCGTAATTGGATTGTTCAATGAATGACATATACTTCTTTTCACTGGCCTGGAGAAGCACCTCTATCTTTTTCTGGTCCGTGATATCTATGGCCGTTTCGAATCTTACCTTTCGACCGTCATGCCATGTAATCATCTGGTCCGTTATCAGTAAATGTCTTTTCAGGTGTTTATTGTAATAATCCCAGACATGCGGCATGCCTGTTTTTTTGATTATTTCATTGGTGCAGAACTCACACGGTTCCCGGAGCCCCTGTATCAGTTCGTAGCACTTCTCCCTGGGTCTCGCATCCTTAAGGAGGCTGCGGAGTTTCTGATTTACAAAAAGTACCTCGTACGTTTCCGGGTCGCTGACGTACAAAAGCTCGGAATGATTATCAAGTATTGTGAGCATATCTTCGCATTGTATCTTCATTTCACAGACAGAATCTGAAATAGTTTCATTCGCCCCACCCGTTTGGGATTTCTTCTTCCTTGCATTTGTTTTGGCCGGCATTCTATTCAAACCATGTAGATATTATTCCTATTTAAGAGTTGATAATTCTCGTAAGAGGTCACTGATGTGAAGCCTCTTACAACGATAAGTGGTCAGTGAAGCAATAACGATTGTAGATTGAATGATTTGGTAATTTGGTAATTTTCAATTTGGTAATTGACGGGACGGCATATTGCCAGCCACAATTAACAAATTTACAATTATAAAATCTACAATTTCAGAAAATTGGCCTTACTAATTTTCGTGGGTAAGTTTGAAATACGCCCGCACAATTCAACACCCGTGAAGAAACCAAAATTCCGCAGGTTCGGCTTCAGCACCGGTTCAAAGGTCCAGCAGGTTAACCTTCGGGCTTTGGCCAAGGACATGGCAGAAGATCCAACAATTATTGTACCCAGATGTGCTGGAAAATGCTCCAAATGCCACTTCGAGAAGCTTCTCTCCAGGCTGAGAAAGATACAGGCCTACAGGGAGAATGCCGATGTACTGAGAAAATTTGCATCCAGAGGAAAGCAGCTGGAGATGTCTTATGCCGCCATGCTGTTGCTGGCGACTGAAACATCCCCCATAATGTTCGCCGCCGCGAAGCTGCCCACCGGTGATGTCACTTACGCCGTCAGGGGCAAGGCCAAGAAGGAATTTCTGATAGGGTTGCAGCATTTCGACGATCCGAAACTGAGATTGCTGGCATACTCGGAAATAATCATCAAGAAGCGCCTGCATCTTTACTCTCTCGAGGATGAGCTTGTGTGCTCGGGTTCATCGCCGGACTATCCGCCGGAACTCATCCAGGAGGTCCTCAAAACTTCCAGTTATTCTCTGAAGAAATCCAATTCTGTTTTCGGTTGCGAGCATTCCGATGAGATTTACGGCTTCAGCATCACAGTTCTCTCTGCAGAGCAGGAAATAACTGTCTGCAAATCATGCACCTCCAGAAAGCAGAACCTGTTCACCGGGCTCACTTCCCGGGTGCTGGCAAGAAACCCGGATGATGATTTCGATATAGACGTTGAACACGGAGTGGAATGCATCAGGGAAGGAGACACATGCACCTTTTCCGGCAACTATCCCGGCACAGGGGACATCATGGCCAGATACAGTTCCGGAGAAATTTCCGACCAGGCATTGGTGGAGGAATACGGCGTTTTCGTGAAGGAATCGACGAAATCCTCCGGTAAACCGGTTTTCTTGCTTGGCAACAGGTGTTACGAGGATGATGCCAATGCGTTCATAAATGCTCTGAACCCCACCGAGATAGAGGTCATCGCATTGAAGCATGTGCTGAAGAATGCATCCGGCCCGATAATAATGGAAACCGCCACGCCGAATGCCGTGCTCACACTGTACTGGGAAAAACTCGGGGCAAGTGCTATAAATTCCGTCATAGGCGACAAGGAACTGGCCAGAAAGATTTTCCATGAAACCAAGGACAGCGGAAAGGTGCCTTCCCAGATACTCAGGGATGCCATGATACAGAGCAAGTCAAAGACCGCGCTGGCCGCACTTCCGGACCTGTTTCTCTCGAAAGTTGGGAAATACCTGGACGATGTGGCAAGGACATACCGGGCGCTTGGGAAGGAGGAGACCCTCAAACGTATCGCAATCGTCCAGGAAACCAAGATGAAAAGTATAAACTGCGGTTTTCTGACTGCACTCGATTCCCTCAAAGGCAAGGAATGGCAGTTCACGAAAGAGGAGCTGGATTACGGCAAGTATCTTGCAGATTTCGCACAGGCACTTCTGGATTCCCCGGCCGAGGGTTATGCAGATTCGCTTCAGAATTTTCTCACTGCCTCCGGGTCTGAGGAAACCGTACGCTGATGTTCTTATTCTTCCGCGCCATTCTCGAACATGAATGCCGCCAGTAACTTTCTCACGTCCATCTCAATGGCCTGGATATCATCGGCGTTCGGTTGCGTGGCTTCTGAAATGTCAAGTTCCTCGAAGATAGGATTTTCGGGATAAATGTCCCTGGCTATCTGAACCAGCCGCCAGTACTCCTTGAAAATGGGATGAACGTGACTGTGCTTTTCCCTCTTCCCGGACCAGAAATCGTCGCATTCGAAAAGCAGCTCATGGAACCTGGCCCTTAGAATATTTCTCTCCTTGTCGGTATCTCCGCCCCGCCTGCAGGTTACGGGAATTTCCGGCATGACCTCACTCACATTTCTGGATTTCTTGGGTGGCATGACATGTACATTGTTCTGGGGGAATATGAAGTTTTCTAATGCGCGTAAGAGTTCAGTTTTCTGAAATTTTAGATTTTAGATTTTAGATTTTAGATTTTTGCTAGCAAAATGTCGTCCGTCGTAAATCTACAATCTACAATCGTCAATCTACAATAGTTACTTCTTCATTTCACTGAATGCTTACAAATCTATTCAACTGATGCGGTATCTGAGAATCGCGCCTATGTCCCCGAGCGATTCCAGCTTCTTTCCCGCGTCGTGATGCTCGCTGACGATTACAACCTTGGCGCCGCTGGCCTCCGCATTCTCCATTACCCTGTCGAATTTGCGGGTCCTTGCGGCATTGCTGGTGACCAGAAGGACATCCGCAGCGCCGGCCGTAACCGCCCGTTCCACCTCGGCGGTTCCGTAGGCATAGAGACCGTTCTTCCCTATCTCGGCCAGCAGCTGCTCCACGAGTCTCGTCTCCAGCCCGACCCTGGAATCTTCCAGTATCTTTGAGCCGACGCCCTTCTTGAGGATTTCCTGGATGGCCGCCATGCCGCTCTGCCCGCTCGAGACGACCTGGCATTCCGAGAACAGTGCCGGTTTTTTCTGCCTGCCATACGCGGAAATGTTCTCCTTTGCGAATCCCGGTCCGATTATGATGAGCGGGCCGGTCTCTCCTCCGGAGATTATAATCTGGATAATCTCATCGAAGTACTCGTTTGATTTTTCCACCTTGACCGAAAAATATTTTCCCGACCTTCCGGATTGAATGCTGGCGACCTTCTTGACGCCGTACTCCCTGAGCTGGGCAACGGTCGCTTCTTCCTCGTCAATTGCCAGCAGTGTGATGAGCGCCTTCTCCGTCTCCTTTTCCGCCCTGTCGAGAATGTCCAACTGGTTCCTGGTCCAGACCTTGCGGATGCTCAGGTCATCGTCCAGCGAGATATTGAATGTGTGATAGGCACCGACGTCCTGCGGACCTTCCTCGATGGTGCCATGAACCCGCAGCCAGTCGGCGAATTCATGGAATTCTGTCTTTTCGACGCGGATGCCCAGCCGCATCTTCTTCTTCTCGCCGCGTTCCGCCCTGAGGGTATCGGCACGTGTCTCCTCCCTTCGTGTGGTCAGCGCAAAAACAAGGTCTCCGGTTTCCACTACATTATAAAGATGCCATAGATCGTCCAGATTCTGGACTTTGAGGCTGATTTCCCCGGTACTGTAGTCCTTGCGCTTGATTTTCAAGGCGGTTACACCGGGCCAACCATGTGTTCCGAATATATGGTTTTATTGGCACGGCGAGGAGACTTTTTATTATTTTCGGGATTTTTTGCATCAAGCATGGATGCACCACGAGCCAGTATATTTCTCAAAAGAAGGGTTGACACCATTTCCCGAATAAATTAAAAAGTCTCCGGCGAGATTACTGCAAAAATGCCGAGAAAGCCCAGCCCTGAGGGTCTGAGATGAATTGGCATCGACAGTAAACTTCCAGCCCTGGCAACAAACGTCAGCTCCTTTAAGGGCTGGTAGTTTACAGCGGGTTCAGCCGATAACGATGCCGTATAATACGAACAGCGCCAGGCAGAGTCCCAGGGCGAAATATTTTACGGCCGAGATCCTGCGGTTCTGCTCCATTATATCCGTATCCATCATCTTGTTCATAGGATTCCCATCCCGGACACAAACAGCTTTGGCTAGAGTGCGTCCCATCCAAGGAGGTATATATTTCTAATTATATATAAACATTATGTTAAGGTGAATGGTCTGCCCTCCCAAAGGATGAAATAATTGCAAGGTCCGAATCCGAATGTATTCACCGATAATTTCATGGCAACTTTCATAAACAAGTGCGCATTGTCCGAATAGTCGCAAATGCCCGGATGGGGTAGCTATTCAGGTTGGGAATCCTGCCTGGACTACAATGGATATCCTAGAAGCTTGCGGAGCTTTAGACCCGTGTTCGAATCGCGGTCCGGGCGTGCTTTCTTTTTCACCGGAAGCAATAATGAAGCAATAAAAGAAATGTTAAACGAATACGGTTCTCCTCATATTCCAACAGAATATTCGTCGCAATCGTCAAACTAGCACCTGTTTGCATATAGTTCCAAAGTCTGTTTGACGACATCCAACCATTGGATTCTCTTGCATGGAAACGTCTCCTCATCCTTCGCGTTTCAATCTGCAACCAAAGTACCCAAATCCTTCGCGTCGCATATTGCATCCAAACATCCTGTTCCATCTGGCTCATCCTATTATTTATGTTTTGCCTTTTTCAATTATTTATATCTTCCCAAAAGTATAAAATCACGCCGGATTTTTTTGCCGGCAAAGTATATATTGTCTCGTCACATACTGTGTATCGTGGCAGGGGTGGACATATGCCCGGTCTGCGGCAGCAAGATGGGCGACGATGCAAAGGCGTGCAGCATATGCGGGACTGCTTTTGAGCAGGTCTCCTATCAGTGCCCGCTTTGTGGAGGGGATGTCGGGGTGACCGATGAGATATGCCACCAGTGCGGTGCTGACCTGGTTCCCGTAAGTCCTGGCAAGGTGGATGAGATTGACAATATCAGTATCCCATCGGACGAAGAGAGAGGCGTAGCGGAAGAAATTGCCACGGCCGTTTTTGTGGACGTTAAACTGGAGGAACTTGTCAAGCTTCCGGGCGTGGGGCCGCTGAGGGCCAAGATTCTCTTCGATGCCGGTTACACGGATTTGCGAAAACTGAAGCAGGCCAGTGTTGTCGAGTTGATGAACATTCGCGGCATCGGCAGAAAGGCCGCCGGTGAGATCAAGTCCGCTCTTCGTGAACTTACCCTGGAACAGATAAGGGAAACGCCCCTCACCGAGGAAACGATCGGTGCCGAGCACCAGTGCCCTCTCTGCGCGACCATTGTCAGCGCATACGAGTCCTCATGCTACGAATGCGGATGCATATTCAAGGCCCAGGATCTGGGAGACGATGATTCCGATAGACTTGCGCTTTCATATTATGACAGCAAACTCCTCAGGGCGCCTGACAGCAGGGATCTTTGGTATGCTCGTGGTGCAACGCTTGTCAAGATGGGGAATTATGAGCAGGCGCTGAATTCCTACAACAGAGCAATCGATATAGACCCATCCTTTCAGACCGCCTGGATGTCCAAGGCTGAGGTCTACAACAAGCTCGGAGATTCGGCAAAGGCCGCAGAATGTTACAGTCACATAATTACCACCACATCCGGCGGGCATATCCCGGGTACTGAAATGGAGATACCCGATAAGTTGGATGATAAGGATAATGATGACCTGAACCTGGAACCTCCGAAGGAACCCGAAGTACAGGAAGCCGATGAATCCGTTGTCGGGGAACCGTCCGTACCTGTGGTCCAGGAACGGATTGGACCTGTGGTCCAAGAACGGTTTGAACCGACGGCCCAGGGAACAACCGAACCCGAGGCTCCGGTGCCCAGCGAACCGGTGCCCGAGCAAATACCCGAGACCGCTGAGCCAGTCCCGGAAATAACTCCTGCGGAGGATGAACCCGAGCTCAATGTCCAACAGGCTTCTTCCGTCATGACCGAGATACACATGGATTATCAGAAGCAGGTCGAGAAGCCGGATTACGACAGCATGACCGAGGAAGAACTCAAGAAGGAACTTTCCCGCCGTGCCACCAGGGTGAAACCCTACCTCAAAGTTGCCAGGGAGGCCGGAGTTGATATCAACCATGCCAAGAGGCTTGTCAGCAGGGCGGTAAGCGAGAGCAAGCAGAATGAGTACAAGGTCGCTGTCCAGTTAATGGACGAAGGCATCGAATTTGCAGAGACCGAGTTCCGGAAAAAGATTTCCGTGGACATTGAAAATCTTGCCTCGGTGGTGAGGGATCTGAAGATACAGGGTAAGAATATGTCAGCGGCGGCTTTCATGATTACCGAATCCAAGGAACTTCTGGACTCCGGTGAGATAGTGGCATCGATTGAAAAGCTCAAGGCCTGCCTGGAATACGTGGAAATAATTGCCTCGTAAACTACCAGCCCCTAAAGTGGCTGGCGTTTCTAGCCAGGCTGGAAGTTTACCTGGGGGGCCATGCACCTGATTTATCAAAGCCGATTAGCTTTGATTTCATATGCGGGTATATGTACGATGCATGGCGGGTCATGCATATGAGCACGATGCATGGCAGGTCATGCATATGAGCACGATGCATGGCAGGTCATGCATATGAG
>VMTD01000125.1 GCA_013791785.1 Methanobacteriota archaeon
GTATATACACTTGAAACATGAAATGTTATCTCAAGATGAGGGGTTAGGAGGGTAAAGGTTATGTGTCCGAAAGACATTCAAGATGATTGGAACATAAGGGGGGCAAATGTGCCTTATCTACAATCGTCAATCTACAATCGTCAATCCCGCTTCTCCACTTCACGGATTATGACGGACGTCACGTTGCACATCTCCATGGGTGCGCTCTTCGGAGAAAGAACAATCTCAGAAGAAAAGTTCGAATATACCATCAGCCGCCCGGTTTTAACAAGTTCTTTGATGGGTGGCAGTTCACTTGCTAGCGGACTCACGTACGCCGCAGGAATGCCCAGAACGGCCGCTTCCTTGGCAAGGGTGGCGCCCTCGCTTATGCAACCGGAACTCTGCGAGAGAAGGCTGTGAAGGTCCTGGGCCGCAAGCCCGTCATCGCAGTTCTCCAGGCTCACCAGGGTCTTTCCCAGTCCGGAAATTATTCTTGTTCTCTCATCTTCCCGGGTCCGGTCCATGCCGCCGTCATGGTACGCATTCCAGGAGATGAACCGCGCCAGGAAATACCCGTCCGGGGAAACGCCCGCCCTGGCCAATGCTCCTGAATCGGGCTTGAAATACTTCGGGTGCAGGTAGGCCATCTCCTTGAAGCCCGGGTAAGTGACCTGGTTGGGGAATCGGCCGGCAAGGCATTGCGGAGTTACCACTCTGGACGCTTTTTCCAGGGATATCCTGTTCACGAACGCCGAACCGGGCGTATCGGTAAAAAGCACGCACTCCCTCTTCAGGGAAACAGCCGCTCCGGCGATGTAAGGATTGTGGACGCCCACAAGGACATCGGCGTGTAATTCTCTGGCGACCTTGCGGATGAACCGCGTGGCCCGTACAAGATTGAGAGGCCGCCAGCCCGTGGGACGAACAACATATGGGATGCCGAAGGCGTCCAGCAGCCGCAACGTTACATCCTTGTCCCGTGCGGTTACCTTGACGGTGTGCCCGCGCTTCTCCAGCTCCGCGATGGCATGCCGGAAGAAATGCACGTGGGCGGGGTGTCCCATATCGAAGATTATCTTCATGCACCTGCTTTATCCTCATTCCGGTATAATAGATTATGTGCGAGTATCTTTTTTGATGATTAATTTCCGCTGGCGGACCCGGCAAGTTGAATGCAATTCTCGTTGATTTTCGATTGTAGATTGTAGATTGTAGATTGTAGATTTACGACGCACGGTGAATGCAGCTGGCATCGTTTGAAAACGGCGCATTCGCCAATGATGCGGAAACGAATTATTGCTAAATCCAGCATCATAGAATTTCCATCATTTTCCAACCAATCGGTGAATGCGGGAACTAAATCCAAGCAGTCTGGAGCATTCGCCCTGAATCATCAATATGCAAACAAACAGATTCATCGTGTGAGAAATTTCCGCAATCGCCGGTCTACAAACGATTTGATTGCGGCCACAATCTTTATAATTCAAAACATTCATCTTGGTTCAATAACTGAGGAGGCTGTGACTTGAATCATATTTCGAAGGCCATGTGGGCAGTGAGCTTGAGCTTGGCAATGGTTCTTTCACCTTTCGTGTTGATGGGTAATGTGGACTCCGCAGAGATATCGGGCGTCGATACCGTGGCATCGAAACCGCTGCCTGCACCGCTCATCAGCTACAACCCGTGGCCCGTATACAACGGCACCACGGTCTACCATTCCTTCACCGAGATGGAAACAGAATTATTCTGGATTGCCAATAATTATCCGCAGATAACCAAGCTCGTGAGCATCGGCAAGTCCTGGCAGGGCCGGGACATCTGGGCGATGAAGGTCTCTGATAACCCGCAAATCGAGGAGACTGACGAACCTGAAGTTTATTTCAATTCCAACCATCATGCAAGGGAGTGGATGACAATCGAGATAGCGCTTTACACACTTCGTTTTCTAACTAATCAATATGCGACAAACACCACCGTTTTCAACCTTGTCAACTCACGCCAGATATGGGTAATTCCAAGCGCCAACCCGGACGGCCGCGTGTACGATGGCGCTGTGGGCGGCGGGGACGACCCTGCGAATCATGCTAGGCAAGCGTACGGCTGGCGCAAGAATATGCGCGACAACGACAACAGTGGCACGTTCAGCGAGACCCAGGACGGCGTGGACCTGAACAGGAACTATGGCTATCTCTGGGGCGCAGCTGGTGCGGTATCCGACCCGACATATGACACTTATGGCGGCCCGTACCCGTTCTCGGAGCCGGAAAGCGCGGCAATAAGAGATTTCGCCAGGCTGCATAATTTTGTCTTTGCAATTTCATTTCACAGTTACAGCCAGCTTGTTCTCTATCCATGGGGCTGGACATTTGAAGATGCGCCTGACAACGACGCATTAGTTTCTGTGGCCAATGCCATGGCTGGCGTTATTACCAATAATGCTGGAAGCGCTTACCCAGGATACACACCCGGAAAATCAAGCGGCCTTTATCCGACCTCAGGCAGTGACGATGACTGGCTCTACGGGGAATTGGGTGTATTTGCGTACTGTATTGAAGTTTACCCGAATGTAAACGATAATGATGCTGCAGTAACTGGCACATATGACCTGTTCCACCCCAGAGAGGATAAAGTTATACCAGTCTGCCAGGATAATTTACCTGCAATACTTCTCATGTGCCAGCTTGCGGATAATAAATTCCAGCTCATTGACCATGTAACAGCCGTTCCGGAGACCCAGGACCTTCGCAACCTGGGGGGCACAAGCGGCACAGCATTCCTTAACATCACCGATGACGGCCAGAGCGCCGATTCCTACACAATTTCCAGGACCAATATCGCTGGATGGACATTTAACCTCAATCCGACCAGCATGAGCCTGGCCAAGGATGAGACTCGCGCAGCAACGCTGGGCATCACAGTTCCGGCGGAAGCAACACCTGGCATTTACAAGATATGGGTCAATGCAACGTCCGGCACCCATCCCACAAGCAAGGATTCGACATTGATAACTGTCGAAGTTCCATATCCAGATGATGTTTCGCCAATAACCCTGTTGCCTTTCACTGAAATGGGGGACTTCCCCAAAGGCCAGTACCGGATTGACAGCACTGTGACAAATGTAGGGACTGTTGCCGTACCGGCATTTAACTCCCAACTTACAATTGAACAGCTTGGCGTTGGCAGCACGGTTACAGTATTCCAGGATGACATTGAAACAGACCTCACCAATCAATGGACAATTATCGACCATGACCTTGCCAATTCCGTATCAGTCTGGCAAAGGTCCACAACTCAGAAACATGCCGGCACTTACAGCGCATGGTGCGGGAGCGGAACTGCATATACTGATGACACGATACAATCATTGCAGATGACACAATCGGTTAGCCTGGAACGTTACAATTCAGCAACTCTGCAGTTCTGGAGCTATTATAATACCGAAGAATTCTATGATTTCCTAATGGTGGAAGGTTCCCCAGATAACGGACAATCCTGGGACTATATTACCCGGTATAATGGCGCTGCAGCCAGCTGGCAGCAGCGCACGCTTGACTTATCCGATTACCTGGGGACCAAGGAGTTCAAGCTTCGATTCAGGTGCACTTCCGATGGCGGAGTTACCGCAGTTGGATTCTTCCTTGATGACCTTATAATCACTGCAAATGACCCGAACCGGACAACGGTTTACGGCCCGGTGCAACTTCCCACGTCTGGAGGTCTCGCTTCAGAGGTCAGTGAAACACTTTCATGGAATTACAATTTTACCACGGCCGGCACTTATCTGGCAACCGTAGAAACGCTGCATGGCACGGACGGCAATCCCGCCAATAACATTCGCGATGTAATGTTCTACATCAACAATTCCAGGACAATGCCCGAGTTCGATGGCATAAAGTCTGTGACAAACCTGGGCATGGATAATGCGATGGACATCGAATGGGACTCGGCACTCCAAATAAATGACCCCATCACATATCGCGTTTACAGGTTCGACCATGCTCCTTCAGGCGCGGAGGTTGATTCCGCAACTCCGGTGTGGGGCGGAACCTCCACAACATATACCGACCCTGGCCTTACCCTGGGAATGACATATTATTATGTTGTGAGAATGACCGATGACCTTGGCCAGAGCGAATCAAATGTTGTCACGATTAGCGGAACGCCGGGCATCAGCGTTGAGCATTGGGGGCCGACCGACATCGCCACCACTGAACAGAGGTTCATGAGGGGAGTAACAGATGAGGGCGGCATGGCCGGGTACTATTTGCTTGGAACAACCCAGTCCGCAACCGCACGGGACAATGGAGCAAGCCTTGGCAACAATGTTAACCTGTACGCTGGAATAAGGGTATGGAAGCGCACTTCGGGCGGAACTGAGACCGAAATAACGTCCGGAACTGCAGTGGCGATTGCCTACGGAACCGCCATTAGCATATGGACAGCAACCTGGACACCGCCGGAAACGGTGCTTGATCCGACAGATTCCATAGTCGTCAGGGTGTACGTGAACACAGGAAACCCACCGACAACTGTCAGAGCGACATTCGTCACTGAACAACTCGGGGCGACCCAGCTTGACGCGAACGAGTGGACAGCATCCTACTACTTGCGAAAGGCGGGTGTCGCACAAGGCGGTTCGAGGTTCTTCTGGGGAACAACGACATATAATTCCAATATAGGGGGATTCACTTGGTCAATCTCAGGCAACCCGCTCGACCATAACACCATCAACTGGACGGCAAGTCCGCCAGAGATAATTCAGTACAACATTTACAGGTCAGATATTCAAACCGGGCCGTGGGACATAGCCCACCTCGTAACTTCTGTTCCAGCTGGTACATTTACCTTTATCGATTTGAACAAAGGCCAAGCCGACGCAACCTACTGGTGGTACGTTGTCCGCGGGCAGGATGGCTATGGAGTTGAAGAGACCAACACCAATGCGGTGCAAGAGCCGGGCGGCGGAACTCCATATGACATCGACCTAACGGGCCGCATTGCAGGCGATTGGGCATTCGTCTCGTTCCCTGTTGCCGTCAGCGACAACATCGAAACGATACTGGATGATCCGGTCACTGACTGGGATGTGGCCAAGACCTGGTACAATGGAACATGGCTCACCTACCGGAAGGGTGCCACAACCAACACGTTCAGCACCATCAACAACCAGATGGGTGTGTGGATACATTTGACCGCAGACGGCGGAAGCAAGCTCTCCCTGGGTATTGCGGGGCCTTTACCCCCCGTGCCGGTTCAGATACCGCTGTACGCGGGCTGGAACATGGTGGGCTATCCGTCGGAGACAAACATAGCTGCCAACCTGGCCCTTGCAGGAACCGGTGCGACCATCATCTCGGTTTACACGCCGACCACGCCGTTCATCCAGGATTACACGGACCTGGCAAGCGTTACCATGACGCATGGTGAAGCCTACTGGGTGTTCGTACCGTCCGGCACAACGTGGGACGTACCATACCCGTAAGGGTGAATGCAACTCTCAGCAATCAATAACGCCGCATTCGCCAATGGTGCGGAAACGAATTATTGCTAAATCCAGCACCATAGAATTCCCACCGATTTGCAAACAAATGGTGAATGCGGGAACTAAATCCAAAC
>VMTD01000049.1 GCA_013791785.1 Methanobacteriota archaeon
AAGGAAATTACTCAGTTTTTCATTTTTCACTTATCACTATTCACTGTTTTCACTGTTCACTAAAAACTACAATTTAACGAGCAAACTTCAGAATACTGAACTCTTACCATCCTCCTGCCAATGGGCAACTTTAAGACCTAACAATTCATCACCTTCCTGTTAGCGAATAATACCTCTTTGGCATGCCTCGGGGATGAAGAATAGATGGTGTTGAAATGGAAGCCGGATTTGACAACGAAAAATATTTGAGAGAACAAACCAAAGCAATAATGAAGCGTGTAGATGACGCAAAGAACAAGCTGTATCTTGAGTTCGGAGGCAAGATTATCTATGATTATCATGCATCGCGGGTTCTCCCGGGTTTTGATCCCAACGTGAAGATGCGATTGCTGCGCGAACTTAAAGATAATGCAGATATCATTCTATGTATATACGCAGGAGACATAGAACGCCGGAAAGTACGTGCGGATTTTGGCATCACATACGATGCCGATGCCATGAAACTCATTGATGACCTCAGGGCCTGGGACATAGAGATTGCCGGTGTTGTAATAACCAGGTTCCAGGACCAACCCGCGGTAAACATATTCAAAAACAAACTTGAGAGGCGCGATATCCGGGTATACACTCATACCCACACCAAGGGATACCCGAGCAATGTGGATTTGATCGTAAGCGATGAGGGCTACGGTGCCAATCCTTACATACAGACAGAGAAGCCGCTTGTTATAGTTACAGGCCCGGGGCCGGGCAGCGGGAAGCTCGCCACATGCCTCTCCCAGCTTTATCATGATTACAGAAACGGCATCAAATCCGGGTATTCGAAGTTCGAGACATTTCCCATATGGAATATCCCGCTGGACCATCCGGTCAATGTTGCCTACGAGGCCGCAACCGCGGACATAGGCGATTTCAACATGATAGACCCGTACCACCAGAAAGCCTATAACATTGAAACTGTGAATTACAACAGGGATGTGGAAGTGTTTCCTGTTCTGAGAAGCATACTGGAAAAGATTATGGAAACAGAGTCTCCATACCAATCCCCCACCGACATGGGCGTGAACATGGCCGGTTTCGGCATAGTGGATGATGACATCGTACGCTGGGCGGCAAAACAGGAAATTATACGTCGAGTTTTCCGGTACAACTGCGAATACATGAAAGGCTTCGTGAGCCAGAACACCGTCAAGCGGGCCGAAGACATCATGAGCCAGGTCGGAGTTAATTTCGAGGACAGGGCTGTTGTGCTTCCGGCACGCAGGGCTGCGGAGGACGCCGTGTCCCGGCCGGATTCCAGCACCATTCCGTATTGCGGTGCCGCCATCCAGCTGAAGGATGGCAGGATAATCACCGGCAAGAATTCACTGCTTCTCCACGCGGCATCAAGCATGGTTCTCAACACCATAAAAATACTGGCCGAGATACCGGACCGCATTCATCTCCTCTCTCCCGGAATACTCGCATCCATCGGTGTTCTCGAGACCAAGATATTGGGGGAAAGGGCCATGAGCCTGGACCTGAACGAAGCGTTGGTGGCGCTCAGCATAAGTGCCGCTGCCAATCCCACTGCCCATTACGCCATGGAGAGGCTGAGCGACCTCAGGGGCTGCGAGGTGCACCTTACCCACATGCCCTCCCCGGGGGACGAGACCGGTCTCAGAAGGTTGGGCGTGAACCTGACTTCCGACCCGGAATTTTCCACAAGGGACCTTCATTACGGGTGATTGGATAATGAAGATAAGTGGTCAGTGAAACGATATAATTGTAGATTTACGATTGTAGATTGTAGATTTACGACGGATTGACGGCGTTGCATATTCGTAAGAGGTCACTGATGTGAAGCCTCTTACATCGGTAAGTGGTCCGCATCCCCAAGTTCTCTTCTATTACTACAGATAGCACTGCCAATAAATTATGATATTTTGATATCGCTGATACAGGAACAGATTATTACAGCCAGCCAGAAAATAAAATCTATTATTGCGGGATTATAACTTCTGAAGATTGACCACTTACAGATATTCTTAACAAAAATCTAAAATCTAAGATCTAAAATCTAAAATACGAATGGGCATTCTGCCAGCCACAATTAACAAATTTACAATTAACAAATCGACAATTTCAGAAAATTGAACCCTTATTAATGGACGAAACCTTTTATTACCATAACGAGATGGCCAACGCCCGTGGTACAATGAAATTCATAATTGTCACGGGCGGCGTTTTGTCCGGATTGGGAAAAGGAATAACTGCATCTTCCATTGGCAGATTATTGAAGGGGCGCGGGTTGAAAGTTACGGCAGTCAAAATAGACCCATATTTGAATTGCGATGCCGGCACAATGAATCCATACCAGCACGGGGAAGTCTATGTGCTTGATGACGGCGGCGAGGTGGACCTTGACCTGGGCAATTACGAGCGCTTTCTGGATATTGGACTTACCAGCGACCACAATATCACCACCGGTAAAGTTTACAAAACAGTAATAGAAAAGGAGCGGCGCGGGGATTACCTAGGCATGACCGTTCAGATTATCCCGCATATTACAAATGAGATAAAGGAACGCATAAAGAAGGTCGGAGAAGCATCCGGTGCGGATATTGTCCTGGTGGAACTGGGCGGCACAGTCGGCGACATAGAGTCCATGCCATTCTTGGAAGCAGTTCGACAGTTATACAGGGAGTCCGGCGGAGAGGAGAACTGCCTTTTCGTGCACACTACCCTGGTGCCTATCATGGGCAGCGTGGGGGAGCAGAAGACCAAGCCAACCCAGCATTCCGTGAAGGAACTGAGGGCAATCGGTATAATCCCTCATGTAATCGTTGCCAGGGGCGTGAAGATGCTGGACTATGATATCAAACGCAAGATATCCCTGTTCTGCGACGTACCACTGGCGGCGGTGGTCAGCGCCCCGGACGCCGAGTCAATCTATCAAGTTCCGGACATCCTTGACCAGCAGGGCCTCACAGATTACATACTCAGGAAGATGAAGCTCGACCTCCCGCGAAGTAACATGATAAAGTGGAATGCCTTCGTCAAGAACCTGCTGAATCCCACAGGCGCGGTGGAAATTGCTGTCGTGGGAAAATATACCGGCCTGAAGGATTCCTACATGAGTCACATCGAGGCATTTCATCACGCATCCGCCGAGGCACAGGTCAAGGTAAACCTGAGATGGCTGGAGGGTGAAGATCTGGAAACAAAGAACCCTGGAAAGTTCCTTAAGGGCGTGGATGGCATACTCATACCGGGCGGTTTCGGTGACCGCGGAATCCAGGGCAAGATAAACGCAATCCGCTATGCCAGGGAAAACAGCATACCGCTTCTGGGTGTGTGTCTGGGTTTTCAATTGCTTGTGGCGGAATACAGTCGCAATGTGATGAAATGGAAGGGTGCGGACAGTACCGAATTCAACCCGAAGACAAGATATCCGGTCATAGACATACTTCCCGAGCAAGCAGGAGTTACGGACATGGGCGGCACCATGAGGCTCGGCACGCACGATATAAAATTGATACCCGGCATTGTCAGGACACTTTACGGCGGAAAAGCCAAGATACAGGAAAGACACAGGCACAGATACGAGGTCAACCCAAAATACATTGACAAATTGGACTCTTCGGGGCTCAAATTCACTGGCCGTTCCAAGGACGGTGTGCGCATGGAAGTTGTCGAACTGGCAAATCATCCGTTCTTCGTGGCCACCCAGTTCCATCCCGAGTTCAAATCAAGGCCAGAAAATCCCTCCAGGGTCCACCTGGGGCTGGTAGAGGCTGCCAAGGCTTACCATTCCAAGAAAAAATGATTGCGCCCTGGCTGTTAATATACTGAAATAATCGCGGTCTGTGATGCGTTCAGGATTTCATTATTGCCAGAAGGAACATTCCAACTGCCGCTGCACCGCCCAGTATGGCTGCGCCGAGGAAGACCAGGCCCGGGAATATTACCAGGTCCCAGAGTTGCCAGCGCAATGTGTCGGGTATTATGAATCCCATTTCGTTCATCAAAAATACCATTATGCCGAGCAACAGTCCGAAAATCAAAAGTCCTGCGCCGATGCCCCGGCTCTTTCCGCTACCGAAATATACTGTGAATATTCCTGCCAGGAGCAGTCCCAATCCGAAAATCATCAAGAAGACCAGCAGGAAGATATACAATGCTTCATCCATCCAATTCACCTCAGAATTTCATGCCTGTGAGAGTTTTCGTGTCTATGACACCGGGTATCGATCGGATTTTGTCCACAACGACCTGCCCGAGGATGTTGAAATCATCGGCGTCTATCTTTGCGATTAGATCATATTCTCCAAAGAGCGGATGAAGTTCCACGATCTCCTTCACTTTCAGGAGTTCGTTGTATACCTCATGTTCCTTTGCTGGCGCGGTTGAAATCAATACAAATCCTACAGCCATGTATTCACCTAATGACCAATATTGCCTTCACACTTATATATCTTTCTACTCAAACGGATATTGAGTGCAAGGGCGTTTTATCCACAGCATGTCCAGCCTGCCAGGGCGAAGCAGCAAAATTTTAAATTATCAATCCCGCAATATTCAGATAATCATAGACCAGGGTAATCGCCACCAAGGGTACTACGAGCATCAGAAAATCATCATCGATGGGCCATTTCGGTTTCTCGATGGCTATGGCGGTCATGCTACCCACAACGCCCAGGATAAGCACAGGGATGAGTTTCATATCGGAGAATATTAACAGACAGATTGTGACAATGGAAAAATAGACGCCGAGGGGAAGCGCCGGGTAATGGTTCATCATTTTCTTTTTCCGCATCTCGCCTATGAGCGGATCAGCCCAGCTCAGCCCCGCAACGGCGCATATCACGAACGGCATGGGAAACAGCAGCAAAGCGATTGTCACACCAATGCCACCCCAGGCATATGCAGATAATTGGCCGGCCTCGTAGTCCCTGAGTCCGAAGAACACGCGGCCGGTGGATAACCGTATTGCTTCCAGAATTATCAGCCCAGTAAGACTAAGAAGCACCCATCCGTTCCTTGATATACCGAGGAATCCGTTCGGCATGAGATAATATACCAGAACGAAGGGTCCGCAGAGATGGAATATTCTCCGGAAGGCATGGCCATAATCCATGCAGGTGCATTGTGCTAGGATTTTTTAAAACTATCTGTAAACTACCAGCCCCTAAAGTGGTTAGCGTTTGTTGCCAGGGCTGGTAGTTTACTGCTTATGCCGATTCATCTCAGTCCCTCAGGGCTGGGCTTTCTCGGCATTTATGCAGTAAATATGAATACTCCGTAAGAGTTCAGTATTCTGAAGTTTGCTCGTTAAATTGTAGTTTTTAGTGAACATTGAATAGTGATAAGTGAAAAATGAATAACTGATTATTTTTGTTTTTGATTACGGATTCT
>VMTD01000084.1 GCA_013791785.1 Methanobacteriota archaeon
CATTGATGGCCTATACAACAAAGCGATGTCAAAAGAAGAACAAAATGCAATGTTACACAAATATGGGAGAACAATGCATGAGATTGGTTCTTGTTTAGAAATAGGGGATAAATATAAAGAATATGAACTTTTATTTTCATTATTTCAATATATGGAAAAAACATGGGGGTATTCAGCTGAAAGGCAAACTTAAAGATCTACCATTAATTCAATTTGATATCTCGACTATATTAGATAATGATTTAAATTTAGCCATTGCCCAAAAATGTTATAAGAATATTTACAATGATAGATATGATGAGTGGGGGTTATACTCAGATCCTAAATTATTAAGTACGATTTTAGAGGCATTGTATCTGATTGTGGATGATTTTCAATCGTATAATTTATTAGCTTCATTGGGTAGTTCTGGGGCACCATTAACCTTCAATCTTTCGGTAAGACATGAAAAAAAAGCAATTTTTATTAACGATGATTGGAGTATCACTCCAACTTTTCAACCAATAAAACCTCAAAATATAATTCAAGATTTAGAAAAAGACACAAAAATACTATTGATTGATTCGATATTCAAATCTGGTTTAACTACGTACAATGCTATTTGTGCTATTGAAAAATACATGAATACACAGAATGTATCAATCGGTATCCTTGTGATTTCAGTATTACCTAAATTTGTAGAACTAAATATATTTAACTCAAATCAACATGATATACCAATTTATTATCTAACCTCTTGGGATGTTGAATCCATAGAAAAGGCATTGAATAATCACAAAACGCCATAATAATTCATATTCTGACATGTTCTTTACCTCTTTTCCCATCCAGCTTCAGCTCACTCATTCTTGTTTCTGGTCAGCTTATTCTAAGCTTCACTATCTCAAAGACACAAAAACCAGATGGCTCGCTTCGCCAAAGGGAACTTAAAAAGAGGTGGTGTAAATGAACGAAGTGAAACTGAAGGAGCTGGTGGAAGAACTTTCTCCAAAAACAAGCATCCAGATGCTGAAATGGAAATTGGAATTCTGGAGATTGAAGCATTCCGAAGTGGAATATGACTCTGAAAAGCTGGCAATTGTCAGGCTGAGAGGGGATTCAGAATGAAGTGCCCAAGATGCGATAATCCAAAAATCTGCAAAGACGGATTCAGCAGAGGCAAATATATTCTCAGACGGCAGTACAAATGCTACAAGTGCGGGAAGAGAGTCTCTGAGTTAATCCCTGAGAAGAGCAATCTGAACTGGTTGAGGTCATCTGAATATGCCAGGACAATGTCATCTGCCCAGCAACTGAGATATAAGGAAGCGACTGCTGATGAAAGGCAGGAATGGAAAGATGCCATCAAAGTTGCAAAGGCAGCGAAGTCCAGTAAATCAGCACCTAAGGGAAAGAGCAGATTTATAGGAATGCTGGATGACATAGAAGTGTATGAACTCAAGTTCAGTTGTGTGGGTCGGCCACCGAAGAATATACCTGATGGATGGGCTGGACCTAGTTCTGGAAAGCCTGAACTGAAGGTGAGGAAGCCGGGGTGAGTAGGGCTGTTTTATAGTTGATATTTGTAAAATTATTCTCTATTAGGAGATTGATATTTGATTAAATGGTCTCTACGACAAACTGGACATTTTATTGTGATTGATTTTTGTTTATCTTCAACATAATAGCTCGCTTTGCAATCTTTATGGGAACACCTTGTATTATAAAGGTTTATGAATTCAATAAATCCTGGTCTAATTTGAGGTTTGCCCAGTAGATTTATTTCGGTTCCTGCTGTTTCAACTAGATTATAGAAGGGGTATGTTTTCAACTTTTCTAATAACTTAGGAAACTGAAAATATCCTGTTACATAGGGAACAGGAACATTATAGAACTCATTTTCTGGTTCGAAAACCCATACATTTTTATTAAGAGCGGAAGCAATCCCAACTTCATAACCAATCCATGAACGTGTATGTGGTTTTTCCATACTTTTAGAAAGCACTACAAAAAGAGATGCTGAGTTATTGATTGCTTTTATCAAAGTCTCTGCATGAGGTGGGGTTGGACCTTCCCATGAGTACCAAAATGCTTTATGATTAACGGAACGAAATAACTTATCAAAAAAATTCTGACTTATATTGTCGTCTTTACTATGAGAAATAAATACTTGAGCCATGGTCAAACACTATATTACCCCGATAGATTATCCTATAATAAATCTTATTACTCTGCATAACCTTAAGCGTTATTAATAATCCTGGGACGACAAACTGGAAAGTATATTAATCGTTTATCACAAGTAGTTCGACGACCTAAACCACACCGAGCCAACCGCTTAATTCATCTAAACGAGATTGAATTTCATCCTCGCTCAAATTGTTTCTTTCAATTTCATTCCACAATTGCATCATGAGTGAGCCGAAGTCGGGGGGACACGATATATTTACCTCACTACACCAGATAAATAGCTGAGGAGCACCAGTTCTATCACAATTTCTTCTTTTCATACCGAAGCCGCCAATATTCCAGCCTTCAGATGTTTTCTCTATGGTTATACTTTCAGAAATATTTCTTTCTCTATTGTAGCCGCTTAATTTCATAGTATCACTTGCATGAAGAAAAGGCAGTATAAAAATAAGCTACTTTCGAAAATAACATCCGCTCTGCAACACTGGCCCCAAATGCAACGCTTAAGCAAGATCTCCGACAATGCAACAGAACCCTTTGACAAATTATCTATAGTTAATAGGCATTTATGTTTCGGAGGTTTGATTTTAATGAATACAAAGCCAAGTGTAGAGGAAGTTATGGGGGAGAACAATCTAATCATATGTAGCATTCAGCACCCAGAAGACCATAATTTCCTTAGTAAGCTAAGTGATTTTATGCAGGAACATGGATATTCATTTTTTCAAAGATATAGCTATCATAATCTGGAGAAAATCTTTCTATTGGCTGAAAATCTAACAAAAGCCTCAATGGAGAAAGTAGTGAACTTTGTTGAAAAAGAACAAGAGAGTGCCAGAATAATTCATTTTCCTCATCTTGATGATAAATGGATTACATTTGGATCATGGGGGGAAGTTCATGAATTCGTTTCTGCAATTCCATACGACAAAATTGATACGCGAATAAATTTGGAGGAATTCATGAAGATATTACATGGAGAAGCCCAAAAAAAGAAATGTTAGATGAAAATAACACAGCAATTCATGTATGATTGCTTAGCTCACCAGAATTACATCAAAGCGCTATCAAAGAGGGATTAAGCTCTGAGAAGGAAATTATAAGGTGAAGAGGCTCGGGTGATGTACTCGCCTCTAATTTAAGTCTTCTCCACATGAATTCTTTCTGGAGAAATAGAATGATTATATCGATGAGGCCGGCCAAGAAGATCTTGATACTCAAGAACGACATCAATTCCTAGACATTCTATACCCATCTGAATTTCTGTAGGTCCAAACTCAATTATTGCACCTTCATAGATGGCAGGATACTCAATGGGTATTGATATTGGATTTCCAACACGTCTGTGGATGATGAAATTACCATTTAATCGGTAACATGGTGATGTTCCATTATTCTTGACCATAAAAATATACTCATCTTTATTCAACCCAGTTCGAAACATATGACTCTCTTCTATTTTCTGTTCGCCAGTAACTAAGATAGTAGCTACTCTTGAATAAAATGCTTCTATAGTGTTGGAGTATTGGATTATTTCATTTTTAGCTCTATTTACATCATTCTTCAATTTAGTATTTTCTACAGTAAGGGATTGAACCAATTGTTCATTTTTCTGATTTTCCTTTGTTAGAGATTCAACCGATGACGACAATTCATTTATTTTTACATTACATTCTTCTATTTGAATAAGAGCGTCGGATAATTTGGTTCCGGTTTCAAGCAAATCGTTTTTAGTCTTTTCATAGGCATTTTTTGCAGATTCTAATTCATCTGAGGTGGTTGTTAGGTTACTTTCTAATTCATCTTTTAACTGGTTTAGTGTATCATATTCTTGTTTGAGGTTCTCAAGTTCCTTTTTGATGGTTCTAATTTCATTTTCATTTTCCGATATGGTTTTATTATGCTCTTCAACTTTAGCATGGGAATCACGTAAATCATTTTTACAAGTTTGTAAACTTTGTTTTAACTCTTCTTTTTCTTCATCTCTTTTTTGTCTGAGTTTCAATATTGCTATAATGAATGCATTCATGCCCAATAAAGCGCCAATGATTGTAGCAGCACCATATGGATCAAGCCCCTTTTCTATCACGCCATACACTATAAAAAGTAATAGGGCCAGAACAAAAGCGGTGATAACTATTGCTAAACGAGCTTCTACATCTTTCGTTCCATTCTTTCCTGTTGACATTTCAATCAGGGAAATAGCGTCTGGGAGATATAATTGTTTTCTTATTACAATTTAACATGTTGTAAAATATTAAAAACATTTATTACCTCATTGGATGAATATGGTTAACGAGGTATGACATGAGAAGTAGCAATACAAGAATAAATGACTCATCTTTCACGCAAGAAGTAATCGATGCGGTTTGGTCGAAAGCCCAAATTGAGCCAAAACATGACAAGGATAAGTATAGAAAAGACAAATGTGGCGCATGGATTGAAAGAGAGAAATACGGAGACACATCAAAATGGGGATGGGAGATAGACCATGTTAATCCAGTGTCAAATGGTGGCAGCGATGATATCTCCAATCTACAGCCATTACAATGGGAAAACAATCGCGCAAAAGGAGATGACACAACTGGTAAATGGAAATGTGCTCTCCCATAGTTAAACAGTAGGTATTCATGGAGGAATGAAATGACAAGAAAGAAAGATCCAGTTAAAGAATTAGGAACACTGCTTGGGGAACTAATCACCACTGCGATAGATGTTGGAGCAGAGATCGAGAAACGAAAAGCAGTAGATAGGAAAGACACTCCAGAAGCAATAAAATACGCGGTTATTCAACAGATAAATGCATATGCTCGCGAAGAGCTGGAAAGACGAAGTAAAAAGAAGAAATGATTAGGAGGAGTAAAATGGCATCATTAGGTATGGAGGGACCATATGAACTCACATCAGAAAAAATTGATGCAATAATCACAAGAACATCTGCTGGAAATTATGCGTTAGGGTACATGAACGGAGATTCATTCAATGTAAACTATGTAGGGCGTTCTGATAACGATGTAAAGAAAAGACTGAAAGACTGGGTTGGGGAGTACAAGAAATTTAAATTCAGTTATGCTACATCACGCAAAGATGCATTTGAAAAGGAGTGTAGAAATTATCATGATTTTGGGGGCAGTAAATCCCTGGATAATAAATTACATCCTGAGAGACCGGATGATGCAACTTGGGCTTGCCCTGTATGTAAAATATTTGGCACAATTACTTGAGAGGGGATTTGAT
Source organism: Methanobacteriota archaeon (assembly GCA_013791785.1). Lineage (GTDB taxonomy): Archaea > Thermoplasmatota > Thermoplasmata > SG8-5 > SG8-5 > UBA147. The sequence continues at coordinate 5,407 of VMTD01000084.1, forward strand.
GACACTGGTTGATTCTATTGGAGAAGGTGAAGCTTGCATCAGGACATTGAAGACACATAGTCCAAAAGGAGATTGGGGAATAAGAAAAGCTCCTATATTTGCTCGTAAGAAATATCAGGTTTACAAAATAAAGTAGGTGATTGCAGATGGAAATAAATATTTTGCAGATGGAAATTCTGAAATACCTAAAAGAAAAAGACTGTGATGTAAAAGATTACGTTCTTTATGGCAAAGACCCAGATGGGATTCATGAAGTTCAATCCGTGCATGATTTTCCGTTGAGGTTGACAAAAAAAGGGATAAACCCGAACCCTGTTGAGATAGTAGAGGCACTTGAAAACCTTGAAATTGATGGTTACGTTCACATAGAACCTGTAGATTTTGTTGTGAATAATATCAATGTGAAGTGGAAGAAATGCAAGATTACCATCGAAGGTAAGAAGTATTTAAGAATGATAGAGCAGTTGACAAAGTGAGTTATCGTTACGGTTTCGTTTCCTGATGTAGAACGCTAATCTCAAGCCAAATCTATTCTACTTGGGAAATTTGAGCTTGTTTAAAACGCGAGATGAAGCACCGAGCCAATCAGGAAAACCCATGTTGAAACCTTGATTGATGAGTAATGTCGGGCAAGAAGGACATGCCGCCCGACCGTGAAAAACGACGGAAAAACGACTGTTGGAATGGAAAAACGAGAGAAAAACGATAGAGAGAAGAGAAGAATTAATTATAAAGAAGTAGAGGATTTCAGGCATATTCGATTTTTGTCGAAGTTAAACTTATAAACTACCATTACCAAAAATAAAGATGAGTATTGCACCTTTTAAGTACAACGCAGAGGAAATAATAGAAAAACTTGATACTAATGTTAGACAAAGAAGATTTAGTGAGAATCATAATTTGATTAATTCTATTCCTCAATCATTGTTATATGAATGTGCTAATATTAAAGCACAACAAACGTATGATAAAATAATAAAAGGAGATATAGATATAGTTTCATTGAAAGAATTACGTTTTGCTTATAACTATTTGCTCAAAGAGGATAATAATAAATACCAAAAATTCAAAGATAAATTAGATGCTGTAACCAACTTTACTCTAGCACTTTCCATTCTTCGAGAAGAATTAATTGCCCCTATAGAGAAAAGAAGGATTTAAGCTAACTTCGAGTTTTTAATAATGCATAGAAACAGATAAATATCTAAGACATTATGTACCATTGATGGTGGCTATAAAAGAAGATACATCTCAAGGCAAGAGGGGGTTGGCTTTAATCTCAATAGTTTATGAACCAGAAGAAATGCCTACAGAAGAGGAATATGCCAAATTCATCGAACGGATTATTCCAGATTCTAAAATATCAACAAAACTGTTTGCTGAAGATGTATATTGGACTCTTTTCTATTACGAAACAGAAAATGAGGCAAAAAGGAGTGAATTGAAAAAGGTACTTCCCAAGTTACAAACGCTTGTTCGCATTGAAAAAGATAAGTTCCATCTTGCTGAGGACATGATTTTAGAAAATGTTAGAAAAAATAAGTTTCTTATTGCATATTTGCTCATGCGACCTAGTGAATATAATACGTTTGAGGATATAAAAAATAAATTGCAAGATAAGCTTGAAACAAATAGAATCATTTTCTTAGCAAGTATAGATCACCCAGATGGATATACTTACGTTTGCACTGTGTCTGGATCAAATTCCCCCAAGGAAATTGAAAAAATCATTGATGAGATACGGCAAGTTGAACCATTCGACAAATGCCTAGTGAAACAATGTTCTAATCATATTTGGCATACAAAAGAAAAGAAAGAAATAATTGCTATACGTAAAGATATAAAACAGATTGAGTGGGAACTTCGGCAATTATATGATTCGCCTTATTGAGAGTAAATTAATAATATTTCACATAAATAATCTATTCAAAAAGATAGTTGTCCCATTCGCCTGTTTCCAGAAAATCATCGAACTGGGCGATGCCTAGGCTGAAATCCTTTTTCTTGGTAAAATGATAATTCGCGCAGAGTTGGAGAACTGCATGATACATTCTCCGGTCTGAAACTATGAAGTAAGCTTCGCCGAATTCTTCTATTGACTTTTCGATGTTGATGCGTATTTGCTGGTTCCGGTTCGAGCCAGTCTCGATTTCTATAGGGGATTCCCATCTGCCATCTCTGACCACGATATCGAAGCGGGTGTGCGGATAGGTCGGTTTCCCGATTCGCTCAATTATACTTTCCTTCATGTCCGTGTGAGTGTGTGAACAATCGACCATGCCTATTCGTGCAACATCTGAATATTTGCCATGTTTCTGCCTGTAGGCTTCCTCGCCATATGGGAACAGGAAATAGATTTTCTGCTTTCTGCCTGGACCCTTTTTCTTGGCCATCCTGTACCTGACGAAACCCTTGTTTATCAGCGTGAAAATAATTTTGTTCACGTCTGTGTTGGAATATCTGAGGACCTCTGACAGCGTGGTGTTGTTGTAAGCGGTGGACTCCGCAATCGCATCAAGAACCAGCCATTCCCTTTCGTTCAGGTCGTCTGCCCTGTTTTCCACGTCCGTGCGCCTGGCGAAGTCTGCTAATACGTCTTCCCTCTGTGGCACTGTCCGTTCAATGTCTGAATCGTTCACTATCGGTTTCTCGACCCAGGGTATCTTCACCAGGCAGATGTCGTCTGTCTTCATCAAACAGGTTCCAATTTCCAATCCCTCAATCACGCCCATGTCTTTGGGGTTGATGCCGAGCAGGTTGCAGGCAGCAAGTTTGTCATCCCTGTGGACGAGTTTCAACACAAAGAACGTGTTGGTATTGGCGATTGCATCCTTGCTCAGCTCGGACGGCATCTGGGTTATGGAGATTATGCCCTCGCACAGGCTCCGTATCTCGCGATAGGTTGTTGTGATGGTTGTCGAAGCCTCGTTCTTGGAGGCAAGGCAGTTCTGAGCCTCTTCGATGACTATCACGTGCTTCAGCGTGTCACGGTCTCTCTTTTGCATGCGGTAGTTCCTGATCTTCTGGAGCAGCACCGAGATAAAGAACGCCTTGGCTTTCTGGTCGCCCAGCCCGTCAAGTTCGATTACTACCGGCTTTGAAAGAATCTCGTCAAGACTTATGCCCTCTCGGACAGAGAACGCCTCCCTGGTCTTTCCCACAGCCAGAGACTTGAACAGCTTGGACGCGGACGCGACCCAGTTCCTTTGTCTGTCAGATAAATCCGACTTGCGGGAGTACGATTCCAGGGTTTCCATGACCTCGAAGATGGTCGGATATGCAGTAGAGCCATCGTAAACCCCATTGGCCCTGTATAGTTGGTCCAATATGTCCACGTAAACGCTGAAGGCACCGGAGGCGTATATTCCCCCGCTAATGACCTCTGCCATGATGTTCGCGACTTCCTTGACCCATTGCGACGGATCACCCGAAGGTTTCAGGGGATTGAACGTGAACAGGTTGTTGCCTACGAAATCATAGATTTCGGCGTCAATGAGCTTTTTCAGGCTCCGGTAATCACGCTTCCAATCGAATATCAGAACGGGAATGTTGTTGTCGTGCAACTGAATCACTATTTGGTAGCAGAGGTTCGTTTTTCCAGCCCCTGTTGTAGCGAGAATTCCGACATGCTGGTTGATTTTTTGTATAGGGAGGAGCGCGTCAACGATGGCGTTTCCGGTCAATGGATGGACTATTTTGCCTATCTCTATTGCATCTGCCTGGACGACCGTATATTTGGATGGGACTTGAAGTATCTGGCCTGAAATCTCGTCTATGCCCGGAACTATGGGCAGGGTTAGCTTTGTCAAAAGCTTGGGGTTGATGAGCTTGCCTGAGAGCGTTTTCTCATACGCACGGGGATTGAGTTCGCGTATCTTCGAGAAAAACTGGGTCAGGATGTGCTTAATCTGGGTATCTGATACTACAAGGAAGCTCAGGAGCCACTGTTTTGAATGGGGAATCAGGATAAGCAGGATTCTGGTCCTTATTGCATTTAACAACAAGGAATCGATAAATCCGCGTAGATTAGCGTCGTTGTAAGTGCAGGTGTAAAAACATGATGGATTAAACGAGGCCATGTCTTCTTCCAGAGCATGAAAATCATATTCCGCTGAGAATGACTGGAGAAACACCTGCATGTTGTCCTGTAGCTTTTTCTCTGCGGAAGACCTGAACGCAGACTCCGAATGAACTGTGGCATAGAGTTTCGCAAACCTGTCCAGGTCGATTGTGAAAGTCATCGGAAACGCAAGTGACTTCAGGAAACAGCTTTGTTTTGGCTGTGATAACGCGATGAGCCTAATCTGTCTGGCCAATCTCATCTTTGGACCTCGCAAGTACTATGACGATGCAGCCAATGATACAGATGGACCCGAGAGCGGAGAGCCAGAGTTTCTGGACGTTGAAGGTGAATGCGATGATGAACAGGAGGATTAGCACTATCAGGAAGAAAATCAGGATACGCACATGCTCTTCAAAGTTCAAGTGCCCGCCTCCTGTAAACCCCGCAGAGAAGGGCAATAACCATGATTATTGCGAGCATCGGGGCGAGGATGCAGAGAATCACTATCACAAGGTAGAATGCTTTATTAGGGCACTTGAGGACGCTTTCCCCGAGGAATGCGAAGAACCTGTAGATTATGTTGAATATTGTTTCGACCTTGCTCATGCAATCCCCCCACAGGCCTCGCAACCAGCCCTTTTCTTCCGCAGGTAGGGGGTTGATTCTGCATCCAGGTTGAGCGGATAGAAATTCCATGGTAAATTCTTACCCAGTGTCAGCCATGCCGTGGCAAAGACTGCAACGCCAATTACGACCGTATGGATGTAGATGACCGATGGATCAGCGCACTGCTTCTTGCTCGGATTCGAATCCGCAATCGGGCTTGAGCAATTATAGCAGGGACCACCGCCAATCTGGACAGAGACATAACCATTCAGGGAGGTTTCAGAAACAGCGGAGAATATCACCGGGATTCCGTGCTTCAATCCGTAGGCCGAAACGTCATGCCTGGTCTGCTCATTGTCCACCAGGCAAGCAATAAGGTCCACGTTGGCGAACGCATCCGGGTAAATGGTTTTCAGATCCTGGAAATCCAGAGCATAAGCCTCTAGCATTGTTTCTGCCGTGCATATTCCTTTCAGGTTCTCCAATGTTGCCAGGGCTTTGTTCTCACCCTTCTGGCATTCGAAGAATGGCTGCCTGTTGAGGTTGCTGAGCTGGATGATGTCAGAATCACAGAATACCAGGCGGCCAACTCCCATTCGGGCGCATTTCTGGAGATACTCGGCCCCGAGGCCGCCACAGCCCACCACGCCGATACTGGACTGGCTGATTTTTCCCTGGTTCCAGAATGGTAGGCGCTTCTGTCTGTCATGCACATCCTGTTCCCCGAGTTCGGTCGGCTTAATGCCAGAAGCTTTAGTGATTGTTTTCAATGAAGTACAACTTGTCAGCAATCTTCTTCACCCCCTTGCCGTATATTTCTACCTCAAATTCCTTCTCCGCGCTGAAGAACCGTAAATAGCCATCCCTAACGAATATTGCACCGATTACTGGATAATTGGTTTCGAGACCCTGGTGGTTCCTGATATCGATGCCCGATGGGTGGGTCGAGTCGGGGCCGGTTCCGGGATGCAAGTGGCACTGGGCAAGCATAGCATGATGCCACTCATCAAGTTCTGACAGAATCGTGTGTATCGAGCGCCAGTCGCCCTTCACATATCCCGGATTCCTGATACTCATGTCCGGTCCTAGGAGCTTGGTCGGCATGATGGTGTTTGTCCTCTTGTCGATGATGCCAGTGCAATAACAGAATTTCTCATCGGGTGTTCCATCATCTAGATAGTTGAAAATCTCCGCTACTAGCATGGAAGAGAACATGTACCGGGGAATTGGAGAAAAACAGTTTGAAGGGTTCTCAAGCAATCTTTGAACATCGTAGAGATAGAACAACATGGAATGATACCAATTTGCCACATTTCTATTGCCCTTGAGGCACATAGACTGATGCGCCTGGGTCATGCTCTCGATGCGTCTCTGTGTTTCAGCCTTCAGGTCTGGCATATCGACTTCTGTGTTATGACTATCTGGCTTCTTTTTCCCGAACATCAGACGGCGCCCCCTGATTCGACGATGTATCTCTCGGTTTCCCGAATCATTGATATCGGGTTAGCATCCCCGCTCACGAAGTGCACAAAGTACCAGCCAGCTCCCTGTGGCATGAAGCAGTTCTTGTGTTTGCCATAGAACACACAAGCTGGCGGGTTGAAAATGTAAAGCTTGTATCCTGACCAAGACTTTATGAGATTTCCCACATAATTATTCCCAAGGCCATAAATTTGACCTTCAAAACCATTGCCATGCATCACCCATTCAAGTTCTTCCATCTGGGCGTCGGTTCCCAATAGCTCAATTGGTTTTGCTACGATAACAGGGCGCTTATATGAGAGAGGCTCATAAGACGGATATACAACAGGGATAACGGATTCCTGTTTTTCAGAGAAAAAAAGGAAGAAGCGGGAAATAGCTTCCCGCATTCCGCCCAGTTCTGCACTGGGACTTGCATCCACTTTCTCGTGGTCTTCGAGGATTTCAAAGAGGTCCACGCCTTTGTTGAGTGCCTCTCCGGTCGCCTTCCTCACGAAGGTGTATTCCATTTTTTTCTTAAGGTTGGGAGATGACCTCTTTATGTCCTCGGTTGTCGATCCCTTCACTATGTTCACATCTTCGGCTTTGGGGTTTCCCGTTCCCACGATTATTAGGGTTATTGTTTTCGTTTCCTTCATGGCTTTTTTCTCCTGCAGTTTCCTGCAGGGGATAGGTATTGGTGTGTAATGCAAAAACAGTTCTAATTTACACGATTTAGGGGAAAATTCGGGGAAAATCACTGAGTCCACTATTCATATAATATTCGATCAAGATACTGGCTATCAAAAACGTTACACTCAAAATATTCCTTGATTTCAGACCAGATTGTGACAATATAATCGTCAATATCTAAAAGGTAGGCGGAGTTCATAGTTTCAACTTCATATTTCACACCTTTTCTACCTTTAAGTTTTTTTGATATCCTTTTTTTCTCGTCACCAACATACATATCAGGCCATGATGAATGCATAATTTTATTTCGTAATTCCGCACATTTGCGAATGGCTTTGAACATTTCATTAAAATATCTTTCTGGGTCTATTTTGTCCCCTGTGTCAAAATAGTCTTGTTTCAAATTATGATATACTAGAATTTCCAAAAGCTCAAGTTTTTTTCGAAATGTTAAATCAGATAATATCATGTCACTGAAAGCTGGATTTAATTTCAAAAGAAATTCAATTGCTTGTCTGATTGTTTTCTCTAACTGGGAGAAATGAATGGAAATTCTTCCGATAGCTGATGTAAAATCATCACTTCTTGCTCTTGATTCAAATGAATATCCTGTTCTTGTAAATTCTGGAAAACAGAGTTTTGCTTCATCTTTCTTTATCATTCAACCACTTATCAAGCAGATGTGAATCGCCTATTATAAACCTATTGAAAAAAAGAAAAAAGAGGGATGATTTTCTTGCATTCCAAAATTCTAATTCACGTATGAACTAAAAGTTGGCCAGTGTGTTGAATATCAGACCCCGTTGGGTCCATTTATTCTTTATCTGGCTATTTAAAAGCAAACCCCGTCAATCAGAGCACCTAAGAAATTTGATATGATGCAATAGGAACAAGAGTCCCCTTTTTTATTTTGTTATAAGTTACACCCTGTACACTTCATAAGATACACCCCACCAGCACGCTTATAAGATACAGGGTGTACGTGCATGACCAATCATAGTAAGATTATGACATTTATTATGACTGGCTGAGGTCTAAAAAAACCACATATGATACACATACATACGTCTTCGGTTAAGGATGCTGGCTCAAGTATGAGTTGGGTCCGATATTCACTCCTTTTTTCTTTCTCACGATAGATATTTCTCTTTGATGCAACAAAACTAACCAGCATGAGCGAAAGCTTTATTAA
>VMTD01000023.1 GCA_013791785.1 Methanobacteriota archaeon
CATGAATAGATTTCGGAGAGGAGCAACACCAGCGATGTTGGAAGGGCTGGCTGACGCGCCGTGGACATGGGAGAATTTTTTAACGACTCATTATGCGGTGTAAATTAGGACACTACCCGTTATTGCTTCATTTCGCTGAATACATACCGTTCAAGCCAATCTATAAATACAACAATGAATTCTGCCAGCCTACGTGATACGATATGGGCAACATTAGACCAACGTACATCAAAAGAGTCGCAATAGATCTGGTAAAGAAATACCCAGAGATGTTCACTGACGACTTTGACCACAACAAGGCCGCGGTTACCAACCTCACCGACATAACCAATATCAAGATGAGGAACAGAGTAGCCGGGTATGTAACTCGTTTCAGGCAGCACTACGAGGCCTGAACTACCTTCAAGCCAGTGTACTTATAGACTGGGCAAGGATTTTTGCATCTGTTTTGATACGGGCCGTGCCCGGGAGTTGATTACATGGCGCGATATGCTGTTGAAGTTAAAAATCTGAACAGGACGTTCACGACCAAGGCGGTGAGGGGCAAGAGCAAGAAGGAGATAGTGAAAGCTCTTAACGACGTCAATCTCACAATCAACGAGGGCGAGTTATTCGGCCTCCTGGGTCCAAACGGCGCAGGCAAGACCACCCTCATCAAGATTCTGTGCACCCTGTTGCTGCCGTCCTCCGGCGAGGCAAGGGTACTGGGCCATGACGTTCATAAGGATACCAACGCCATCCGCCAGAAGATTAACATGGTATCCGGCGGGGAAACGTCCGGCTATGGTCTGCTCACGGTCCGCGAGAACATCTGGCTCTTCTCCCAGCTCTACGGCATCCCCAGCAAGGAAGCGAACCGCAGGATAGACATGCTCATGAAGGAGCTTAAACTCGAGCACAAGAAGAATTCCAAGGTTCGGACATTATCAACCGGCCTGAGGCAGAAGGCCAACATGGTCAGGGGCTTCATGACGGACCCGGCACTCATATTTCTGGACGAACCGACGCTCGGTCTTGATGTGAACGCGTCAAGGCTCATCCGCGATTTCATAAAAAACTGGATAAGGGAGAAACCGAGCCGTACCGTGTTGCTCACGACCCACTACATGGTGGAGGCTGACGAACTCTGCGACCGTGTGGCCATAATCAATGACGGGCGCGTTCTGGCGTGCGACACGCCCGATAACCTGAAGAAACTGATACACCAAGACTCAGTGCTGAAACTGGAGATACGTCAGGTTGATAACGTGACCGCATTCGAGAACATAGCGGGCGTCAGGAACTTCACTCACAGTAACGATATGGCTTCTGGCATTACAAGACTCAAGTTCATACTGGATGACGAGGCCATTGTGGCCGATATAGTGGCCGCGGTCCCCAAGTCTGGCTCGAAGATTCTCAGCGTCCAGAAAACGGAGCCGACGCTGGAAGACGTATTCGTCGCCCTAGTGGGAAGGGGGCTGACCAACCATGAAGTTTGAGGAGTTCAAGAAACCGACGTGGTTTCAGATGAACCTCCGGGCGGTCTGGGGTCGCGCCTATCCGCGCATAATCGGCGTTAATCGTGAGCTATCTTGGGTATTCTTCGAGACCGTGCTCCCGTTGCTTGGCGTCGCCGCCTTTGTTTACATCTACAAAGCCCTGGAAGCACCACCGCAGTACATCGGTTATGTGATAATCGGCGGCGCCATGACCGCATACTGGATGAATGTCCTGTGGAGCATGGCGGCCCAGATGTACTGGGAAAAGGAAATAGGCAATCTGGAGTTGTATCTCATAGCACCCATATCCAGGATGTCCGTTCTCGGCGGAATGGCGCTGGGCGGGATGTTCTCCTCTTCTGTAAGGGCCATCAGCACCATAGTCGTCGGGATAGTGATATTCGGAATATCGTTATCGCTCCCGGACCCGCTGATGTTCGCGGGAATATTCATCTTCACCATGATTGCGCTCTACGGAATGGGCATGATGTTCGCGTCTCTCTACATGTTGTGGGGCAGGGAGGCCTGGCACATGTCATCACTGTTCACCGAGCCGATTTATCTGGTATCCGGCTTCTACTTTCCCGTAAAGGGCTTCACTACCATGCTGGGCAATCCCGGCACCTGGATTGCAGCCGGTGCATCAATCATCCCAATCACCCTGGGACTCGATGGTATGCGCCAGTGCCTGTATCCCGGAAATACCGACGGCTTCCTGCCGCTCTGGCTGGAACTGGCCATACTGATGGTGCTGTCTGTTGTGTTCCTGTTCTTAGCCAAATACAGTCTTGCCTACATGGAGAATCTCGGAAAACGCGAGGGGAGGCTGACCATGAGATGGCAGTGAACAGAAAAAGCCGTTCAATGGGCATTTCGCAAAAAAGTCTCAAATCCATGAGAAGAAGCATTCCGAGGTATCCCACCGGAAATTATCATCCCAATAAAGAGAACGTTGAATCGAGACACAGGAACGCCCGAACGCTGAAATGGTCCGCATGGCTGGGATGGCAGATGGAAAGTAATTGGGCAGATCCTTTCCTCTTCATGGTGTACAGCGTTGCCAAGCCTATTGCCGCATCCCTGATACTCGTGGTCATGTATTCCATAATAGCAGCCATCGGCGGCGGGCCGGATATTGGACTGTTCCATTACATGTTCGTGAGCAATGCCTTCTTCATGTACGTCGGCCAGGTGCTGTTCGGGGTCGCGCAGATAGTCCATGATGATCGCGAGCACTTCCAGACAATGAAGTACATTTACATTTCACCGTCGAACTATTTCTCCTACATGATAGGAAGGAGCGTCAGCAAGATGGTTATTACGACCTTCGCCGTCATCATAACCATGGCCTTCGGGGTTTTCCTGCTGAACGTTCCCCTGAATATATTCACAATCAACTGGCTGCTATTTATGGCAGTCATGGTAATCGGCATTTTTTGCATCATGGCCTTCGGGCTGGCGCTTGCCGGGCTTTCGTTCCTCACTGCGAAGCACCAGGGGGGCATGAACGAGGGTATCGCCGGATTATTCTACCTGTTCTGCGGTGTGGTATTCCCGGTGAGCATCCTGCCGTCATGGGGGATGTCATTCGCCAAGATACTACCCATAACTTACTGGCTGGAGCTTGTGAGGCGGACCCTAAACCTCGGAGTCGGCATGGACAGCACCCTCTCCGGCGCATCCACGGCCTACTGCATGGCCATACTTTGCCTGAGCACCCTGATATTTTCAATTGTGGCGCTTGCAATATTCAAGGTCGGCGACACTGTTGCCAGGCAGAAAGGTCTCATTGATATGACCACTGCTTACTGAGCATCATCCGGCTCCGCGAACTCTCCCAGCCTCTCCATGAGGTCCTGCCTGGTCTCCCGTATCGTTGGGCGGAACTGCCTTGCAACTTCCAGTTCCGAGAGGTCGATCTCTGCCTTGACAAGACCTTCCACGAAGGGCTTTCCGCCGGCCTTGACATTGCCCCGGGGCCCGATGAGCTGGGAGCCGCCCCAGAAGGTCATGTTCTGCTCGGTTCCCACCAGGTTGGCGTATGCCATAAAAATAGTGTTCTCGATGGCCCTGGCAGGCAGTATCTTCTCGAAGAATTCCCTGGTGACTGACGGCGACGCGGAAATGCACAGCACCATGTCCGCCCCTTCCAGGGCGTAGAGTTTCGTTATCTCGGGAAAGAAAAGGTCAAAGCAGATTTCCACACCCATTCTTCCTACCGGGGTATCGAATATCGGCATCTTGTTGCCCCTGGCGAAGTATAAATTCTCTTCGAACGGCCCAAAGTTGGCCAGTACCATTTTTCTGTAGGTTTCCGGTTCGGCATCCGGACTAACCACCAGGGCGCTGTTGTACAGGATTCCGGATTTATCCGGATCAAGTTCAGGCATTCCGACAACGAGCCATCTCTCATGTTCGCTGGCAAGTTCCACCAGCTTTCGGACCGACGGGCCGTCAAGCCCCTCAGCCAGTTCCATGTACCTGTCCCGCAGTGTGTAGCCGGTGAGAAACATTTCCGGAAATGCCAGCACTTCGGCGTCGGTGCTGTGTATAGCCCTCTCCACAATCCCCAGGTTATGGGCCTTGTCCCCAAGTCTCGGCTGCATCTGAACAAGCGCGATTTTCGACATGAGACCGCATTGCAATTCCGCCTAATATTGATTTTCCTCATCACGCGAGACTTTTTACTATTTTCGGAATTTTTTGCATCATGCATGGATGCACCATGAGTTTGTATATCTCCCAAAAGAAGGGTTGGCACCATTTCCCGGATAAATTAAAAAGTCTCATCTCGCTATTGGAAAGATTTAAAAACCCTGCCCATATTGGAGGGGGCATGGCAAGAAGGAAGAAGGCGGGCGAACTGCGTGACGATAAAGTCGAGTGCGGATACTGCGATGCGGTAATTCCAGAGGACGCTCTCAGATGTCCCAAATGCGGTAAGCTCTTCTCCGCTGCAAAGAAGATGGCGGCCTTCGTGGTAGTAGTGATAGTAGTGCTTGCAAGCATGTCAGCTCTGATAGCCATCTACTACTTTTCAGGACAGCAGGGATACGATGATGTTCCAGGAGATGATGATATTACACCCCCCACGACCGGAAGCAAATTCATGGTAATCGGTACGAGTTACGGCCAGATAAAGATCGAGCTCGATACGGTCAATGCGCCGGTTACGACGGCTCACATAATCAGTCTGGTCAACAGCGGCTGGTACAACGGCGGCGGTTGGTACCGCGCCATTCCGGGTTTCGTCCTTCAGGGCGGGACCGAGCGTTCCGACAAGGGCTCCTCATCCACCAACGTGGCATGGGAGGATACCGGCGTGATGAACACGAAATACACAGTGGCCATGGCACGTTCCGGCCAGGCGTCGGACCCCGCCGCTTCGGGCTCGGCCTCATCTGAGTTCTTCGTCAACCTGGGTGCAAACACAAATCTTGACAGCCAATACGCCTACGTGGTCTTCGGAAAGGTTGTCACCGGCCAGAATGTCATCGACACAATCCTGGGCCTGCCGGCCACAAGCGAATACCTTGACAGCATGGTAATGTTCACCTCTGTTTCAATAACCAGCGTGTAAATTCAACAGGCGGAACAGCAATCTGAACAATCACTCAGTCAGCGTAAGGCTTTTGCTTCATTCGGCGAATTCATGTGGCAGAATTATTCCGGGGCAGTGTCGTCTTCCATTGCCTTTTCCTTGGCCATGTTTGTCATTGCCCCATTCGCCATAATGATTATAACTGAACCGCCAACAACCAGGCCGATACCCGCTGCGATGAAAAGCTCGGGAGCGGATACGACGACGAATCTGGGCACGAAGGCGCTTGCGGCCCCGGCCAGCATTATTGCGTAACCCAGGTAATACATGCCGTTTCTCTTCACATCCACTGTCTCGCATGGACCGCCGCAGTAAATGCAGGAATCCTTCTCCAGGCGGCTCTTGATGTAGGCCTTGTCGCATCTTGGGCAGTACTTGTATTTCACGGACCTTCATCCGCATCAGGGATAAATCGGTTTGCACTCATCTCGAAAAAAGATGAATTGAACCGCAACATATCATCTTTTGCCTTGGGAATTCCCGCATAACGCTTATATCCCTCTGGAATGATTACTGCTTAGAAATAAAAAAGAGAGGGAGATAATATGAAAGATTCGGCAAAATTGCTCAATTTCAACGTGAATCGCGAGCTCAATTTCAGCGTGTTCAGGTCTGTTGATGTAAACACCAGGAGAGCACTCTCTTTCCAGATAAACAGGGATCTGAATTTCAGTTCCAACCGAGACCTGGGCTTCGGCAAGCGCGGGGTTGTTTTCAGGGGATATGTTTGTCCGATATGCGGGGCGCCAGTAGCAAAGAACGCGCCGCAATGCGCCGAGTGCGGTGTTAAATTCGAACAGCCTGCGAAGGAGCAAAAGAAGGAGATAAGGCAGAACGAGTGGGATCGGGAACTGGGAAACCAAGAACCAGACCAAGCTCCCGATAAACCTACCAGAAAGGCTTCCCCCAAATCTTCTCGCGTTCAAGCGCCAGAGAGGCGGAGCACTTTCGGGTGTCCAGTCTGCGGTAAGGTTCTCTATGTCGGTACCGAACGTTGCCCCGGCTGCGCCGCCCAGTTCACATCTTCAACGGCTATCCCACCGCCGCCACAGGGTAATTCTGACGTTCAAACTACGGTTATCTGCACAAATTGCAATTCCAGTATCCAGCCAAAAGACCAGTTCTGTCGCAGATGCGGCTCAGCGCGGCCCAAGGGTTCTGGAAAAACATTGATAAGCTGGGATGAGTACAATTCCAGTGGGCGGGACGATGGAATAGTTTCATGGGATGAATATAGTAAGAGAAATAATGGAGGATGAAAGAATGGTAATCAGTTTTTACTTGGTAATGGCAATAATCTGCGCGGTCATGTTAATAATCATGGCTGCATTTGCTGATTTTGGAAGCGATGCAGGAGTTGACGGGGTCGACATGCATCTGGATACTGATGCTAGTGGCGTTGATATGCATCTTGACTCTGGAACGGATACGGGTTACGGAGATTTCCATGGAGCCGGGATAAGTCCCTTAAGCATACCAATAATACTTGTATTTGGCACTCTTTTCGGATCTTTTGGAGCACTCTTTGAAGATCAGGTTACTAATATTATTCTGGTGCCCACACTTTCAGCATTGATCAGCGTTATCATTACTGCAATCATTTACGTAATCCTGGTCAAGGTATTCGTTAAGAGCCAAGCAACAACTCAGGTCCATATCAAAGACCTAGTTGGCAAAGACGGTGAGGCAACCATGCCCATCTCATCTAGCTCACCAGGGCAGATAATGGTCATAACCGAAGAACGTGGCAGGACATTGGTATCTGCTTCGTCCGACGTTGACATTCCTACTAACGCGATGGTCACCATCACGGGGGTTTTGGGAAATGGAGTTAAAGTAATACCGAAGAAAGGAGGTGAATAAATTGGACGCACTAACAGCGCTATTTATCGGCTTGCTCATTGTGGGCGGTATAATGGCCTTGATTTTAACCTACGCCTCGAGGTACAAGAAGGTACCTCCAGACAAGGCTATGGTAGTATATGGAAGAAGAATGAAAGTACCCGGAGGAAGGGGATACGAGGTGATATCCGGTGGTGGAAAGTTCATAGTCCCCATTATAGAATCATTTGAATATCTTCCTCTTGACGTCAGAACATTGGATGTTAACGTTCGGGAAATAGTTACCGACGTCACCACCAGCGGTGCGAAGCTCAACGTGAAGTGCGTGACACAGGTCAAGATTTCATCGGATATGGCATCCCTCCACACTGCAGCAGAACAACTGCTTCACAAGAGCGATGGTGAAATCAATGAAATCGCAATGAAGACACTCGAAGGCCATGTGAGAGGCGTTTGCGCCACCATGACAATCGAAGAAATCAACAGCGACAGAGACAAAATAAGTATCAAGATTTCCAACATGGCTGCAAAAGATCTCATGAACATGGGTATCGAAATTCGTTCGTTCGTCATCAAAGAAATTGAGGACGAGTTTGGCTATCTGGACGCTCTCGGTATCAAGAGAACCGAGGAGGTCAAGAGAGACGCCAGGGTTGGTAAGGCCAATGCTAACAGGGAAGCGACCATTCAGGAGGCAAAAGCTGCTCAGGAAGGAGAACAAGCTAACGCTGAAGCTGAAGCTCAAGTCGCTGTTTATCACAGGGACAGGGACATTACCCGCCAGAAGGCTGAAGCCGAGGTCGAGAAGGAGCGTGCCAACAGGGAAATATCCTTCGCGATTCAGGATGCCCGCAGGAAACAGGAACTTGTTGTCGAGGAAAGGACCATCGACATTCGCGACAAAGAGAAGAGCGTCGAGGTCGAGCGCCAAGAGGTTCTGAGGCGTGAGCAGGAACAGAAGGCGGTCCAGGTTGTCCCGGCAAAGGCAAAAGCCGACTCAGTGGTCGCTGAAGCCGAGGGAGAAAAGTCCAGGATGGTCCTGATTGCCGAAGGAGAAAAATCCAGGATGATGCTGGTAGCTGAAGGAGAGAAGCAACAACTCACACTTGTGGCTGACGGTCAGGCCGAAAAGATACGCAAGGAAGGAACGGCCGAGGCTGACATAATCAGGCTCAAGGGTATTGCAGAGGCAGATGCCATCCGTGCCAAGGGACTTGCAGAGGCCGAAGCCATGGAGAAGAAGGCGCTGGCCTGGGAGATGTACGGAAAGGCCGCACTGACCCAGCTAATAGTAGAACAGCTACCCGCCATCGTCGGAGAGGCATCCAAGACACTGATGAACACCGAGAAGATCATCGTCATGGGTGAGGGCGGTCCATCCAAGCTCGTAGGCAGCATTGTGGACATCGCAGCCCAGGCTCCCGCGCTGGTGAAATCTCTCACTGGCATGGACATCGGCGAGATGATACAGAAGACCAAGGAACTAATCAAATAATTCTCGAATTCAGCGGATTCGAGAACTATAAAAATGCCCGCTCCGATGGGGCGGGCTCCATTTTTCATTATTTTCATTGACCGCCTATTGGACTCCTCGCCGGTTATTCTGAAGTTCTGCATCCCGGGGTGTGGGATAAATCGGTTTCCCCGGTCCGAAATCATGGGAATACCCCGACAACCTTTTAATATTCGAACAACGCTACTTGAATCACAAAGCAAGAGGTGGAGAATTTGGATATTGATGAAAGTACAATCGGGCTGGTCCTGATAGTAATCGGTATATTGATGCTGGTGTTAGAGGCATCCTCGCCGGGATTTTTCATAGCCATCCCGGGAACGGTGGTACTTATTCTGGGAATGATCGGCATAATCGCGCCTGACCTGTTTTTCACCTGGGTGAGTCCTGTGGTAGCATTGCTCATCTCCCTGCCGATAACCATTGTGGCCATCAAATTTTACCAGAAGCTCGCACCACCCGAAGCCCCCACAACAACCGTGGGAACATCGCTCATCGGAAGGCAGGGAACGGTAACGGTGGAAATCAAACCAAAGCAGATATCTGGAAAGGTGCAGGTGGAGAACCAGTCCTGGAGCGCAACCGCCAGCACGGTGATACCCGCCGGCACCGAAGTAATCATACTGGAGAGCAGGGGCGTGCATGTGTTGGTTGAACCGGTAGAGGAAAGGAGGAAGTAGAATGTCTATAGAAATGATAATCGGGCTAGTATTGTTGATAATATTCGCGGTCATATTCATACTGATGACCAGCGTTCGTATAGTCCAGCCGTACGAGCAGGGGCTGCTGGTAGTTCTGGGTAATTTCAAGCGCGTGCTGAACCCCGGGTTCAACATGGTGCCGCCGCTCATCTCGCAGGTCACGAAGCTCGACCTGAGAACACAGGTCATGGATGTCCCAAGGCAGGAAGTCATAACCAAGGACAACTCACCGACGAACGTTGACGCCATAATTTACATCAAGGTCATAGACCCGAAAAAGGCATACTTCGAGGTGGATGATTACCGCCGGGCGACAATATACCTGGGCCAGACCACACTGAGGTCCATCATCGGTAACATGGAATTGGACGAGATACTTTACAGCAGGGAGAGAATTAACGATGCACTCCGCGACATACTGGACAAGGCCACCGACCAGTGGGGTGTGAAGGTCGAAGCCGTTGAAATTCGTGAAGTGGACCCAACAGGCCCGGTCAAAGCCGCAATGGTGGAGCAAACGTCATCCGAGAGGCGCAGGAGGGCTGCAATCCTCACCGCGGACGGCGAGAAGCGTTCCTCCATCCTGGTTGCCGAGGGAAACAAGCGTTCCCGCATTCTCCAGGCCGAAGGCGTACGTCAGTCCAAGATACTGGAAGCAGAGGGTCAGAGAATGGCAATGATACTGGAAGGCCAGGGTGAGGCCCAGCGCCTCAGGATACTGGCAATGGGCGCATTGCCATTGGACCACAAGGCCATGACTGTGCTTTCTCTTGAAGCCCTCAAGAAAATGGCGGATGGCCAGGCCACCAAGATAATCTTCCCCTTCGAGATATCCAGGCTTGTGGAGGGCGCGGCCGATTACCTGGGCGTGAGCCGCAAGGAGAAGGACTACACCGCCATGTCAATGACCGAGCTGGAAGGCATTGTCGGAAAGGCCAGCGACATCCTGGGCGATATTCCGAATAACTTGGCTATCAGGGAGAAAATTCAGTCCATCGAGAAGGAGCTGGCGCAGGAAGCCCAGACTACCGAGAAGATTGCCGAAAATCTCAAGAAGGGAACGAAGCAGAGATTCGACGAGATAGTCGGCAACTGAGCCAAGGAAATGCCCGCCCCGACAGGGACGGGCATAATTTACCTTTATTAATTTCATTTTCTTCATTCGGTCGGCTGCCGACTTCACCCTCTCTTGAAGTGATTCATTTCCCCTGGTATCTCCAGCGAAATCTCCACCATGCCCATCCTCTCGCCGTCCTTGTACCACGGGGCCTGGTAGATTAGTTTTCTGATACCGTTCTTCTCAACAGTGTAAGCATTCACTTCACCGGATGCCAGCAGGCCGTCCAGCTTGGCCCTGGCCACCGGGGGGTGGCAGTCCCGGAGATTTTTGCCAATCAACTCCGCGCCGCCGTATTTGGCGAATGTCTCTGCGGAGCGATTGTTCATTTCCAGTACCTTGCCGTCCATGTCGCAGACCGTGACGGCGCCGGGAAATTCGTCCACCCACTGATGTGACTGGCTGTCTTTTTTTGTCATTGGAATACCTGCGAGGAAGTAATGGGAACGGGGCTAAAAGGATTTGGCTGAAATTGAGGTGGGCTAAAGGTCGATACCCAGCCAC
Source organism: Methanobacteriota archaeon (assembly GCA_013791785.1). Classification (GTDB taxonomy): domain Archaea; phylum Thermoplasmatota; class Thermoplasmata; order SG8-5; family SG8-5; genus UBA147. Next base: position 10,760 of record VMTD01000023.1, read on the forward strand.
TTGGCCAGTATGTGCGCCGGTTTAAGCTAACCCTGCCCTCACAGGCGGGGCGTTAAAAGGATGATGCGGGAATCGTGTCACATGACCAGATTCGAAAAATCTGGTCCATTACCCCGCCCTCAAGCAGCAATACAGATGAGATTCAGACGGGGCATGATGGGGTTGGCTGGAACCAGCCGCTGGGCCAGGTTGGCCAGTGCCGTTGTGCGGTCTTCGGCCAGAATTTATTATGGGCAAAATTTGCTGTATCTCACTCCCAAAGATTTTTAATGGGCATCGGTTTCTGGGCGTAAGAACGTATACGCAAACTAAGCGGGCCTGTAGCTCAGCTAGGTGGAGCACTCGGCTCTTAACCGAGGAGTCAAGGGTTCGAAAGGAACTTGGTATCAAAACCAAGTTCCTCGAACATCCCTTCAGGCCCGTTATTTCTTTACATCACATATTATAGACATCATGTACGCTCTCACACGCTTGGTTTCCACTGGCTTTAATCCATTGTTAAGCGATGCGATTGCGGTTAATTCATCCCAGTTTTGTTCCGCACTCACCGCAAAACCCGGTTCCAGGCGGGTTTTGGGCACCGCATTTCGAGCATTTGTTCAGGTCGAGTGGTGTTCCACAGCTATTGCAGAACTTTCCTTCTCCTGCCGGTTTGCCGCATTTGGGGCAGATTGTCTGTTTCGCCTCGATCTCTCCTGAAAATACCTGTGTAGATGCAGCTTTTGCACGTATGTCTGCGGCCATCTTCTCGGCTCTTGCAGCGGCCACTTCTGTGCTCACGCGCGGCGCGTCAGCAACGCAAAGGCCGGATTCATCGTTCCAGCAGTTCTCACAAACCCATTTGGTACATTTTGGGCACCGGGTGAAATTTCCCTTTATCTCGTTCTGAGCCTCTTCATACGCGGCTTCATGTTCCTTGTGCCAGGCAGGTGTCATGCCCTCATATTGGCCGCCAACAGCGTCGCTTCCTAGTTCCATACCGGAGCCGGCCGAAGAGTATCCGGTAAAGCTTCCCGCGGCACCGGCCATCTTTCCGAGGCCCTTGAGAAATCCTTTTTTCTTGTATGTTTTTGAGGCTTTGAATCTTGTCTTATATCCTTCATTGCAGTTACTGCAGAAGAACGTAAACTCAAATCCTGCATCTGTGCTGTTGTCCTTGTAATTGTCTGTAAAGCCTATAAGTTTTCCACTTCCCATTTAAATCACCTTCCAATCTTTAATGGTTTACCACATTTTATACATTTCCCTTCGATCGGCGGTTGCTCTGTTTTGCATTTTTTCCTCGGACAAATGACTACCAGCCTTTCGCCGCATTTATCGCAGTGGTCCCCGAAATATGTGCTCTCATCGCAGTTAGGGCATTGTACCTCGAGTGAGATACCGCAGCCGCTGCATTTCATCATTCCTTTCTCTATCGGATTTCGGCATTTCGGGCATCTGTCCGGCCCCAGCGGGTTATATTTACCGCAGAACGGGCACACGCTTGTATTATTCTCTACCAAGCCGTTACAATAACGGCAGGGGTGTTTGTATCCTGGCATATTTTTTCCTCCTTTCTATCACATATCTTTTCTGTTCGCTTCCATCATTTCCTTGAGATTGTACGGAATTGTTATTATTTTTCCCAATCCCGCATCCGTGCAGGTGCACATCTGGTTCGTTTTGACAATCACGGAATTTCCTTTCAAATCACTGAAATCAACTTCGCCCTCTATGACGGTGAGGGTGGTGGTGCCCTCGGAGGTCTGGAATGAGAAGATGGTTCCACGCACAGCTATTACTGCCTGGGGGGAGCGTACCTCAATGCCTCGTCCTTCTGATTTTATATTTTCTACTATTTGAGACAATTCCCCCAATGTCACCTCTAATTCGGCCTCTTTTTCCTTTTTCCCTCTCGTGTCATTAAAATCTCCTGTGAAAAGAATCGCCCCGTCTTCCATGTAAATTAGGTCTGGGCTGTTGAATTTTACCTCGGTGTTCGGTCCGATTTCCAGCGTTGCGCCAGTGACATCCATGACCTGAACCGTTTCATCATTTCCAGTTCTTATGGTGTCCTTGTTCCTGATTTCACTGTCTTCTTCCAGAACGCTCTCTTCACCGTTGTCATGTGTTACTTTCACTGTTTTCTTTTCCTTTGATGCTACCTTATCCTTTTTTCCACCAATTTTCAAAATTACTGAACGAAGAATATCTTGCACCTCTTCCCTATGAGCGAACCCCTCTTTCTTGAGAGTTGAGCCGCTACATACACAGGGAATTCGATCATTGTTTCTACAGATTGCATCACATTTTGGCGTACAAATTTCCCTATCCCCTGGATCTATAATGTTAGACAGCACAACTAGTGAATCATAAATAGAGAATCTCCCTACCAAAATAGAGAGGATAGCTGGCTTACCCTTCTCATCTATGAGTACTCTTGCCTTTCCGCCAAGATACTCTATTTCTTTGATTTTTTGTAGTTCTTTGGCCATATTTTTGACCATCTCTTCGGCCATCTTTTTTTGCTTCTCATACATCTCTTTTGCTTCTTCTTGTTGTTCTTTGGTAAGGCCGTTGTATTGTTCCTCTACTTTTTTCATTGTCTTTTCCAGTTCCAAAAGAGACTTCTTAACATTATTGGTTTGATCAACATTCAACATGGACTCGTCTTCTATCCAGGCAACAGTGAACTCGGACAAAAAATCATATTTTGATGATTTTTGATTGGGCAAACTTCTAGGGGCAGAAAGGATAGAAGAAACATCTGAATGTGGACAGGGACGCAAATGCCCTAATGTTACAGAAATAGTGCATCTGTTAGGGACTCTACATAACTCTTTCCATCCTGAGGGCCAACTTGACGGCACTAGTTTGTCCATCTCATCTTCTGTTGGCGGTATTTCTTTTTTGCTCAATGAAATCGATTCTATGAACCAATTATTACCGCTCATTCTTCTTCACTTCCTATATTGTCATCGACAGCGGGTTCTCCCTGCGGTTCCTCGCTCTCGTCATCGTTCTTGTTCCATTTCACTTTGCTGTCAGTGTTCCGGGCATTGAATTCCAGCAGGTTCTGAACATCCAGTTCCCACTGTTCCTTTGAGCGGTGATGCACCCTGCCGATGAAACTGTCGCGAAGGACCGATATGGACGGAATCCGATTCATCATATCCCTGTAATGGTCGTACTTCGGCTCCAGCAGCTTCTGTTCGGAGAGGTAAATCGGCTCCCGCCTGAAGTTGATGTCCATCATGCACTCGTTCATCTGGATTACGAGTTCCTCAACGAGTTTGTCGAGTTCCACGGCATCCGTGTAACTGCTATACACATCATTCGGTGCTATCCTGAAGAAATAGGATGCCATACCGCCGCCTACATCTGACGCGGCTTCCATGGCAATGGCGTTTCCGGGCCCTTTTCCCTCCCGTCCATGGATGGGAATGAAGAACCAGATGTATGTTCCGGTAATGTCGCCCATCAACCCTCTTTTCACGCCCACCCACATCTTGTTGCGGCATCCTCTGTTGATGAGATTGTTGTATTCGTCCTTCACCTTCATGACTTCTAAACGCTCTTCGAGCTTGATCCACAGGGTTGGTGAAACAGAATCAATCTCTTCCCTGCTGGCGGCCCTTCCGTCTTTCATGAACCTTGCTGCGATGCGTATCTCGGCCGGATTGGCATTCGGAATGAGCTCTGTGAGAATTATCTGGGTCTTGAGATTCAGCTCGTTCATGGTATCCGACAGCGCCTTGTTGAACGGGTCGGTTTTCTTCCCGAGCATGGACAGGACATATGTTCCTTTACGTTCGGTGATTACCCTGAGGGTGTAATCCTTCGCTTCGACTTCTGTCACGCTGTTGAACGGTATTCGTATTATGTTACTGGTATCGGGCATTATGACCAGTGCCGTTTCATAGACGCGGAGATTGCACTCGCCCTTGACGGTTTCGTTCCCCGCACGATCCAGATGCTGGAATTGCCCCTTGACCCCTGACTTCTTGAGCGATTCTTGCATGAGCATCTCCTTCAGGCAAAGTTCGTTCTTCATGCGTGTGAATCTGCGGATGAAATCCTCGTATTTGAAGCCAAAATCGGCGATTACCAGTTCCTCTTTTGATGTCAGGTTGAAATTGAGCTTGTAATCCGCCGCAGCGAATGTCACGATGTCCTCGAATCCAAAGAGCAGAACCTCCCCGAACATGGGAAGAATAGTGATATGGTCCTCGAACAGGTTGATTTCTCCTTTCCCCGTTGCGGTCTCGTTGCCTTCCCCATTCCTCAACGAATAACTGATGGAGCATTCCATGATGATTTTTTGTTCACTTTCTTCGTTCAATATAATCCCCCCATGCTGTGTTTTCTTCGATAAAAAGCGAATGTGTTACCGCTTTAAAAAACTTGCGTCTGTAGTGGATAGCCGATTCTAGTAATGGCCAATGGCGCCGGGTGCGACTGTAAAGACCTACTTCGTGGAATCCGGCGGCAGCCAGATGTCAGAAAACACCGGCCCTGATTCGTAAGCCACTTCTCTGATGTCGAATATGTCCACCTTTTCCTCGCTGCCGCATTTTTTGCACACGAGATATGGCGCGTCCTCCCTGGATTCTATGCTCTTTGGACTGCCGCACTTGCATTTCACCAGCTTATCTACTGCATCGTGATGCGGTTTTTCAAGTGATCCGGCCAGCTTGATTCCGCTGTGGGTGCTCATGTATGCCGAAACATACACGTGGTTGGATGTGGCTAGCTTCAGTCTTTCTATGTATCCCTCTTCACGGAGGTCTGCGACATCGTCTTCGCCTTCCTTGCTGACGTTTGCATACCTTGAAGTGCCCATGTAGTCCACCAGGCTGGGTGCGAAATCATACCCCTCGAAAACTCCGAGATGTATGCCGCGGTTCACAAGTGCCAGTAATGGAATTTTCTTAATCCAAGTCTCTTCTTCATTCCTTTTCTTTGCCGGCTTGGTAAAGTTGGATATCAGGATTATCAGTCTTTTCTGGTCCTGTGTAAGTTCAGTCATATTATGCGCCTCCTGTCATGGTGTTCAGGCCCATTCTCTTCTTTATGTGGGCTTCATCCTTTTCTGTGATGAGGCCGCTGTCCTTCAGGTCCTTGAGGAGGAAGTTGGAGGTGAACAATGCATCACCCTTCTTATCCTCGGTATTCGCATGAACATAGACAACATGGCCCAGGGAAAGGTCATAAGCCATTGTGAGGGTGTAGAAAATCTTGTCATCGCCCTTCGGCTCCTTGTGATACCAGGAGACGCGGTGGCCTGTAACCTCGACATTGTGAAACACAACGTCCTTGGAGTCCACATATTTCTGGATTTTCTGGGGCGTGGTTCGTTTGTCAATGGGCATGCGCAGGTGAAGATTGAAGTCATCTGCAAGTTTCTTTGCCTTCATCTTGTCCCCGGATGCCTTGATCATGCGGAAGAAAATTATTGTGGTTATTATCCAGATGATTACACCGACAACAACCTGGAGATAACCTCCGAAAAAGTTCACCGGATCTCCGGTATGTGGGTTGATAATGCCCCAGTAATCGGCATTCAACTCGTCCAGGGCTTTCATCAGCAAGTCTGAAATTTTGAAACCCAGAGCTCCCGACGATATTGCGGACAATATCTTCACTGCCGCCCCGGTGTACCTGGATGCCTTCACATTTGCGGCCATGGATAATTGTGCGTCGGAACTCTGCTGGACATTGGTCGCCATGAGCTTGGACATTTCTCTCATGCGCTTCTCGGCGAAGGTGTTCACCATGTCCCTGAGGCCTTTTATCTCATCAACGAGGCCCTGGGAGACGCGTTCCATGTCGCGTATCTTCTCGGCGGTGACCTGTATCTCTCTGGGTATGTCCAGTTGCAGGGCGAGTGCCTGGTTCGCGCTGTTCAGGCCCCCGGACTGTTGATGCCAAATAGCATTCATGTCCTCCCAGCCGGACATCATGAAATTCATGACCTCTTCAATAAGCACGATATCGGAATTCAGGTTGGAAAGTTCCTCCTGGAGAATTGCTATAGCCTCTTCCCTCTCGATGTGCAGTGCATCTTCCCTGAGGTCCTTGATTATATCCCATATCTTGCGTATTCTCGAGAAGAACACTTCCTGGAACTGCTGGAGGCCGCGTATGAAAGAGTAGAACGAGAGCAAGTGTCCGTACTGGGACGGGTCATTTGAAATGAATATGACTCCGTCGGTGCCGATTATCATCTTCTCTTTGGTCGGCAGGTCGATGAATTTGTAGGCAATTCCAACCAGCTGGTTAATCTCATTCTCCTGGTCCTCCCCATCCTTGTAGTTCATGGCAATTTCCTGCTCCGGAAGCAGGGAGGTTGTGAATGCCATCATGAATTTTGGGCGGAACGGCGTTTTTCCGTATATCAATGTAAGAATGCGCCTCTGGAACTCTGTCAGCAAGGCATCCATCATGACGGACGTGTCTTCCACCAGGTCTGCCATTATCGCGGTTGTATCGTCCAGAGAGAAGTTGGATGTTTTGCCTTCTATGTTCTTCATCTCCAGGCCGTAGTTGATGAAACCGCTCTTGTCCACATGGGTTCCGACGACTTCAATCTGATCCACTTCTTCCGGGTATTCAACGAATGCCTTGAATTTGATCCAGTTGTATCTGTCAAAATCCTCCAGCATTATCCTGGTGAACTTGGGCATTATGTTGAATTCCGTTGTCTGTGGCTCGCTGTCCACCGTGCCTGTGAGAAGTGAGCTTTTGATACCTTTCAGGCTGTCAATCGAGCTGTTGAATGTGGATATGGCATTTTGGCCAAATGGGCACCATTCCGATATGCTGAGCCTCAGGTCTTTGAAGAAAAGGATATTTTTGTGTTTTTCTTTCTCCGCATTAACAATTGGTTTTTGTTCGTTCAAAGGGATTCCTCCGAATGCAGTGATTATTACTTTATCTGTTATAAAATTAATCGACTGTTCACCAGGATTGATTATTTTTCGATATTTATCAATTCCCCGTTCGGCGCATCCTTTTTTCCCTCCCGTCCCTTGTTGCCATAATGACCACAGCCTGCCGAAGGTGGTGGCACTGGCAGTGACCCCCGGGATATCCAACACCTATTGTCCATTTCCACCAAACACTTAATATTCGTTCCGGCTATGGTATCCTGTAGGTGAATTGAAATGGACCCCATAAGAATATTTATCGTTGGCACGGCCGGCTCCGGAAAAAGCACGCTCACCCAGGCTTTCAAGTTGTGGATGGACAGTCAGGGATACAATGCAATCACTGTAAACCTGGATCCCGGCGTGGAGGAGCTGGGCTATGCCCCGGACGTGGATGTGAGGGACTGGGTCTCGGTAAAGGATGTCATGGCCGAGCGCGGATTGGGGCCGAACGGGGCGCAAATCGCTTGTGCGGACATCGCAGCACTTCAGTTCCCGAAAATAAGTACAGTCATCGAGGGCTTCAGGGCGGATTACGTCCTCATAGACACTCCGGGCCAGATAGAACTTTTTGCCTTCAGGGAAGCCAGTTCCGTTTTCCTCAATGCGTTTTCGACCGACCGCAACATAATCATATTCGTGCTGGACCCCACCGTGGCCAGGAACACCGCCGGCCTGGTTTCGTTGCTGATGCTATCTTCATCCATACAGTTCAGGTTCAGTGCACCCATGGACCTGGTCCTGGGAAAGAGCGACCTGCTGGACGATGAGGAACTCGAGAGAATACTTGAGCATTGCAGCAACCCCGAGAGCCTGCTTTTCGCGTTGGGTGAGGCAGGAATGGATATGAGAGCGGTCGCGGCAACGGAATTCCTCAAGGCCATGGAGGCGCTGGGCGTGATGCACGCTCCCAAACCCGTATCTGGTATCGAGATGTCCGGCATAGAGGACATATACAATTCCATACAGCAGGCATTCTTCGGCGGGGAAGATCTGGCTTCCGACTGATGTTGTGGACCATATCCGGAAAAATACCTCCAATCGCGTGCATCAGTAACTTTTATCACGATATTGTCCATGTACGTGCGAGTTGATCAAATGGCCAGAAATATCAAGGCGCCCCGCGGTAATGACATTGTATGCAAGAACTGGAGAATCGAAGCCATCTACAGGATGCTGCATAACAACCTGGAGAATGCCGAGAGGCCGGAAGATCTGATTATCTACGGCGGCACAGGCAAGGCCGCAAGAAATTGGGAATGCTTCGATGCCATAATCAAGAGCCTGAGGGAGCTGGAGCCCGATGAAACGTTACTCATCCAGTCCGGTAAACCCGTCGGCGTTTTCAGAACATTCGAGAACTCGCCACGCGTTCTCATCTGCAATTCCAACCTTGTGGGCAACTGGTCAAACTGGGAGCATTTTAACGCATTGGAAGCGCGCGGACTCATGATGTACGGTCAGATGACCGCCGGTTCCTGGTGCTATATCGGGACACAGGGCATCATCCAGGGTACTTACGAGACTTTTGCCGCCCTGGCAACGAAGCATTTCAACGGCTCGCTGAAGGGCAAATTCTGCCTTTCGGGCGGAATGGGCGGAATGAGTGGTGCACAGCCACTTTCCATAAAGATGGCCGGCGGCGTCGCGCTGGTCGTCGAGGTTGACCCGAAACGTATCCAGCGCCGACTGGATGCTGGATTCTGCGATTACATGACCCATGATTTCCATGAGTCAATGGAGATGGTGAAGAGCGCCGTCCAGGAGAAAAAAGCCATTTCAATAGGCCTTGTCGGTAACTGCGCGGATGTACTCCCAGACATGCTGGCCAAGGGAATTATTCCGGACGTTGTGACGGACCAAACATCCGCCCATGACGAGCTGAACGGTTACGTTCCGGCAGGGTACTGGGGTGGCAATCTTGGCGATTGCGATGATTTCAGAAAATCAGATCCGAAAGGTTACGTTGAAAAATCCATGAAGTCCATGAAAATCCATTGCAAGGCCATGGTGGATATGCAGAAACGCGGCGCAGTCGCATTTGATTATGGTAACAATCTCAGGGGCCAGGCACAGAAGGCGGGTTTCGCTGATGCGTTCGCGTATCCCGGTTTCGTTCTCGCATATGTTCGCCCGCTGTTCTGCGAGGGCCGCGGACCCTTCAGGTGGATTGCTCAATCCGGAGATCCGAATGACATACTGGCCACCGACAAAGCCATCGTCGAGATGTTTCCCGAAAACAAATTACTCATGAACTGGATTGAGCTCGCCGAGGAATACCTGCCATGGGAAGGTTTGCCCGCGCGCGTCTGCTGGCTGGGTTATGGGGAACGGCACAAATTCGCTAAGCACATGAACGGCATGGTGCGCTCCGGGGAGATAGGTCCGATATCCATCACCAGGGACCATCTGGATTCCGGTTCCGTCGCCAGTCCGTACAGGGAAACCGAGGGCATGATGGACGGGACGGACGCGATCGCGGATTGGCCGATGCTCAACGCACTGCTGAACTGTGCATCGGGCGCGGACATGGTGGCCTTGCACAACGGCGGCGGAGTCGGAATAGGCCTGAGCCAGCATTCCGGCATGATCGTCGTCTGTGACGGTTCCAAAGAAACTGATGAAAGAATTGAGCGCGTCTTCAAGAGCGACCCCGGAACCGGTGTAATGCGCCATGCGGATGCAGGTTACGAGCTGGCCAAGAAAACCGCCAGGGAGAAGGGCGTGAAGATTCCCATGCTGAGTTAATGAATAATAGTAATATATAATATGTACAAGGCCGTTCAACGGTCGATGAAGTTGACACGGCAGAGAACATGGGTCCACCGCAACGAGATGGTTGAGAGTATCGTGCTGGAGGATTCGGGGAAGATTAAATTTTACAGTCATACTTATCTCGTTCGCACCAAGGGCCGTTCCTGGACGCCGTATGTCAAATGGGACAACTGGGACAGACAGCCGCATGTGGACAAGTTCGACGGCAGCGGCGTGATGGTGGAACAGAAACCGTGCAACGAGAAAAGTCTGGATGATGTGCTGAAATTGGTGGGTATCTTCAGAAAGAACCTCCTTTCCATGGAACTTTCGCAATTGTAGGTGCAGCTATGAAAATAAAAATAGTGAAGAAATGGAAAACACGCGACATCGGGGATATGCTCGCAGCTTTCGATAAAAAGTACGGCACCATGAACTCACTGCAGCAGAAGGTCCTAATCTCCAAATGCACATCTCCGGAACTTATGAACGATTACGTGCTTTGGAAGAATCTCTCCCAAGGCGCGGAATTCCAGGACATCATTATCGTGAAGGACCCGGATATCTTTGATACATTATCCCCGAAAAGGGTCGAGATGCTGGAATTTCTCATGAATAACGAGGTTAAGTCAATCCGTCACCTATCCACTTCCCTGCGCCGGAATTATAAGAATGTTTACGATGACCTAAACGCTCTTTCGAAATACGGTTTGGTGGACCTAACCGCATCCGGCCGCGCCCTGCGGCCTTCTGCCGCCGCTTCCCGTATCGAGGTTTCAATAGATGCCTAATTTACAATCAGCACCATAATAGAATAAAAAAAACACTGGTCGTTAATTTTACCTTTTACACCATATAGTTGACACAACCCGAAATCGTGTCAAAATCTGCGAAATATATATAAACAAGTACTGATATTACTTGTAACTATAAAACTGAGGAATTTAGATGAAGGCACAGAAATATGAGAACGTCGAATTCGTCATAAATCATGCCGGGGATGAAGGCATCAAACTCAGCCTGATTTGGAGGAAGGGTGGTCTCTATCTCTCGCTATCCGGTCTTTTTCTGACGGACGGTTCGACATGGTACGAACTTCCTGTCAAGGACCTCGAGAACATTTCGGTGGTGAGCGACGAGCCGCTGAAACTGAGATTGAAGATTCCGTCACTCGACATAATGATATCGGGACAGAGGGCGGAGCGTTTGCTCGCCCTGCGGCATTTTCTGCTTCCTTCGATTTCCGACGTGGGAGATAGCGACAAGCTCAAGTCACTCCTCCGGTTCCGGGCGCTCGGAATAAAGGAAACCGATCTACTGTCAAAACTTCTCAATGTTGAACCGCAGATGGTGGAGGAACTCACAGGCATCGCCAGGGAAAAAGGTTTCATGCACCTGGATGGAAAGCTGACCGATACGGGTGACATGTTCATCCAACCGAGTCAAGAGGAGGGATGATTTGAAACAGGATGCCAATGAGTTCAGCAGTTTTGCGGAGACCATAGCATCTCTCGGTTCCCTGACCAAGCTTGAATCGGCAATGTCGGCGGCCATCAAGAGTTCGCGGGTACCTGCCAAGGAAACCAGAAAAATGCTGAAATGCATGAGCATCCAGGAGGCCGGTAACACGGCACTTTTCCAGTTCATGCGCGACCTTTTCGAGAAAGTCGGCGTGGGCCAGCTTGTCCTCATAAGGAATGACATTTTCAGATATGATTTTGCCATCGATAACTCGCCGGTCTGCAAGCTCTACCCCCACGTGAAGGGCAAGAAGACCTGCTACATCACGGCCGAATCGCTCTCACAGTTCTTCACCAAGGACCTTGGACTCCCCGGAACTGCCGAGGAAATTGCATGCCAGAACGCCGGTGACAACAGATGCGAATTCGCTGTCTCGCTTCAGCCGCTGGCCGTCTATCAACTGGCCCTGGATCAGCTGGACAAGACCATAATCGGCAGCGTAATCGACGGCGCTGGCCCGGACAAGATATCCGAATCCCTTGAAATGTCCAGGGACGAGATAATCTTCCGTATGAACATCCTGAAGAGGTACAAGATACTGGATGATGATTACCAGATAACAGAGATAGGCGAAACTTACCACAAGTACGGAGAGGGCATGGGCGGTGATGAGGAGGAATTTCAGCCGCCGTGGAAGGACATGGCAGTCATATCAAATGCGATTTCCGCGTCAACTTCCTTCGCCGAGGCGTTCACGGAGGCCGCCAGCCAGGAACCACTCTGGGATGTGGAAGAGAAGGACATAGTCAATCTGGCCGAGCAGGCCAAGAAGAGCAAGAGCTTTGCGGAATTACTTTCAAAGCAAGTGAAGAGTGATATGGAGGAATAGACATGGCAAGAATCAAGACCGGGATATTTGGGTTGGATCAACTCATCGAAGGCGGAGTGAGGGACAACACGGCAATCGTGATAGTGGGTTCCAGCGGTACTGGTAAGACCACGTTTGCAATGCAGTTTCTGATGCATGGGATAGAGAACGGAGAACAGGGTCTTTACGTGACCATGGAAGAGTCACCCGAACAGCTCATGAAAGAAGCTGAAATGCTTGGTTGGGATATGAGGAAACATTATGAAAAATCGTTGTTCTTCATACATCTCAAGGGCAAGAACTTCAAGAAAATGATAGATGAGCAAATACCCCAACTCGTCAAGGCCAGGAGCGATTACGACATTAAAACGAGAGTTGTAATCGATCCGATGACGCCGGTCATATGGGCCACCGAGGATAAACTTCAGCAGAGGGAACTCATCGGCAAGCTGTTCTACACCCTGAAGGAATTGGGCGTGGTCATGGCAACGGTCGAGGAACACTCCAGACCGGGCGAGCTGATTGGTGAAGACGTTCTTCTACCGGTTTATCTGGCGGACGGAGCCATCAACCTGGAATATTACCCAATCGGCGGCGCGTTCAACAGGACACTCAAGATAATCAAGATGAGAGGTACCCATCATGGCGAAGGCGTTTACCCATACATATTCGCAAGGGGTGCCGGAGCCATAATCAGAACATCCCCGGCAGAGGCTGTGAAAGCCGCCGACAGTGAGGATTTCGGCGCGATATTCGACAGGGCCATAAAGACAGCCGAGGACATCAAGGCCCCGGAGAGCGTCATAGCCAAGTTCAAGAAGATGAAGGAAACCTGGACATACAACTACTCACCGGAAGAGGTGCTGCAGGTCATGTTCGATTCCTACGGGCTCAAGTAAGCCCCACAGGAGGCCTTGAATGGTAGAGAAGAAGAAGATTGACAAGAGAATGGAAGCCAAGACGGTTGTCCAGCTCAAGCACATGTTCGACATGGAGCTCAGGCGAATCAAGGATGATAATAACATAGACATCATCATGTTTGTGGGCATAGACGGTCGCATATTCGCCTCCCTGATACCGACAATACTGGATTCGGTCCAGTTCAGATTCCTGAATCTGTTGAAAGGCAATCTCCCTTCCCTGTGCAGTCAGCTGAAAGGCGACAAGCTGAAAGTCAGCATTCAGCAGTACGAACTGGGTACTGTCGTGATATCGGGCATAGGCGCCAACTGCTTCCTGGCATCGATATTTTCGAAACCCCTTTCCATCGACACCATGGGTCCAACCATCAACAATCTGGTCAATGGCAGCACAGTGCTCAACCACCTGTTCGAGCAGCGTTCCATAGCCCCGGAGGATCTAGTGGACTATGACCCGGCCGTGGCGGAAGAACTCGGAAAGCTCACCAGACAGTTATTCGTTGAGACGTTCGAAGAGACCCGCGGATACAAACGGAACATGGAACTTCTGAAATTCCTGAGGCAGAAAATTGGCGGTGTGGTCGGAATCGGTGCGGTGGATGAGATAATCACCGTAACAATGAACGAGTTGGGTACCAGCACAGCCTTCATGAAAGATGCCGATTGGCTCAAGCTTGTGGAACGTGTCATCGAGAATCACATCAGAGAACGTAGCGGTGAACTGGTGGCCGATCAGTGTCGGAAGACATGGGTGCCAGAGGTGGAGCGGAAGCTCAAATCCTTCGTGTAATTGCAAGGGATGGGAATGGCAAAAAAAACCGGAAAGAAGGTACGGAAGAGCGGGAAAACCGAACCCGCGAAGAGCGGCAAAGCCCGAAAAAAAGCGAAACAAAGTGAGCCTGCCCCAACCGCAATATCACCATCCAAATTGACATCCAAAAAAACAGCCATTTCCTGCCAGTTCTGCGGAAAGGCCATGAAAAACCAGAAAACACTGAAACTCCACGAGCGGAGCTGCGGGTCCAAATCCAAGTCCGAACCAAAAGCGAACGGATTGGAAACAGCCATTTCAGAACTGAAGGACCGCTTTGATGATGAGAGGGATTCCATTCTCAAAACTTTTCAGGAGAAAGATGACCGTATGCAGAGAGAACTGGAAGAAGTCAAGACCGTTCTCAGAATGGAGATTGACAGGCACCGCAGGGAGCTGGAAAGGATAACCAATGTGGAGAAGGAAGTTGCCGCCAGGCAGGGGCCGGAAGAGCAACCGCAGGAACACGCAATTCCCACGCCGGAACCGAAGTCCCACGAGCCCACGACAAAGCGCCCGCCCAGGGCCATCGACCTCATCCCCATGCGGGTGCCGTCAATTCCGAAAAGGATATTGCCGCCCATGGAAGAGGATGATGCCATACCCGACATTGATGATGAAATGGGGCGCCCCCCGCCGCAGACCGTAAGTGGTCTGAACCGGGATGCAGTCGAGGCGCTGGTCCGTGACATGGTCAAACAACTTACGCCAGAGTCGGAGGCCGCGGAACCGAGCAAAGACCCGGAACCGATGATCAACATGCTCTCAGAGAAACTTAACATTCTGGATTCCAAGCTGGAAAGGTCAATATCCGACATGGCAAAGCAGATTGACAGGGCAAGCAAGGGAATCGATTTCAAGAGGGTGGAAAGAGAACTGGAAAAAATCTCCGAGAAGGTTCTGGACGTCATCGAAGATTCAGGTTACGGCGAAAGCCTCAGTGTCAGCAAGATACCACCGACGATACTGGAAATAGTTTACCAGGCAATATTGGATGACGTTCACATAGAGATAATACGCACCAAGGGCGCCCAGGATGCAGAGCGCATATCTAGGTCCGCGCTGGAAGAGGTCCGGCTGAAAACCAGCGGCAGCGAGTTGTTCAAATACGACGGAAGAAAGATAGTCACCGATAGCCTGGCCAAGTCAATAGAGGCCAATCTCATTTCCGCCAGGCAGATACAGACCACCTACGACGTTCTAATGGAAAAATTGCTTGAAACGGTCCCGCATCACAAGGCCAAGAATTTCAAGGGCATGATAAAGGTCAAGAGCCAGGAATTCGCCGTTGACAGGGCCACCAGGCTCACCAGGGATTATGCCAGACTGGAGAAGATACTGGAATCCACCAGCCAGATGGTGGCGGCCATGTCCGCCAATTTCAATTCACAGAACCTCGGGATTCACGAAAAGCTCAATCAACTGGGCGAAAAAGACCTGGCTGCCAAGGCCGGGCAGGAAGAGGTGGACGCTCTCAGGACCAAGCTGGAGGAAAACAACGAGCGCTGCATACGCTTGGCTGACGAACTTGCCCTGCTGAAGGTAGAACTGGAAATGAAGTCCAGCATAGAGGAAAAGGAGTCGGAAGCCGACGCCGAAGGCGCTTTCCTCGCCCCCGGGGAGGAGCCGTCCGTTTCACAGCCAGATATTCCGGAAGGCGGCATGTTCTCCACATTGCAGGAGAAGGTGGATGCCATGAACGAGGCCGATGATCTCCTGGTCGCGGTTCTTGATGCCATTTCCAGGGGTCTGAATTCCAAGGCCGCCATAGTCAAGGACACTGGGCTGAACAAGGAGTTAGTGGTCAAAGTGATTTCCGAACTGGTCGAATCCAGAAAGGTAATCGAGAAGAAAACCGGTAAGAGCGTCAAGTACACCACGCTGGAACTGGAGCTCGAAAAGGCCAAGGATGACACACCACCGGCCAAGGAAAAGAAGGGCGGCAAGAAGAAGGCCGAAAAATCGAAGGAATATATTCCCGCGCCGGAATATAAATCGGGCGTGATAGTGCTGGACGATCAAGAACCGGAAGCTGAACCAGATGCGCTGGTTCAGACAGAACCGGAGAAGCCTGCAGAGGGAGTTCCTACAGAGGATGTTATCCCGATTCAGGTAGAACCGGAAAAGCAGCCGGAAATCTCCGAGAAGGAAAAAACTCAGCACCAGGGCCCGGGCGTGATAGTTCTGGACGATACTGCGGATGAGGCATCGGTCGTTTCCAAGCCGAAGCCCAAGAAGAAGGAAAAGAAATCCAAGCCGAAGGTGAAACAGCCCCCCAAGACCGCCGCACCCCCGCCGGAGAAGCAACCGGAAAAGCCAGCGCCAGAAAAGAAAAAGGTCAAGAAAGCCCTGACACCAGCAGAACCTGAAACCCCCAAACCCGAACCTGAACCGGAGAAGAAAAAACCCCCGATTGACGATGAATTCCCGACAGAGATTAAATCACTCGGTGAACTGTCGGAAGACGAGGTCAGCGTGCTGGAGATCATAACCGAGGACGGGTTGACTCTTTCCGGTATCCAGTCGAAGGTGGGCAGGCAGATGAAGCGCTTTGCCCTGCTCAGGGCGCTGCGGGTGCTAATCGATTCGGGCCATGTGGGCATAGTTCCCAAGGGCCGCATGGAATTATATCAGAAAATTACAGTCCAACAAATGGATAAAAAGGATAATAAGAAAAACAAGAAGGAGGTGAAGTGAATTGCTAGATGTAGCATTGGTCTCGCTTATTCAGGATATGAGCGAGAAGGCTGGTGTAGAAGGCACCATCCAATATTGGGCTAGAGTAGGTGAAAGCCTGGCCAAGAGAATGGGAAAGGAAGCGTACATGGGCTGGCCCTCGTTCAACGTGGCGTTGAGAGAGGGGCGGACTGCGTTCTCCATCGAGGGAAGCGTTACGGCCTTGACCGATCTGGCCATTACGGACGTCGACGGTGATGTGGTGGGGTACATTTATGCCCTGGAGACCTGTGTCTTCAACCCGACTATCGTCAGGATACGTTACAGCGTGGGCGAATTACCACGTGCGGATAGCGCAGTCGCGGAGGAGTACAACAACAGCGTGCGGGATACTGCCGTATGCAACTTCTGCGTGATACACCAGAGGTTCAGGGAAGAGGTGGCGAAGAACATTTCAATCGCAGACCAGAGCCTGGACTGTATCCAGCTGGCGAACAGAGGTTTCTCCGGTGAGACGAAGATAACAGAAGATGCGCTGAAGAAGATTGGAATAAACCCCGAATACGTCCGAAGCTTGCTTAGGAACTATGCATGCGTGTACGCCATAATGATGCGCGGTGCAAGGCTCAAGGGCGAGTCAGAGGAGGAATAAACATGAGCGACAGAAGAAAATTCCTGATAGACGATAACCCATTCGTGGACGTGGCAGCATGCCTGTTCCTCGAGGACATTGCCGATAAACAAGGTGCCAGCGGAATGAATAATTATCTGGTGAGCCTGGCAACGTCCCTGGCGAAGAGCATGCCCGAAGAGGAATACAGAACCTGGGACCAGTTCCTGGATTCCCTAGTGAAAGGGGAATCCATCATATCCGCATTTGAGGATGTAATCACCATAACGCCCCATTGCGCCGTGACGACCAAATGCCCGTTCACCAAGGGCTGGCAGGAGTACACCAAGAGGATAGGCACATTCTCCAAGATACATGCTGACGTTGCGGAATACTACAATTCGGTATACAAGCCAGGAGCCATAAATTCTATGTGTATCATCCACCAGACCTTCAGGAACGCCGCTGCAGACCGCATCAAGGTGGCAGGAAAACCGCTGAAGATAGGGCAGATAGCCGCAGTCTGGGAAGACGGAACCAGGAAAATAGCTCCAGAGGAATGGATGCCCATACTTCTGGAGAAGGCCCAGATATCCCGCACGGACCTCAACATGATACTGAGGAACAACGCCGACGTATGGGTCATGTACACGGAATGAGGCAATATTTCCATCGTGAGGTGGCAACCAACATGAATAGAGCGCCGTGGCGCATAACCGTCACGGTGCTAATTTTCCCCAGAATGTCGAAGGTGAACGATTGCAGGAGCTGGCCAAATCAGGAGACCTGGTATTCCACAAGCTTGAAGACGCATCAGAGGTAAATAAATTCAGGATTCTTGGCATGGAGGATGGTCGATTTTCCGGTGGCGGGTTCGAGTTCTTCCGCGGGCTGGGCATAATCGGATATGAGAAAACCTTCAAGATATGGCTGAGAAAATTTCCCCGCCCCATATTCATTGTGGCGGTCAAGACCAATGAGATAATTTCCTGGGTCTTCCTGGAAGAGTGGGAAGATATAGCCAGCGATGGCATGGCCATCTGGGTTCTCAGGGCAATAGAGACGCTGCCCAGCATGAGGAAGAAGAAGATAGGATACAAGTTGCTCATGCTAAGCGTCCAGCAATGCGTGGGATACCTGGTTACCAAGCCGCTGACGCCGGAGGCCAGCAAGTTCTTCCGGGGCGCGGGGTTCATGGAACCAAACGAGTTCAAGAAGCCGCCGTTCGACATGTCCAGGCATCCCGGATACCTGATTCTCCCGCCGTACAAGAAGGCGATGCTGCTGGAAAATATATCGGAGCATTTCCGATAGCATCGCAAAGGACATTTTCACAACAGCATGCCCCGGGTGTGAGGGCGGGGTTGTGGGTCAGATTGCCCGAATCTGGCCTGGTGACCGATTAAGCTCATCCTTTGAAGCCCTGCCTGTAATTTTCCGCTTGCCCTATACTTTCGCTAACCCCCTATAACCCTTTAAGAACCAAAACATCCATAATCCTTGCGAGGAAAGAAAAATGGCCGGAGAGGACGCACTGGTGGTATTTCGGGACATAAAAATTCGAAGAATATGGTTCAATGAGGAGTGGCATTATTCGGTCACCGACATCGTTGCAATACTCACGGACAGCAAGGACGAAATGGCCTACTGGCGAAAGCTGAAACAACGAGAACCTCAACTCGTGACAATTTGTCACGGTTTGAAGATGCCAGCAAGGGATGGAAAAATGCGTTATACTGACTGTGTGAATACGAAAGACGCATTTAGACTCATTCAGTCAATTCCTTCAAGGAAAGCAGAGCCGTTCAAGCAGTGGTTGGCACAGATGGGGAAAGAGAGGATTGACGAGATTGAAAACCCTGAAATCGCCCAGGACCGGGTAAGGGGGTATTACGAGCTAAAAGGCTATCCGAAGGAATGGATAGAAAAAAGGCTCAGGGGAATAGCGATACGGCAGGATCTTACAGACGAGTGGACGGGCAGAGGAGTCGAAGAAGAAAAAGAATTTGCCATATTGACAAACGAGATTACGAAAGCCACCTTCGGGAAGGCAGTTAAGGAATACAAAGAATTCAAAGGCTTAGAAAAGCCAGGCCAAAATCTAAGGGACCACATGACCGACTGGGAATTGATACTGACCATGATCGGCGAGAAGGCCACCACCGACATCACGATTTCAAAAGATGCGGAAGGATTCGAGGATTGCAAAGAATCCGCCGTCGAGGGCGGTATGATTGCCAGGAACACCAGAAGGGAAATCGAGAAAAAGACAGGCAAATCACTTGTGTCAAACGAGAATTACCTTCAATTGATGCAGAAGAAACAAAAGCGAATACAACAAAATACAGAAAAAGATGATGACAAATGAGCCGGAACACTCCCACCTCATCCCCCCAACCCACACGCCCCTGAGTGGCCAGGCCAGTCGCGCAGCCGGCGGCAGATTGGGCGAGAAAGCCGGAAAGCGTATTGGGCGAAGGATAAGGCGGTGAATCGTCCCAGCCCAGCCCCCTCGGTTCTGTAGCTCCTTCCCTCCAACTCCATCATGCCCCGTCTGAATCGCTCCTCATGCTATCTGGAGGGCGGGGTATTCGCCATCGAATTCAAAAAATTCGATGTCGTGTGACGGATTCCCGCATCATCCTTTTAAAGCCTCGCCTGTAAGGGCGGGGTTAGCTTAAATCGGCACACAACCCGGCTCCGGGGCTCCGGCACCGGCCAACCACCATTAAATCATCCGAACTAACAACTCGGATGCTGAATTAAAAAAAAATAAAAAATGCCAGCCCTTTCCGGGCTGGCATCACAGGATCAAAGTATCCCGAGTATCTCCGCCCCGTACTTCTGGGCACTGGTCTCGCCGATGCCGTAGATGCCCTTGAGGTCCTCCAGGGTTTTCGGGTCTTTGCTGGCTATTTCCGTTAGCGTTCGATTCTTCAGAACGCAGTACCTGGGCTGGCCTATTTCTGCGGACTTGCGGTCACGCCATTCCCTGAGGACTGCCTTTCGGCGCTCCACTTCCTTGACGTCCAGCTTGGACTCTGCTTCTGCAGGTACGTCTCCACCGGCCAGGACATCCAGGCCCTTGCTGGTCACGACCAGTACCGGGAATTCAGAATCCTCGACGTATGCGAGGTAGTTCTCCTGTATGAGCCAGTCGACCAAGCTAAGAACTTCTTTCATGCTGGACTCCTTGGCCACGCCGTACGTTCCGAGCTTCGAGATGTTGATGGTCAGTATCTTTTTCGAGACGCTTCCTGTCAGCACCCTGGCGATTGTGGTGCGGCCGTAGTTGCCGCCCAGATCGAAGACGCACTTCAGCACGGACATTGCCAGCGAGTTCGTCTGACGTCCGGACGATACGCCCTGCATTGCAGTTATCTCGGTGAACTGGAGGGTGAGCTGTTGACCGTCCTCCGTCGTCGCGAAAAATTCTATCTCGGCATCGGCTATGTTCCTTGCTATGCTAATCTCGGCACCGCCGTCGATGTAGCATAACGGCCGGACGCCGTTGCTCAGGTTGTGGACGATGACAGTCCCGTCAGGCCTGGCACTTACCAGCACCTTGGCCTGGAATTCCTTCGTGACGGATGCGTTGGTGTATGTACCCTTGCATTCCCCCACCAGAATGATGTTCTGCAGGTTCATTTCCTGCGTTTCGTTCGTTTTGCCGTTTGTTTCCGTTTTTGCGGTTTGTGTTTTCATTATTTCACTTCTGCACCCCGTTGTTTTCTTTGGATGCAATACCCCCATTTTCAGGAGAATATATAATGAAATTCTGTACTTGTAACGTACATATTGCATTTATCCTGGGAAAACAACGTGCAGAAGTGCCCGTAATGGAGGCCCTGTGAAATGAATTAGGCCTCACACCCTGGCCTTACAGCCAAGGCTTCAAGGGATATCATGCAATTGGTTTTGTGTAAGTGGTCAGCCTTCAGAAGTTAATATTCAGCAATAGCTGGTTTGATTGCCCGGCTGTCTATTGTAATCTGTTCCCGCTTCAGTCATATCAAAAATCCATAATTTATTGTCAGAACTATCTGAAATAACAGAGGGGAACTTGGGGATACGGACCACTTACCGTTGTAAGAGGCTTCACATCAGTGACCTCTTACGGTTTTGTCACACGGCATCGAAACTCAAGCTTCAATGGAATGAATCCCGCCCTCACAGGCGGGGCATGGGTGGTTGAAAGTACCAATTCCTTCCTGCCCTGCCCACACCGGCGTAGGCACAACGTTTATTAGATTCGCGGGGATGCGACACCCGATGCAAGATCGCATAAACATGAACCATGGCGCCGGCGGCGAGGGCATGCAGGCGCTTCTCAAAGACATAATACTGGGACCGCTGGCCAGCGACCATGCCGAGATAGGTCTGGAGTCCCTGGACGATTCAGCTGTAATCGACGGAATTGTCCTGACAACAGACGGTCACACAGTGAAGCCGCTGTTCTATCCCGGCGGCGACATCGGTCGTCTGGCGGTGTGCGGTACGGTGAACGACGTAGCCGCAATGGGCGCGGAACCGATTGGTCTGGCTCTGGGCATGATAATGGAGGACGGCCTGGAGACGGACGTTCTGAAACGGGTGATGGAGAGTATCGGACTGACTTGCAGGGAATGCGGCGTACCGATAATCACCGGCGATACCAAGGTGGTGGAGAAGGGCGCTATTGATAATCTCATGATAACAACATCCGGCATCGGCAGGATGTGGCCGGCGCTGGAACATAACAATCGGGTTCTGAAAGAATCGGCGGGCAGGGAGCAGAAATGGCTCAGGGACTGCAATCTTCGGGACGGCGATGACATAATCATCACCGGAACGATTGGCGACCATGGAATCGCGCTCATGAGCTTCCGCGAGGGTTACAGTTTCAGTACCACTCTGGAGAGCGACAATGCACCGCTGAACGGCCTCATGAAAGAGGCCCTTGAAATCGGCGGGCTGGTTGCCGCCAAGGACCCCACCAGAGGCGGTGTGGCCAACACGCTCAACGAGCTGGCCGGTAAATCCGGAACCGGCATAATAGTTCAGGAGGCGGAACTTCCTTTCAACCCGCAAGTTCGGGCGGCATCCGACCTCCTGGGCATAGACCCCCTGGAAGTGGGGAACGAGGGCAAGTTCGTTATCGGCGTTGCCCCGGAGTTCACTGAAGATGTTCTGAGAGCCATAAAAGCGAATCGATACGGGACCGACGCGCGAATCATCGGCCGGGCAACATCGGAACTCAAACGTGTGGTCATGGAAACTGCCGTCGGAGGCAAACGCATAATCGAGCCGCCAGCAGGAGACCCAGTTCCACGGATTTGCTGATTGGACAATCTGATATCATATTAGAAGGAGAAAGTAAGAGTTCGGTCTTCTGAAATTTTAGATTTTAGTGATAAAGGCCGGGAACCCCCCGGTTTTTAAGCCGGGGATGAGAGGCCATTTACACGGATATAAACAAAAAAATAGACCGCCATGCACCGTACATATATCAACATCTGAAATCAAAGCTAATCGGCTTTGATAATCAGGTGCATGGCCCCTAGGTAAACTTCCAGCCCTGGCAA
>VMTD01000043.1 GCA_013791785.1 Methanobacteriota archaeon
AAGGCCATCATGAACGGCATTCCCAGGGGCTACACCATCCTTTGCCTGGGCACTCCCGGAGCCGGCGTGGAGCTCAACGCTCGCCCTCCTTGTTCATGTTCATTTCCACATCGCAAACAAAGCTCATCATGTGGCCTATCTCGTCAACACCGAGGGATTCTATGGTGAATATGATTATATATGAGTTCCTGGCCCTCATGTTGTTGTTGATAATGTGGACGAATTCCGAGAGTATCTTGGGGCTGTTGTGTATTGCCAGCATGTTGATGCTGTCCAGCACCACGACGTTCTGCCGGTCGCCGCCCTTCTTCATCAGGTATTCCACTTTGAGCATGATGTTCTCCAGCATGGTGGGGCTTTCCACCAGATGGACGCTCGGGTGGCGTTTCGTGCTGCCCACCATTATGTGGCTGATGCAGTCCACGAAGTAAGTGTGATCTAGATTAACCTCCAGAATGTTCAGAACGTCGATTATGGACTGGGAGGGTATGGCTGCAGAGATGTATATCGTGTTAAGATTATTCTTGGATGCGAATATGTCTGTAATGCCCCTTATGGCGTCGAAATAGGTTTCATCGCTTATGGTAAGAAGTATGGCTGAGGGCATCATCTGCGCGAGTTCATCTGCCAGTTCAGAGGGGCTTTTCGGCATTATGTGGTCCCTCCGCCGCTTCCGCCCTTGAGCAATGGAACGAGCAGGATACCCGCCGGTGTCAGGTCCAGGACGTACTTCGCCCTGGAGTGGTTCGTACCCCTCATCTTGACCACCTGGAGAGTTCGAAGAAGGTCGCCCCTCCGTTCCAGATTGCCCATGAGGACTATGCCGTCCGCGATCGCCTCCTCCACGCCGTATAGCGAGTAACGTTCCGCACTGGGGGAAATCTCGGATATCAGCATGCTGGTGCATCCCTTGTCTGATAATGTTTTTCCGATCTTGAGTATGAATTCCCTTATCTTTTCCTCGGTCTTGAGCCTGTAACAGACTGACGTGACCGAATCAAGAACCAGTCTTTTGATGGACAGTTCGTCAACCAGGTCCCCGATGGCCTTGACTATGGTGTTGACGTCCTCCAGGCTGAGTTCCATTTCAGTGAGACCCAGGCGTTCGTATATGACTGGCATGTCAACGAATATCAGAGTGCCTTTTTTGATGAGCGTTTCATCGAAGAAATCGTAAGGGATAACGTTCCTCATGAGCTTGTCGGAGGCTTCAGTCACCGAAACGAAAAGACTGTTCTCTCCTGCAATGGCTCCATGAACCAGAAATTCCAGGCTAAGGGTGGTCTTTCCGGTTCCGCAACTTCCCGTGAAAAGAATTGTGTTTCCTCTGGGAATTCCGCCGTTGAGGATGTTGTCCAGCCCTTCTATGCCGGTGGGGCAGCGGTCCCGTATGAGCGGGGGTGCGTCCTTCTTCTGTTTTTCGGTCGCCATAGCGTCCCGGAATACGGGTTCTATTTTAAATGATTATCTAGTGTTATAAACTGTTATGTCTTGAGATTAAGCATTTCAAGAATTGGCAGGGGCTGTTTCCTCGTCCGGGCTTTCCTCGAGTATCTGGGAGGCCTCCTTTTCCTCTATAATCGGTATCTTGAATCCGGGGCTGAATCGTCCGTCCGACTTGGAGAAGAACACGCCGCCCACAATGTCCTCGGGCAGGCCGGCCAGCTTCATCACGGGCCTGAAGGAGTTCTTGCCGTGTTTCCACCTGGAAATGGCCCAGTATGCCGTGAATATCAGAGAGTGAATCTTGAATTTTTTATCCGGCGCCCAGTGGTCGATGTTGTGGCGCCAGCATCTTGTGATGAATTCCCACTGAAGTTCCGAGAGATGTTCCAGATTTATCCGTTTCGCATCGCTGAGAAGCGCCTCCTCGATGGGTATGAACAGAAGCGGCGTCAGGAACGAATGGCTGCCCTTCAGGTCATCCACCAGTTCCAGGGTTTTCAGGAGGTCGTCCTCAGTTTCATCCGGCAAACCGGTCATCAGGGTACATAGCGGCCACCAGTCATGGTCGTTCATGTTGCCGACACCCTGCTGCACGAGCTCCGGCCAGTGGTCCACACTGAAAGGTAACGCTTTCCCGCGCATGTGCTTTTTCATGAGGCGCGTACTTCCTGTTTCTATGCCCACTTCCACGGATATGAATTTCTTGGGATACGAGGACTTGTACTCGGGCGACCACCTGGTCTTTTCTATGAGGATAGGAGTCAATTCTTCCAGGACCGATGGATCATAAACGATAGGCGCCAGGGCGCCGTGCGACACCTGGATGTACTTGACGCCCGGGACGGCTGCGATCTTCGAGTAAAGTTCCACCAGCGCCTCCTTGTTGGGCTTGAACTTGTCCTTGCACTTGTACAGGAAGATATCCTCGGTGGCTATGAATACCATCTCTGAACCGTATTTCACGTTGGTCTCCACTTCCTTCATGATGGTGTCCAGCGGAACAGAATAACGCTTTCTCATGGTGGGCGTGCAGAACTTGCACATCCTCCCGCATCCGCGGGTGACTTCCACCATTCCGTAGGACGCTGCTCTCTTTATCAGTGGTATCTGGCAAGGTTCCGGCCTTAGGCCCTTGATATCCCTGTCCAGTGTTTCGCCGGCAAGTATCTTCTCAATCGCATCGACCAGATTATTCTCTGCCTCTCCGTGGAACATGTAATCGATGCCGAATTTCTCGGCCATCTTGGCCTCGTTTATCTGCCAGACCCCTGCGCCGCCCAGCAGCTTCTTGGGGCCTTTCCTCTTCATGGCCGGCTGTTCCATGAGCCATCTGAACTCCGAGGCGTTGAGCGCGTCCCCGCCAAAACCGATAAGAGAATTGTAAGTTGTACTGACGTAGGCCAGTCCCACAGGGTCCATGGTGGTCATGCAGATGAGCTTCGTATCATCGCCCACGAAGTTGTCCAGGTCCTGGGCATTTGCAGTGATGACATTGTCCTCACCGAACTTGTCCATGAGAAGCGATTCCACTTTCCTCAGACCGTAGGGCACGAACTGAGCGCTGCCGTCCGGGTTCCGGAGCGGTGCAAACCATTCATCCAGCATCTTTTTCGGGAACAGCTTGTGAGGAAACGTATTGGTGAAAGCCACGAAAGGATCGTACCCGTATATGCTGCCCTCCGCCTTGGAGGCCGTGAGAACGATTTTGTAGCCATTCTTTTTCTTGCCAGATTCCATGTCTTCACCCGTGATATGAACACTCTTGATAGAGAGGTTATTAATCAAGATTTCGATTGCGGAATGTACCGAGGGCGAGGGGATGGGGAATCGGGAGACGGGGCTGGCTTTTGAATAGCCAGCCGCATACCTGTGGTTGCAACCCTAAGCCCCGTGTCCTAGCAATCTATCATCAAATATTTCAGTCCCAGAACCTCTTCGTCCTGGCAAATGTTACCTCAGCAGTGAGTATCTGGGCAAGGAACTCGTCCTCGTCCTCGAAATGCATGGCCAGTATCCGGGCGGCCATGTCCGGGCCAACACCCCTTGCCGCAAGGGCCAGTATCGCCCTCTTCCCGTGGGACATTACGAGATTTGCTGACTTCATCATCTTCTTCATGGCCTTTTTTTCCTCGGTGGTAGGGTTCGGTTTGCTGAAAAGCCGGATGTTGCCCATCTCTGATTTCCTGACCACGGCCACCATGACGGAATCGCAGGCCTTGCATACGGTTTTCTCTTCGATTATTCCGACCAGCCGTATGCTCTTTCTCTTGCAATGGGTGCAGACCAACGCTACCGATTCTTTCTCGAGGCGGGACTTCATGGCCATGAGTATGGCATGGGTCGGCCTGGAGGGCATCATTATGTCGCCGCGATTCTCCACGCCGGCCTTGCCGATTGGGGATATTTTTGAGACTTTTATTTGGAATTTCCCGGCCTGGATATCTGCCAGAACACCTGCCGCGCCTTCCGGGTCCAGCAGTTCCCAGAGGCATTTTTCGATTGCCTCTTCCATGATGGGCGTACCTTCCAGCGAGTCCATGACGCGGTCCATGTTTATCATGCGGTAATCGGCATTCTTGCTGATGGCCCCGAACTTCTTGGCAACATGGATGAACTTCCAGCGGAGATAATTGGAATGCTTCAGATACAGCCTCAGCAGCGCCTCCACGTTCCCGGGGGCGGTCTTGAGAAGTATGGTCTGGATTGCTTCCGGCAACAATGGCCTTGGCAGTTGCAGGATAATCCTGTAAGCGTCAGTATGCACAACCAGACTCTCGCCCTGCCTGGACATGAGAAGCGCGGCGATTATCTTCCCAAGAGTCTCATTTATTCTTGAACCCAGACAGGCATTGATAATCATTAGACGGTTCTCTGTTTCGATGGTTATCACATTATCCGTGGGCATGACTATCCCATCGGCGTTCTGCTTGCCCAGGTATTCCCTGACCACGTTCTCGGCATCCGAATTCGTGGGATAATTTTCCAGGTCCATATTCCCTCTGAGCCGGCCCACTTCCCGAGCAACCCCGTAAGGAATCGGAATATCTTCACCGGCCCATGACGGGACAGCGCCCAGAACCTTGGCCGGTTCCACAAGGATGGAATCCTCTTCCATCTCCACTATGCGCCAGGGCAGACCGCGCACGATAA
The DNA here is from genome assembly GCA_013791785.1 of Methanobacteriota archaeon. Taxonomy (GTDB): domain Archaea; phylum Thermoplasmatota; class Thermoplasmata; order SG8-5; family SG8-5; genus UBA147. Next base: position 4,597 of record VMTD01000043.1, read on the forward strand.
AAGGTGCGTTCGGCTCCGCAAAGGAAACGACGAACCCCTCGTCCAGCGTTCCGATTATCCGTCTGGTGGTGAGATCGATCACCTTGTAGGTTCTCTCATCCGGTATCATGGAAACGTTGTCGAAGAAATGCGTTCTGGAATTCTTGCTCCGACCTATTCTACCGGGCTCCAACCATATGATTCGCAGGTCGGAAAGCTGCCTCAGAACCCGGTCGAATGATTCTCTGTCCAGGTCCCTGAACGGGTAAGCGCGTTTCACCACCCTGAAGAAATCGTCCGGATTCTGGTCCTGGCCCTCCATTGCTGCGGCTATCACCTGGTTCGCAAGTACCGACATGGGATTTTTCCTGATGCGGCTTTTTTCCATCTCGCCGGCCAGGGAGCGCCTGGCTATCACCGCGGCTTCCAGAACGTCGTCCGGGTTATCGCAGATTATCTCGCCCCGGGAAATGGCTTTGATGGTATGGCCGGCCCGGCCTATTCTCTGCACGAGCCGCGTCACCTGTCTCGGGGAATTGTACTGGACAGTGAAATCTGCGGAACCGACGTCGATACCCAGCTCCAGCGAAGAAGTGCAGACCAGTCCCTTCAGTATTCCGGACTTGAATTCTTCTTCCATCTGAACCCTTATCTGCTTGGACAGGGAACCGTGATGGACGCCTACGGGATATGTCTCGTCCATGAGGTGAAATCGGGCTGCCAGTACCTCAGCGGTGTTGCGGGTGTTCACGAAGAGCAATGTGGATGTGTTTCCGTCTATCAGGTCCCGGCACCGCCTGAGCCTGGCCGTGGATTCGCCGTCCGCCTGGATACGAATTCCTAGGTCGACGTCCGACTTTGACGCTCTGGGGCATGAGACATTCAATTCCATTCTTTTCTCCCTGGCAATGTTTATGACATCGACAGCCGGGCTGCTGCCCCGGAGAAATAGCGCAACCTCGTCCGGCGAGCCCACAGTCGCGGAAAGTCCCACCCTGACGAACGGCGTCTCCACGATTTCCGCGAGCCGTTCCATGCCTACGGTAAGCTGGGCGCCTCTCTCGTCCTGGGCCATCTCATGTATCTCGTCGACAACCACCCATCGGACATTACCCAGATGCCTGAGAAGGTTCTTCCCGGTGTACATTATCTGGAATGTTTCCGGCGTCGTGATAAGAATCTGCGGCGGCTTCTTCGATTGCTTGGTCCTCTCGCTCTGGGTGGTATCTCCGTGGCGGACGCCGACAGTAATTCCGAGCCGTTCCCCGAACCATTCCAGCCGCCTGAGCATGTCCCTGTTGAGGGCCCTGAGAGGCGTGATGTAAAGCACGTAGAATCCCTCGGCGCCGGAGTCAAGAATGTCGTGAAATATCGGAAGCATGGCTGCTTCTGTCTTGCCAATTCCGGTCGGCGCCACAAGAAGGACCTGTTCCTTCTTCAGCAGCCTGGGAATCAGCTGTTTCTGGGCCTCGGACGGACTGGTTATGCCGAGCTCGGCAAGTGCCTCGCGGATGCGCGGGTCCAGGGAGTAGAAGGGATTCATCGGGCCATGCTATATTGAAACCGGGATAAAATGGTTAGGGGCGGTTGGGTGAAAGTATTGGGGACGGGCTCCGAAGTGGTCAGCTGGAATCAGCTGCTGGGCCAGTTTGTGCGCCGGTTTAAGCTAACCCCGCCCTTACAGGCGAGGATTTAAAAGAGAGATGGCGGGAATCGTGTCACAAACATCGAATTTTTTGAATTCGATGTCACAACCCCGGCCTCCATAATGAATAAGATGCAATTCGACCGAGGCATGATGAGGTTGGCTGGAACCAGCTTCGGGGTCGGGTTGGACGGTGTCAAGGTGTGTGGTTTAAAGAGAAAATGTTATACATATGGTTGCTATCATGCGCAAACACGGGCTTATGGTCTAGCTGGTTACACTATCAGGAAATATCATACCTGGTTGTGCCAGAAATGACGTCGCTTTCACACAGCGGAGATCTCCAGTTCGAATCTGGATAAGCCCATCAATCTTTTTCTCAAATTGCATATTATCGGCATACAGAAAAAGAATGATGGGCTATCAATATTGTTTATTTCAAGGATACGATTCGTTCATCCTTCGCATTGCATTTTCAGAACATACATCAGTCCGAAATCTGCCTCAGGCGGTAAGAGTTCAGTATTCTGAAATTTTAGATTTTAGATTTTAGATCTTAGATCTTTGCTGGCAGAATGTTCATCCGTATTTTAGATCTTAGATTTTAGATTTTAGATTTGTGCTGATAATATGCAACGCCGTCAATCCGTCGTAAATCTACAATCGTAAATCGAAAATCTACAATCGTTACTCCTTCATTTCACTGAATACTTGCCTCGGGCGCAAGCCTTAATATTTCATGAAACAATACTGGATGCAATAGGAGAGCAGAATTTGGCAGAGAGCGACGGTTCCCTGGAAGCCTCGATGGTCTTCGAGAAGTTATTCTCAGATTATCTCAAGAGCCAGGGCGATGGATCGGGAAAGATACTGCTCATCAGAAAACTGGAGCGCATGAGGCAAGAGGAGGGCGTTCTCAGCGGCATCAGCGTGGATGGGGAAGGTCATGTTTCAATAAATGCCAGGGAGGGAAACGAGTACCAGGTGGTCATTGCACTTTCAAAGGCATTCGACACCCTGATTGATTTGATGGCGTTCTCCGAGGGCCAGGAAGCCGCATTCAGGCAGGCTGAGGCTGTTGTTGCCACTGTCATGAAGCAGTTCCAGGAACCGTTTTCCAGGCTGGGAATAAATAATTATATTCTGAAGGGGTCCATGGCGGAGAGGGTATCATCCGGCGTGGAAGGGTTCGACGCCATTCTCGGGGGCGGTTACCCAAGGGGGGAAATGATTCTGGTGTCCGGGCCGCCGGGCATGGCAAAATACAACATGGCGTCCCAATTCCTGGCCGGGGGCCTGAAAGCGGGCGGTTCCGGACTGGTGGTCATCTCTACCATGAACGTGGCCGAATCCAGGGACATGCTTTCCAAACGTGGAGTGAACGTGTCCTCCTGCGAGGCGAAACTCAGACTCAAAATTATTGACTGGTACTCCCAGAAAAGCCGGCCCATAATCGGCATGGAGGAACACGGTTCCGTACTAATCCCATCCAAGGACATTGCCAATCTGGACATAGCGTTCACCAGTGCAATGGACGGGTTATCCTTCGCCCCCAACGTCAGGGCCTTCGTGGACATCATCACATCGGCACTGAACATTTATGATTTATCCGACGTAATAGAATTCGTCCAGAGGCAGAAATCCAGGTTCAGTAGCAGGGGCATCACCAGCATGTTCGTTGTGGAGGACGGGGTCCATGATGAGAGGGTAATGGCCACGCTCAGACACATTTCCGACACTGAAATTGCCCTGACCGGCGACGGACAGGGACGGATGTTCATAGAAGTGGAATCCATGAGCACTCCGAATTTCAGGAGGGGAAAATCTGTGGTCCAGCTCAGTTACAGGGGCATATCGGTGACCGATACGGCGCTGGATGAAGTGGGCGTCATCACGGAATTCTGCAACATACCCATGGTGACCAGGGAAATCGCCCAGAGGTTGGTGGATGCCGGTTTCACTGACATGAACCAGCTCAACCGCGCGGATGAATCCGACCTCCTGAAAGTCAGCACGGTGACCCGCGAAGTGGCCAAGAGCATTTCCGAGTATACCCGAACCGTGGAATTCTCCCAGAGCGTTTTATCCAGCAGGAGCGACAAATGGCTGAAGAAGGCCAGGGAACAGGAGTCTGCCGGCGAGCTGAAGAAAGCCAGAAAGAGCCTGGAAAGAGCCCTGGAGATAGATTCGGCCAATGCCATCGCCCAGGCGGAAATCTCGCGGATAGATGCAAAATTGAAGGCAGAGGGTACTTTATAATAATCACTTTTCCATTCCCCTAGACATTCAGAGATGGCAGAACAATGACAAAAGAGGCAGAAAATCGGGTATCCGCACCAGGGAGAATCATCCTTTTCGGAGAGCATGCTTTTGAATTCGGCGAGCCAGCCGTCGCCATTGCTGTGGATATGAGGGCCAGATGCAGTGCCCAGGTCTCGGGAAGGTTCATGGTTGATGAGGAAGAACTGGACCAGAAGAAACATGCGTACGTCCGGAGTGCGTTGCTCAACGGCTGGACTGACATGGACACACCGGTTGCAGTATCCACGGAATCGGATATCCCGCCGGAACTGGGGCTTGGCGGTCTCGCTGCCGGAACCGTGGCATGCCTCGGTTCCATATCCATGCTCCACGACCATATTATTTTCGAACATATTGCCCTGAACGCATTCCAGGCGCATTGTGAAGTGGAAAAGGAAAGCATACCCCTGGATACATCGATTTCGACCCACGGCGGAGGTATCATGCTCGGTGTGACGCAGGCAGATAACTGCCTATGGACATTCCGAAATCAGAACAGAATATGGTACGCCCATGACGTGGAGTTGCCCGAAATGGAGCTCGTTCTCGGATATTCCGGTACGCCGTCTCCGGCAAATGAGATGAAGTCAAAAATAGCCAGGTTCCGGCAGAGGAACAGCTTCGCCAGGGACATCATACGGGACATGGGAAAGGTCACCCGCGAGGGCCATTCCGCATTGGTGGAGGGCAACCTTACCGAAGTGGGCCGCCTCATGAATGCCAACCACAGATTGTTGACCAATCTGGGTGTGAGCAATCCAGCGCTGGAGAAGCTCGTGCAAGCCGCATCCAGGCATTCCCACGGGGCCAAATTGACAGGTTACGGCGGCGGCGGCTGCATCATCGCGCTTGCAAGGGATGCGGACAAGGTGGCCGAAGCGATAGAGAATGCCGGCGGGAAGGCCATTCATCTGAAAATCGCAACCGACGGTCTACGTTTGGAAGATTGATATCTCCAACTGACATTGTTTTACAAAAGCTTAAATCCAGATTGAGATATCCAGTTCTGGTACCATGACTGACATCGAAACGGAACTGATAAAAGGTGAGCTGCTTCTGGCTGAGTTCGAATACGAGAAGGCCAGGAAGAAATTCAATGACATAATCAAGGCCAATCCGAACAACGCCAGGGCACATTTCGGCAAGGCTGAGGCATCTCTCGGAGTTCAAAAGGTCAAGGCCGAGGATATCATGGAACTTTACAAGAAAGCGACGGAATTGGACCCCACGAATGTATTTTTCATGACATCGCTGGGCTCGTTTTGCCTGTTGACTGGGAAGTTCCAGGATGCAGAAGCGTGCTACAACAAAGCCACAGAACTGGATGAAGAAAACTCTCCGGACTACTTCGCAGAATTCGCAATTGGCTACTTCAAGAGTGCCCAGATTGTCTATGAAAATCACATAGACCGGGATCCAAAGACGATGGACATGATAAATAAGAAGGCACTCGAGTACATGTTGAAAGCCATCAATCTCACGCCAGATAAAGCGAAGCTATTACTATGATGGCAACTGAATAATCAATGTAAGATATCGTCGTCCTCGGCATCATCGAAGATTTCCGCCGGCGAGCAGTTGGGGCACATCCCGGTCAGGGAATCCGAACACTCCCCACAGGTTATCATACCGCAGCTCGAGCAGACGGTCATGGTCGGTTTTCCGCACACATGGCATATTCCGGCAATTCTCATTCTCTCACCTCAGGCTCTCAATTCACCCATTGTCGTGTCCCTCTCCGCATAGGCATTGTGCTTGTGGATGGACTCGAAACTCTCGCTCTTCACGCTAACGCACACATCGTCCGGCAGATCCCTGAACTCAGTCAGTATCTCAGCCAAGACATCCCTGACAACGTCTTCTACAAATTTAGGATTGGAATGGGCATTGATGACCACCTTTGCCTCATCGGTCCTCTTGAGTATCTCGAATGTGGGACTGGAAAGGCATCTCTCGATTATTCCTATGAGCTTGTCTGCCTCCAGGGGCCTGTCCATGGGTACCTCCAGCGATACGGACGTAACGTTCCTCTGGTTGTGTGTGATGGACGCGTCCAGGTCTTCGGAATTCACGTTCCTCATCTTGCGCACCTCCTCCATGGCGCAGGGGCAAGCAGTCATCCCGGTCACTTCCACGCCGATGCTCTTTCTTGTTTCCCCGCCCCTGGTTGAGTGGGCCGATGCCCTCAGGACGTACCATTCCAGGCTGGTCGTGCCGCTGCCCATACCGCGTTCGAGGAAATAATCGGCAGACATCAGAACCTCGGAGCGGGTGGCGTACTCATGCCTGGAAAGAAGCTCCTGGCACATCATGGCGCCCAGGTCTTCAAGGCCGGGAACGTGTGTTCTCACAGCCTCATCAACCACCCTTGAAAGCACCTCCAGATTTCTGGACATGTGGGAACCTTTCAGTTCCGCCGGCAGGTCCACGAAAAGGTCGAATGTGACAACCAAAGTTACTTCCTTTCCCGGCCTGGATACCCTCACCGGCTTCTTCACGTTCCGAACTCCGACGCGGGTGAGCTTGAAACTGCCCTTTAGCTGTGTATTTTGAACATCGCTCATGTAGTCAATTCCGAATCATGGAATGCCTATTTAAAATGTTGGTGGTCGGGTAAGTGTTCAGTCTTCTGAAATTGTAGATTTTAGATCTTAGATTTTAGATCTGTGCTGGCAGAATGCCCACCCGTATTTTAGATTTTAGATTTTAGATTTTAGATCTTAGATTTGTGTTGATAATATGCAACGCCGTCAATCCGTCGTAAATCTACAATCTACAATCCCCAAATCTACAATCGTCGTAAATCTACAATCCCTAAATCGAAAATCGTTTCATTGAATACTTACGACTTTTCAAATCTTTTTTATATTCCAATACCTTGCCCATCTACAGTGATATAATGGACCTGAAAACCAAGTATCCGAGGAGATTTCTGAGCGAGGACGATGATATGGAAAATCCCGGGACCATAAGGGCAGCATATGCCAGGCTGGAAGAGATGCCAATGGAAACAGAAGCTGCGACCGCCGAATGGCTGGACGCCTGGTCCGAGGTCATGTCCGCAGTCCAAGAGAAAGGTTCCAAGGCTTATTTTGCCATGACACGCAACACGAAGGACGAGGCCGCCGGCAAGGCATATGAACACATTGCCAGCGTTGTAATGCCCCTGGTAGGTGAACTGGACGAGTCCATGAAGAAACGATTTATGGCCCTTCCTGAAAAGTGGATTCCAAAAAATTATGCAATCGCTCGGATGAACGTGCAGTGGGCGGTGGAAATCTTCAGAAAGGAGAACTTACCGCTTCTCTCCGAGGAAATGATGCTCAAGAGCCAGTACCAGAAAATATCCGGCGGCTGGGAAACGGATTTTGATGGCAAAAAGGTCACACCGCAGATGCTGAATCCCTTCCTGAAAAGCCCTGACAGAATCCTGAGGGAAAAAGCATGGCGCGCCAGGGTGAGCATGCAGTTCGCAGACACAAAGAAGCTCGACGAGCTTTTCGAGAAGATGCTCGACCTCCGCAACAAGCTTGCAGCGAATGCGGACATGAACAACTATCTCGATTACAGATACAAGGAACTGTCCCGCCTGAGCTACACACGGAAGGACACGAAGGCCTTCAGGGATGCAATTCACAAGTATGTTGTTCCGGCTGTGGCAAAGATGATGGAGCGCCGCAAGGAAAAGATGGGCCTGGACACCCTGCACCCCTGGGACACCACCGTGGACCCGGACGGGGCCGAACCGCCGAAAGTTTACACGGACCTGGATGACCTGAAGAAGAAGGCCGCCAAGGTCCTCAATTCGATCGACGGGGAATTCGAGGAGGCGTTCTGGCTCATGGATGGGATGGGGTATCTGGATTTGGAGAACCGTCCTGGTAAGGCCCCCGGCGCATATTCCAACGATTTCGCAGAGGAGCGCATGGCCATGATATTCGGCAACGCCGTGGGAACAAGCGACGACTTCGACACTCTGATACATGAATCGGGACATTCAATTCACACACTTTCCTGCAGACAACTTCCGCTTCTGGCACGTTCCTACCCCCTGGAATTTGCCGAGGTCGCGTCCATGTCTCTGGAACTTCTGGCAAGGCCGTACTGGGACACGGTCTACAACGAGGAGGACAGGAAGAGAATCGGCATCGAGCAGCTCCAGGACCTTCTGAAGTTCCTGCCTTTCATGGCAATGCTGGACGAATTCCAGGACTGGGTTTACACGAACCCGGACGGAGCATGCCCCGAGGCCAGGTGTAATTACTGGAGGGGCTTAGGGGCCAAGTACATCCCCTACGTGGATTATTCCGATCTGGAGCAATTCCAGGGAATGGGCTGGCAGTACCTCCATGTCTATGAGGTTCCGCTTTACTACGTTGAATATGGCATCGCCCAGGTCGGCGCAATGCAGGTGTTCGTTAATTCGCTGGAGGACTATCCGAAGGCCGTCAAGAACTACAAACATGCCCTGACACTGGGCACAACCGTGAGTCTGCCTGAACTGTTCGAAGCCGCCGGTGTCAAGTTCGTGTTGAAGAACCCAGAGGTGCTGGAGAGGGTCACAAAAGAGATATCTAAATTGATTGACTTATAAAGGACGATACCTTTTTTTACTCCCAAGGCCATTCACATCGTATGGTGGAGCTGAAAGCCGGAGAGTTAATGCTCATCGGGCGGGATACTGAATTAAATTCTCTTAAGGAATTTCTTGAAAAAACAAAGAAGGGTAATGGTTCGACCGTAATCATTTCAGGCGAGCCAGGAATTGGCAAAACTCGGCTTTTGGAAGAGTTCAGAAAACATACAGAATCCGCTGGCGTGAGGGTTCTTTCCGGCGCAGCCATGTCCGGTTCCGCTCATCCGTTCCAGATATTCTCGAAGGCCCTGGAGGGCATCACCGAGGAGCCGCTTTTCGAGGAAAGCGAATATACCTCTTTCACAGAAATATTCGCTGTCAACATCGCAGGTCTTTTACTGGGAAAAGCGTCATCCAAGGATGGCAGTCTGGATGCGGACATATTCGCCGGGATGCTCTCCGCGGTCCAGGACTTCGTGCGGGATTCGTTCGACCACAGCGGGGAGAACAAAGCAGGCCTCGGGCGCCTGGAATATGGCGACATGAAGATTCTCATAGAGCATGGCCAGCATCTGTTTCTCACGGCAGTTTTTTCCGGTAACGAGCATCCGGATATGAAGAAGTGTCTCCAGCAGACGCTTCGGAAAATTGAGGAAAAGCACGGTCACCTCATCGAGACCTGGACCGGCAAGATGGCCGATATTGCGCCTGTCCAGGAAGATATATCCAAACTTGCAGAATCCAGGTTCCTTGTCAGAAAGAACATGGAAGGCGTGAAGTTGGAGAACGAGCGTATAAGGATAGCGGATGAGGTTCTTGAAACCTTGAAATTTTCATCGACTGAAAAACCTATGGTGATATTCCTGGAGGACCTGCACTGGGCTGACGAATCATCGCTGTTCGTTCTCAACTACCTTGCCAGGAACATCCGGAAGGCGCCGATTCTACTGCTCGGAACCTTGAGACCTGGAGAGTCAGAAATTCTTCAGAAGACCCTTGAAAACATGAAAAGCGAGGAGACACTTGATGAGATCTTGCTTGAGAAATTGGATGTCGAAAACACGGTATCGCTGATAAATAAAATATATTCACCAAATGATTTTCCTGACACACTGGCAGAACGGTTATATGAGCAATCCAAAGGCAATCCGCTATTCGTGACGGAAATGCTCAGGGGAATGTATCACGATGGCAGCATTGCAGAAAAAGATGGAAAATACTTGCTCGTGTCTGAGTCGTATAATATTCCGGCCACGGTGGAGGAGGTGGTCAACCACAGGCTGGAGACCCTTGACCCGAATTCCATGGCCATGGTTGAATACGTTTCCTGCATTGGGCAGAGGTTCGACACTTCCCTTGCGGCATCCAACCGATTGATGAAGGATTCGGATGAGTCACTCGAAAAATTGCTGGCCTCGGGTATACTTCTGAGGAAGAACGGAACCTTGGAATTCAGCCACGCTGTGTTTCAAAGCGTGATATACAGCGGCATCGGGGAGAGATGGAAGACCGGGCATCACAGGAGCATCGGTGAGTACCTTGAGATGACTTATCCGGACAGGCTGGACGAAGTCATTTACGACCTCGCCAGGCACTTCTCCAAAACCAAGGAATACAGGAAGATATCCGATTACTGCATCAAGGCCGGGGAAAAATCGGAGAACTCCTTCGCGATGGAGCAAGCACTGGTGTTCTACAGTGAGGCGCTGGCAGCCCTTTCTAAACTCGACACCACTCATGTCCGTGATAGAATATCGTTCATCCTGGAGAGAACCGGTGACATTCGAACCATCATGGGCAATTACGATGAGGCAATTGTGAATTTCCGGAAAGCTGAAGAGACTATCGACGGAAAAATGTTCAAAGCCAGGATGTTGAGAAAGGTGGGAGAGGTTTATGAGAAGAAGGGTGACTACGACAAAATGATGGAATATTTAGAAAGAGCAAAAAAGAACATCGGGACGGAGAAAACATCGGAATATGGTCGTGTGCTCAAGGCAGAAGGCATGGTGCATTTCAAGAAAGGCGATTATCAAAACGGATTGTCCCTATTCCAGAGAGCCCTAAGGCTTTTCGAAGATATGGATGGGGGGTGCAGGGACACTGGCGAAACGCTCAGGGTCATCGGGAATGTGTACACTGATACGGGAGAATATGAGAGCGCCCTTCAGCATTATGAGAAAAGTTTGAAAATAATGGAAGACCTGAAAGAGATGCAGGGCATCGCTGCCGCGCTTGCTGACATCGGTGGCATTCACAGGCACAGGGGAGACGATAGCAAGGCCATGGAATATCACGAACGAAGCTTGGGCATAAGGAAGACTTTAGGGGATAAGCAGGGCATCGCAAGATCGCTCAACAACATAGGCATCATGCACTGGCAAAAAGGCGAACTAGACAAAGCACTGGAGTCCTTCAAACGAAGCCTGGAGATGCTGGAGAAAATGGGGGACAAACAACGGGTTGCGGTATCCCTCAACAACATAGGCGGAGTGTACCAAAACAAGGGCGAGATGGAGATGGCACTGGAGTTCTACGGGCGCAGCCTGGGCATAAAGGAGAAAATCGGAGATAAGCCCGGCGTCGCGTCCTCGCTCAGCAGCATTGGCGGAGTGCAGCATACACTGGGTGCGCTGGATAAAGCGCTGGAGCTCCTCGGACGAAGCCTGGATATAAGGGAAGAGATAGGGGATAAAACTGGCATTGCGCTCTCTCTCAACAACATCGGCGAGGTCTACCATTACAAACGCCAACCAGAGAGAGCTTTGGATTTCCTCGAACGCAGCCTGGAACTTTGCTTGGACATCGGAGAGAGGTGGTTGTCTGTTCACAATCATTGCGTCCTGGCGGAAGTTTACATTGCACTCGGAAACATTCAGGAGGCAATGCACCACGCGGAGAACGCTCTCGGTGTATCCATCGAGATAGATGCCAAACTAGAGGAGGGCATGAGCCGTCGAGTCCTCGTAACGGTATGGCGAGAAATGAAGGAATGGGAGAAAGCCAGGAAGGAATTCGAATTGGCCCAAAAAATCTTGGAGGAAATCGAAAACAAGGAAGAATTGGCAAAGCTCTCCTATGAATGCGCGCTTCTTTACATGGTCAAGGGCGACAAGAACAATGCCGAAGAGCAGCTCGATAGAACTCTATCCGAGTTCGAGCGCATGGGCATGAGGCTGTGGGCCGGGAAATGCCACAAGGCCCTTGAGGAGCTGCAATAATGACAGAACTCATCGGCCGCGAAACCGAACTCACCACTCTGAAACAGGCACTGAACAGCGCCATCGCCGGAAAAGGTTCGACCCCTCTGATTGAACATGTCCTCGCCCACATACCGCGACTTTTAAGTCTGCGGATACGGGCGCTTTCAAGCTGCTCTTCCGCGAGGACTTGTTCAATAAAAGTGCTCCCCATCTATTCTGAAATTTCAGCAATCTGGAATAAATCT
>VMTD01000060.1 GCA_013791785.1 Methanobacteriota archaeon
AGATTTATTCCAGATTGCTGAAATTTCAGAATAGATGGGGAGCACTTTTATTGAACAAGTCCTCGCAGAAGAGCAGCTTGAAAGCGCCCGTATCCGCAGACTTAAAAGTCGCGGTATGTGGGCGAGGACATGTTCAATCAGGCTGGTGGAGGGAGAAGAGGACGGGACTGTGTGGTATCGGGCGGGGACGGCGGTGCCCTAATACTTCCACCGAGATTCTCCGATGGAAATCTTGAAGTCACAATCTGCGACATCAAGTTGGGTGGGGGTGCGGTCTATGGTTTTTTCCCCTTCCACGTCTCCGGCACTTTCCCGTCCATTATGGCGGTGAACGCGCCATAAATCGCTGGTTTCATCATATTGTCGAAAGATTTCTCGCAGTTCGGGCAAAGGGCCAGGAAATTGTCCTGGATGTTGGGGCCGTCCTCGATTATGTGGGCCAGCACAAGACCGTTGTTGGGGCGGCCGGGGAACTTGGCGCGGTGGAAGGGGGGCACTTTGGGCAATTGGCCGAAACCAGCCGCTGAGCCGGGTTGAGCGCCGATTTAAGCTAACCCCGCCCTTCGCTTCGCTCAGACACGGGGCTTTAAAAGGATGATGGCGGGAATCGTGTCACACGACATCGAATTGTCCGAATTCAATGCTTAATACCCCGCCCTCCAGATATCAGGATGTTCCAATCCAGACGGGGCATGATGGGGGTGGCCGGTGCCGGAGCCGCTTTTTTGGTTGGCGCTATTTCTTCTTCCCCAACCGCTTCACCTTCTCTGGAGTTTCGAGATAATTCTCGTCGCTGACAACGTTTTTCCCGGTCTCTTTTTCCAAATCCTGTCTTGCATCTCCCGAGATTGTCCCGCCCTTCCTGGCGGCATCCTTGTTCTCGACAAAACCTTGAGCGTCCTTGGTTCGGGCAATCTCGGTTGTGGCTGCCTCCCCCAGCATTGTGAAAATGAGTTCCAGATCGTTCATGTGATCCCTGAGATTCTGCCTCTTCAGGCCTTTGTGGGCCAGGTATTCGGTTGGCGTTAAACCGAATGTAGCCTTCGAAATTTCCGCGGTCAAAATAGAAAATTCCATATCCGTTTCGATGCCGCGCCCATCCCATTCATCAGTAAGTTCGTCCCGGACGGCGATTCCCCTCAACCTTTTTTCAATCCAAGCATCGGAATACCCTTTGGCGCGGTACAGTTCTTTCATGCGTTTTTGGGCAAGTTCCGGGTTTTCAATCTCCTGGACGCGCTCGTACCCGACTTGCGCCAGCCAGCGTTTGAAAGGCTCGGCTTTGGGTGATGGAATGGATTGGATCAGCCTGAACAGGGTCTTTGTGTTTGCGCAATCGGTCAGCCTCATCTTGCCATCTTCAGCGGGCAATTTCAACCGGTTACAATCTGTAACGGTTTCATCACCGCCTTCCTGCCCCATCCTGTGTTTGAGAACCTTCCAGTAATTACCGGAATCTTGGCTTTCCGAAAGAATACCCACCACATCCACCACGGAATACCACCATTCATCCTCATGCCATTTCCTCCGAATCCCTTTACCCTGAAACACCACCAGGGCATTCTCCAAATCCTTCATAATAATAGGAATGTCTGAGAGGCTATATAAAGTGGGGGAGGAGGTGGGCGAATGTATTATCGGTATCCAAAGTCCTGATGAACATTTGGAACGAGGGGGGTGTGGTGGGGGGTTGGCCGGAATCAGCCGCTTGGCCGGGTTGTATGCCGATTTACACCCCTCCCCGGCCTTACAGCCGAGGTTTCCAAAGAATGATGCGGGAATCGTGTCACACGACATCGAATTTTTTGGATTCGATGGCGAGTACCCCGCCCTCCAGATAACATGAGAAGGGATTCAGACGGGGCATGATTGGCCAGGGCGGTGCCACAGCCGCGTTCTTTGGTCGCCCCCACTTCAATCCCGCTTCCCAGCGCACCCCCCGCACCACCGCGTAATCCCCGATATTGATATCTCTACAGCAAACTATTTATAACTATACTGCAGTATATGTTGTGTGGGGAAACATATGTTGGTGGAGAGGCCAGACATATCCAACAGTCGCACGGGGTGATGTGACGTGAAAGAGAAACTGTCCAAACGGAACACAGTCCTGATA
>VMTD01000085.1 GCA_013791785.1 Methanobacteriota archaeon
GGGAGTGTTCGAAATTCTGTGTCACGGTTCAAGTCTCAGATTTACTTCTGCCACTAGCGGAAGTGGAAGCCAGGCCCCGAGAATGGGCACCCCAAAAACTGTCCGTCGGAGGGGGTTGGCTTCCGCTGGAGCGGGTCCAACCGCACTCCAACTATTATCTGATAACAAATGTATTTCATATTTTCAATTCCTTATCAAGCCTTCCTTCAAAAAAGATTGCTAACTGCGAGATGGTAAGTGACCAGTTCTGAACGGGCATTGTCCATTTCTTGCTGGCGTTCTGGATGCCCATGTAAAGCAACTTTAGCAGGCTATTTTGATTTGGGAATGAGCCTTTAGTTTTTGTCAGTTTCCGAAACTGGCGATGGACGGCCTCAATGGTATTCGTGGTGTATATTATCCGTCTAATCTCTTCAGGATATTTAAAAAAATGGCTGAGATGCTCCCAGTTGTTCCTCCAAGATTTAATCACAATTGGATATTTGTCATTCCATTTATCTTCCAGGGTATCCAGTTCGGTTTCGGCCAGATCCTTGTTAACCGCTTTGTATACTCGCTTGAGATCGACCATGAATTCTTTCTGGTTCTTAGATCCTACGTACTTCAGTGAATTACGGATTTGGTGTACTATGCACAATTGCACCTCGGCATTGGGGAAGATAGTCTCAATGGCCTCTGGAAAACCCTTCAGGCCATCAACACAGGCGATCAGAATATCGTTCACCCCTCGATTCGATAGGTCTGTTAATATCTGGAGCCAAAATTTTGCTCCCTCATTCTCCGATATGTACAATCCAAGAACTTCTTTCCGGCCTTCAATGGTTACGCCAAGGATCGTGTAAACAGCCTTGCTGCTGACCTTTCCATTCTCTCGGATTTTATAATGAATGGCATCAAGCCAGACGATTGGATACACATTTTCTAACGGCCTGGCCTGCCATTCTTTAACAGTATGGATAATTTTATCAGTAATGGCGCTCAAGGTAGCATTTGAAATCTCAAGGCCATATATCTCCTTTAAATGGGAAGCCATATCGTTATAGCTCATACCCAAGCCGTAGAGGGCGATTATCTTTTGTTCAATTTCATCACTCAGGGTCGTCTGATTTTTTTTGACTATCTGTGGAGAAAAGGTACCATTCCGGTCACGAGGGGTTTCTAATTCAAAATTTCCATCTAAGGATTTTATGGTCTTTTTGGTTTTCCCGTTACGGCGGTTAGCAGATATTTCTTGCCCAAGATGAGAATCCAGCTCTCCTTCAAGGGCGGCTTCTGCCAGATTTTTTATTAATGATGTAAGGACACCATCCTTACCTGTGAAGGGTTTTCCTTCCTGGATACCTTTTAGGGCTTTTTGAAAATCAAATTCTGTGTTTTCTTCGGTCATGTCAGTTCTCCTTTTGAAGCTGACTATATCAGCTTTCTGTTAACTGACACAGAATTTTGAACGCCCTCCTGAAAAACATTGCGCCTGTTTTGGAAAAAATAAACCAGAATGCGGACAGTCTGCTCAAGGAATCCATGTCCCTTGGCAGCGGAAATCAAGCGCTCAAAAACATTGCAACCCAGACCGTGATCGCTGCCCGAACCGAATATGTTCGTTTCCAAAGGGGAGATTACTTGTCATAGTGCTTTTTTGCCCGTTGCCAATGCCGCTCTTTTTCTTCTGAAGACAATTTTTTAAGGTCTATCTTCTGCCGGTGAAGATCTTCTTCCATTAACCGGAACCTTCCTTCGAATTTTGCGGTGGCACTTGAAAGTGCGGTTTCGGGATGGAAACCGGCAAACCTTGCAACATTGACCAGGGAAAACAGGATGTCGCCGAATTCCACCATGGCGGCATCCGGGCTTTCCTCGTCCAATGCGGTTTCAAACTCCTGAATTTCTTCCTTTACCTTGTCCAGCACCTGGTGGATATTCTCCCAGTCAAACCCTTCTTTAACCGCAGATTTGGATACTTTTAACGCCCTGAGCAATCCGGGCATCCCTTTGGGCACGGAATCCATAGCCGATGGAATTTGCTTTGGATTTCCATCTTGCGCAAAGCACGTATCTTTCTCTCTGGCCTTAATTTTCTCCCATTGCCGGTTTAAATCTTCCTCTGTCTCCACAATGGCGGTATCATAAACATGGGGGTGACGCCGGATCATTTTTTTTTGCAATCCCATCAATCACATGGGAAAACTCAAATCGGTTGTTTTCAATTAGAATCTCAATTAAAAACAGAATCTGAAACAAAA
>VMTD01000086.1 GCA_013791785.1 Methanobacteriota archaeon
ATGCCTGATTTATCGAAGCTCGCCGGCTTCGATTTGCTTTGATTGCATTAACACGGCATGCAACGGTCTTCTTCCGTTACTGTTCTATGCCAATTCATCTCGGCCCTTAAGGACCGAGCGTTCTTGGCATTGGGACAGTAATCAGAGGTTATGCGAATGCCATATTGAATTACGGGCAATCATCCATTCGCTATATTCATATATCATGTTACAGATAACCGCTTCAATGAGAATAGAGGATCTCAGCGTAAATGAGCGCATACTTGTCCACCTAAAGGACTTCACCACCGATCCGGAGAATGACGGTGCAACAATGGGCCAGACCCAGGAAGGCATCGGGGAAGCAGTCGGAATACGCATCAACCATGTCCCCAGGGCCACAAACGCCCTGCTGGAGAACGGGTATGTTGGCGAGACGCTTGTCCACATCGGAGGCCTCAAGAGGAAAAGGAAAGCGTTCTTCCTGACCACCAGGGGAATGGAGATGACGCTTGACCTGATAGCCAAGCTGAGGGAACAGAAAGTGAAGTTCAGGGATTCGGAAGGCAGGGAAAAAAATCTGGCAATTATGGAAATACTGTTCGGTGCAAGGGGCGTATCACCGTCCAAAATAATTCTTTCCTACTTCAGGGACGGAGTCGTGCTCGACACTGCACTTTCCGGGGTGGGAGGAGAGATATACATTTCAAACCTGGACACATTGCCGATCCCGGACAATTTCGTCAACCGGACACATGAGATGAGGACCCTGAGAAAAATACTGGATTCGGGAGAGAAACTGATTGTGATAAGCGGCATTAAGGGCATAGGAAAGACATCCCTGGTCCGGAAGGTTCTCAAGGAGTTGGAGGGGAAAAAAAACATATTCTGGTACTCGGCCCATGAATGGGACTCCATCAAAAGCGTGTTGGAGCGCATCTCCGAATTCTATGTCCAGCTGGGCAGAAATGAACTGAAGAAATACACAAGACTTTCCAGAGATGTGGATGTGGGGCAGAGTGCCACGGCATTTTTCAAGGACATGCATAACAGTGACTCAATAGTTGTAATCGATAATATTTTCGACCTGAAAAGGGAAGTTATGCAATTCATTCACCTGATTTCCGAGCAGTCCCACAGACTGGACAATTCCAACATAATCTTCATAACAAGGGACAGGGACTCCCTGCGCAGCATTCCGTGTCTATCGGACATGGGCAGCAATGACCTTGTGGTCGGAGGCCTGGAACGGGAGAGTGCCATGGCACTGATGATGTCCATGGGCATGGAACATGATGACGGAGACAGGGTGTTCGCCATGACACAGGGCCACCCGCTGGCAATAAAGCTTGTAAATTCCGATGAAATCAAAAGAATCATTGACACGAAGGGTCTGACCAAGGAAGAGGTATGGGTCGTCAGATGCATGAAAGCTTTCGATGCAATTCTGAATGACTGAGCATGTCGGATTTTGTGTGTGTTGAATGCAATTTTCGTCGATTGTAGATGTATAACGATTTTCGATTTTGGGATTGTAGATTTTAGATTTACGATGTGCGGTGAATGCAACTGGTACCATTTGAAAACGGCGCATTCGCCCATGGTGCGGGAACGTTTGTATGCTGAATCCAGCACCATAAAATTGCCATCATTTTACAAACAAATGGTGAATGCGAAATCTAAATCAAATCATTTTGTAGCGTTCGCCTTGAATCAACAATCTACAAACAAACAGATTCACCGTGTGTGTAATTTCCGCAAAATTTCAAAAAACGATAAGAAATAAATTTTGCGGGGGGGAAGAGAGGGCGGATTTTCACCCGCCCATTAATTGAATTATTGGCCCTTGAACTTGACAAGGTTCTTCTCGTAGAGTTCCTTGGAAATCTTGCCGGAATCATACGCAGCCCTGAGCTTGGCGATTCGTGGGTCCTCGGGCTCGGCCGAAATCTCCGGTTCTGCGGCGGGTGTTTCCTCCGGAATGACCTCAGATTCAGTTTCGGACGTCGTTTCAGGAAGTTCCTCGGGGAGAGATTCCTCTGCCGGGATTGGCTCCATGTCCTCAGAAACGTCAGCAGCGTCACCGATCATCTCTTCATCGAGCGGGGGCACATCCTCAGTCGGCAGGTCTTCCTCGGGGATGGATTCCATATCATCGGGTGCGGGAAGATCTTCGTCCGAAATTTCTTCGTCCATCGGCGGTACTTCCTCAACTGGGACGTCGTCTTTCTTGCCTCCGAAAATCATCGGCCCCAGGAACAGGCCCAACATGAAGCCGACAAACATCAGCGCCACCATCACACCGATGGCCGCCCAGTTCGTTCCGCCGCTGTCCGTGACGTAGTTCACTGTCAGAATTTCCTGCACGGAGTTGCCTGCCCGGTCCTTGCTCTCCACGACAATGGTGTTTGTACCCGGACTGAGCCTCAGGCCCTGCTGGAAGTTTCCGCTGGCATCAACGCTGACCAGTTTTCCGTTGACGGTAAGGGATGCGACACCGGCCTCGGTTCTTCCGGTAATGTTCAGAACGTCCGAGTAAACCGTTTTATCTATGCCAGCCATTGTGAGAACGGGGGGGGCTGTGTCAAGGGTAACGTTCAAGTAGTTGTAAGCCAGGTTTCCCGCAAGATCCGTGAATGCAAGGACCTGTGTATTCTGACCCTCTATGAGATGTATGGACTCGTGCCTGAACGTACCGTCCGAGTTCACGATTATCGGTATGCCATTGATCTGCAGTGTGCCGGATTCGCTCATCTCGCCGTATATACCGGTCATTCTCTTGTTGGTGGTTGAACCGTCAAGGGCGACGACACGCTTGAAAGTAGGTGCATCAGTATCCAGAATCACTGTTCTTGTTACCTCGTATATGTTGCCGGCCTGGTCAATACTCTTGATGGACACTATGTTGGAACCGTCCTCCAGTTCAAGGTCTATCGAGAAGGTGTTGTCAATACGCTGCCTGACAACGGCCGGTACACCGATTGCGCTGACCACGGTGTTGGCTTCTGTCAGGCCGTCAATCCGGTGTTGAGCCGAGTTCGTGTAAATTTCCTCCCTTGGGTCAGTGAGTGTCAGTACCGGATCGGTTGTATCCACGGTGAAGCCCCAGGACATGGTGCAGATATTGCCGGCCTTGTCGCCAGCCTCAATTTGTATGAAGTGACCGCCCTCAGACAGGGGGCCAAGTGGTTTGTAAATGATGTCGCCGGTCCAATAACCCCGCATAGTTGCGGAATTCTCCGTTTCCGTTATGGAAACCGTTGCAATGTCTGTAATCAGTGTTCCATCGAATACCACCCGAACGGTTTTCCGGTCCAATTCGCCCCGAGATAAATCCTCCAGCATAGCCGATATTGTGGGAGTACTGGTAGATACTATGGAGCCGGGACCGGTAGATGTCGGCTTGATGAGCGGGGATTCCCTGTCCAGAACTATGTCGATGGAGAATACTATGAGCTTCTGGGATTCCGGTACTCCGAATACAAAGATTCCGCCGTACACGGCATCCTCTGTTTCCTCAGGGAATGTCCACAGAACGTTGAATGTCCTTACTTCGAAGCTCTTCACCATGGATTGGTTGAGATAGTTACCGCTGAGTGCAATTTCATCCTCAAAATCCGTCTCGACATGCTCAAGCTTGTAACCTTCCACACCGGCGAAGATACTTTTGACATCCAGGTCAAAGTATCCCGGGGCGGAATTCACAGTGTACCCGAGAACCTTCACGATGTAATCACCATCCGGTGGGCTAATGAACTTCAAGGCCTCGTCAGCGTCCGCATCAGCACAATAAGCATAGGTTCCCGAGCCGTAGGATGACATGTACGCATCGAATTGAATATCTCTTTTAGTGATTATTTCCTGCCACTGGGCGATACCATCTATTGGCTGTCCGTTCAGACCATCGAGGAAGACCGCAAGGTCAAGGTCCGGGCATTCCGGATGTCCTATGATGCGAACGTCCCAACTCAGGGCATTCTTGACCGTGAAGACCTTTGTGAAACCTGCCACGGCGTTCATGGTCAGCCAACCCTCCAGGGTGCTCAGGTCATACAGGGTGAGGTCGTCCTGATATATTTCCTCGGTGGATTTTGAACCCTGGGCGGGTCCGACTATCGAAGCGAATATTCCGGTTTCAAGTTCGACGCTGGACTGGAATGATACCTCCAGATGCCCGACAAGGTCGTTGGTCCAGGCCTTTGGATTGTTGTCACTCAGCTTGATCCAACCGCCCCTGCCCTCGAATGCGGTGATTGATTCACCCGAACCGTTGAAGGTCTTTGAGGACACACAAATGGTCAGTATTTCATGGTTGAATGGCGTAACAAGTATGTCCTTGGGCCCGTTAGTTGCTGTCAGGAAGCTGAAATCCGCGACCTCGTCACTGCCCCCAAGTTTGGCCATGGTGTATGGGGCAGTATTCGATGATATAGGGATCTGGCCCTTTCCATAAATAATCACATTCACATCGCTCTGATTAAGCAGCCAAGAAAGTTCAGTGTAGAGGTAGAAATTGGCAAGCTCGGTAATACCGAACCTTCCCTGGTTTGGTACCCTGACGTAGAAGTACCTGCGATCACCGCTCTGGAGGGATGCGCCCTGACCGGCCCTGACGCCCCATACCGGCATAATATTTGGTGTCTCGGTCGCGCTCTTGTTACCGAAAGTGAAATCTGCGCTTTCGGCTGCCAGTACGTTCAGAGTCAAGGGTACGATGCTTGTCCTGTTGTAGTATCTGTAATTGGCATAGATTCTGATGCTAGTTATATCTCTCAAAATCCTGAAAGGTGTTTCTAGTTCAATCGTTCCGACCTTCCGGTACAGCACGTAATTGACAGTTACTGACTCTACGGTTCCATTAAGCTTCGTCACGAAGAGTGTCAAGCTAACTGGGCCGTCGGTTAATCTTGTATTTGGTAAGTTGATAAGACTTAACGAATCCTCCTTGTAGAAAACCGCCCTGATAGATATCTCGGCACCTCCAGACTGCCCTGTCTGTACGGGTGTGAAAGTTATCAATCCTGTGTCATTGTCGACTGTATAATCGACCCATGCGGTCAGGTTAACTCCATTTCTGGTGATGTTGCAGAACCTCACATCGTAAGTGGAAAGGTAGTCTGCCGGTATACCAAATTCGCTGAACAGTTCGAAGCCTGTCAGGGTGTCCCCCACGAAATCATCGTAAGCCTGGATTATGTTACCTAACAGGTTGTTGTGGTGTATCCTGTTGAATCCGGTGGCGTTGGCAAGATATATTCCATATACATTGGAAACCAAAGTGTTGAGGAAAATCGTGCAATTGTTGGACTGTTGGAGCAATGTTCCGTTTCCGGCATTTCCTGTGATGTTATTGTTCTCGACAACGTTCCAGTCGGATTTCATTATATAAATGCCTGCTTGTAAAGTTCCGGTAATGTAATTGAGAAGGAGTTCGCAAGAGTGTGAATCATCGAGGTATATGCCATATATTCCGCCGTTCACCACGTTGAAGAGTATAGTGCCATTATCTGAATTAAGTAGATATATGCCCATGCCTCCGACTTGAATATCGTTGTACGATATCATGAATTCCGTAGTGTCTTCGACATATATGGCATTGGAGAGGGTGTGTAGTTCATTGGAACGGACAACGCCATTTGGTGCGTTGGAAATCATTATTCCGTTTCCGGTTGTGTTTCCAAAGATTAAGCAGTTCATGATGACGAAGTGGAGGGTTGTGTCCTGTACCAGAATTCCATATGCTTCTCCGGTGGTGTCTATCTCCCATCCATTGATGATGAATGGGTTGTCAGCACTGCCATTACCGCCTGTAACACCGTTGGTCAGGTTGAAGCTGCTGTTGCCGATGATAGTTATGGTACTCCTCGGGATGTGGTAGGTCTTGGGCATTGCCACGGGGTTGACCCACGGGGCATTGTCGGCCAGGTCGCCGATGCCGTCCCAATCCGCGTCGATTCCGATGTACGGGTTGTCCCATATTCCAATTGGAGGTGCCACGTCAACATCGGTGTACTCCGCCCAGTGGTTGCCGTCCCAGACGTTCGTCGTGCCGGGGTCGTCATCAAACGCATGACCGGCCGTGCAATCTATGAAATCGTTGCCTGATATCACGTTGTATTGGGCTGGGGGGCCTGAAGAATCGAGGTAGATGCTGTTTTTAAAGAAACTTTGCCAGTCGAAACCATTGAACATGTTGGATGATATCTCGTTGTGCGTGCTTGCGTAGAGGTACACCCCCCAGAAGTCGCTGTAAAACTCGTTGCCGGTCACAGTGCAGTAGTTCGAGTTTTCGAGGGCCAGACCGATGGTAAAGCCAGGATTACCGGCATCATCGTTTTGGTCATGGAACCTGCTACCCGTAACCGTGATGTTGTTAGATAAGGTGATATAAGTTCCCGTAATGAAGTTGGTTGCGATGTCTGCATCGCTGATTGTTATGTTCGATGACGATTCAATGTATATCCCGTTGCCATATCCGGTGCTGTTGTGCGCACTTACATTCTCCAGAATTATGTTTGAGGAACCGATGATTGATATCCCGTTTACGACGTTCAGGTATGACTCGGAATTCACCAATACGCCGTTCTTTACATTATTCAGCAATATGCCCGAGTTGTCACCCATCGTGTCATGTACCGCGCAGTTGCGGATTATGAAGTAGGCATCTGTATTTGATATAGATATGCCGGGTTGTGAAAAGGCTGAACCATCAATGTCCAGGTTCTCGATCAACCACGGATTTCCAACGGTTCCATTTCCACCTGTGACGTTCATGCATCCTTCGAAACCGTCATTGTTCGCTATTACAAATGGGTCAGCTGAAATCCGCGCATTGGAGTATGTGTCTGTCATATTAAACAGCGGGTAATTGTCCATTTTTCCAGGTGTGTTGAATTGATAAGGTGTGTCCCAGGTGACCCAGTCGTTCGTTGCGGCTGGATATTTGACAGCGTAATCGTCCCAATAGTTTCCGAGGTTTCCATCGTCCCAGTATGTGGATTCCAGAGTTGTGGTAAAGTATTCATCCTCTGGCATGGCATTGTAGGGTATCGTGTTGTTCCAATACACTGGTTTTGTGTCGTAAGAGGCCACGAAAGAGCCTGCGTAGGTGCCGGCCTGTGCATTGGCCGGAACGTTTACATTGACATTGACCGTATCATTACCGCCGGAAGCGATGTTGGCCGAAGTTTTGCTCAGCGTTATCCAGTCCATTGGTGTGCTGGCAAAGGATTCGACTGATATTTTCCAGACACAGTTTTTCTTCAGTGAATTATCCGCATCTGCGGCGATTTCGATGACCAGCTTTCCTGAAAGACCATTATGCGGATTCGATAGGGTGCAAATCAATGAATTTACACCGCCGTATTCGGTGCCCGTAAGGTAGCTGAAGCCATCGCCTGAATCAATAATGCCGTGTTTCGGATTGCCAATTGACTGAGCGTCAACCCAGTCCCAGAGATTCATCAGGAAAGACCCCCCTTCGGAAATGAAGGTCTTGTAATCTGTGAAAGTAATATTCTCCACAACATTCACTTCGGTCCATGAGTAGTTGGTTTGAGCCGTGACCTTGATGACCTCTGCATCGAGTGGAACCATGTTGGTGATTTCCCCCCTATATCCCGCAGACGTACTGGGTACCAGTTGGTGGAACTCTTGCAGGTCGATTCTGCTCATGTAATCGAAATCGTATACTACTGCGCTTTCATCCGCGATTGTAGGATTCTGTAGTGTGATTGGCAGTGTGCCACTCTCACCCGGTGCAAGAACGTTTATGAACGAATCGTAGGTCAGGCCGAATGTGTTTCCGAATGAGGTTTTCGGCGCACTGGCCATCAGACCATTTTGATTGGTGGCCAATTGTACAGCCGCCAGCGCATCCACGAAACCCGCGCCCTGTGTCAATCCATCGTATCCCAGATCTTTTGCGGATGAGCGGATGATATTCATTGCCGTTTGTGTGGACGGGAATGTACCGTGGGTATCCTTGTACGCCTCAAATATCAGTGCCATCACTCCGGTAGTAACTGCAGAGGCCAGGTCACTGCTCTTCCATAAAACGGTCTGACTCTTTCCGCCCACTGCTGTTGCCAAAGAACCGCTTGCACCAAGAGGCATGTCCACATCCCCCATGCCCAGGGCGATGACATCAGGCTTTGAAAGTCCCGCCGCCGTTGGACCCCTGGAGGAAAGTTCGCTAACTACGCCTTGATGATGAACATCTCCACCACTGGATATGAATGTGTTATCCTCGGCAAAGCCAACCACAAGTGTATTGACACCGCAAGGGGCTGCGACGGTACCGTAGCCGCTGCCATCGTTGCCAGCAGGCGATATGAATACCGTCTTGGAATCTGTCGATTTTACCAGGAATTCCACCAGTTGGGTGGTCTCATCCAGACCGCTGCCGTATCCGGTGAAGTACTGGCCCAGAGAAACAATCTGTGCCTCGTCACCCGTGTTCGGGACACCATCATAACCCTCAACTGCGAAGTAGAGGGCATAATCCATAGCATAATGAGCGTTAGAGATGGGCAGGAAGGTGACATCCGGGCTGACGCCTTCGACCGGGCCGTACTCTCCAATGTTCAATCCTTCTCCGGCTATTGCCGAGGCCATCTGGGTTCCGTGGGTCTCCATCACACCGTCATACACATCAAAGTCCAGTTCACCGTAGAAAGCCACAATCTCTCCATTCCTCGGGATGGGCATGGGATTCTCTGTGGAAAATGGTGTAAGTTGGTCTCCAGAATCTATCAGAATCTCTGACATTCTGTCAGAATAGGGGAGTTTTGTTTCGCCATCACCTATGAAATACAGTAATCCGCCGGATATGTCCGGTATGCCGTCCTGACCCGGGATGGCGGCAGAGGTGCCGTTGAGTTTCATCATATCAAGGTAGAGTTCGGGCGCGCCCTTGTAAACACAGCGATCCTCAGAATCTATAACGTAATCCTGGTTCATATCTACATATACCTTGTCCCATGTTCCTTCGGTTGTCGATTCACTGACTATAATAGGAACTAGAGAACCGTATAATTCATTCAAAGCGGTACTGGGATGATATCCAAAGTGGTATATTCCCGTAGCGCTGGGAATTGCAGAGGCGTTGACAGTGACCTTGGGTATGCTCAGCTTGGCCCATGAACTGAGTGTAGTAACTTGAGATCCGGCCCAATCAACCATTTTTCCAGCTTCCGAGGGAACGTTGCAATCGGAGGGTACCGTATCCTGTGGCCTGGAAGCATTGTCACCGCATATGAATGAATTAATGAACACATCATTTTGATTTGGCCATGCCGTGAAATTTCTGGGCAATCCAATTTCTAAGAAGCCATGCGCCGTCCACTCGCCCGCCAGGTTTCCCTTGTAGAATGCTTTTCCGAAGATGTTGGTCATGTTGGTTTCGAACCATTGTGAGCCATCCCATCTGTAAACTATCGGTTCCTCGATTTTGTCGAATATGTCGAGTTTCTGACCACCCACTCCGTAAGTGTAGTATTCCCTTTCATACCTTATGTATATCATTATGTCCGGTTTGTGGGCCACGAACGGTGTATAGCTGGCCCATGTAGAAGGATACTTTCTCACGGAACAGTCTTCCGTACCGACAAAAGCATCGCCGCCGTTCAAAGCGAAAGAGAAAATCGGACTGTTGGATTTACTGTTCCTTGAAGAAAACATGGCGAATGTTGTGGGGTTCCAGAAAATGAGTTTACCGTCAGTCGCGCCCGATACTATGTTGGTTGCCGTCCAGCTGATTGCGTTGACAGAGGATGTCGAACCATGACCTGTCATTCTGGTCTGAAGGGATCCAGGAACGGAGGATCTACGGGTGAAGTAGTTGACATTCCAGGTGGTATTGATGAGCTGGGTTGCATTAATCGGCTGCGAGGTGAATGTGCCCACAAGAGTTGTGGGAAACGCCTCATCCCGGCCCTGATAGATTCTCACCACGACGGAATCAGTCGGGTCCAGAGCGGTTAGCGGCGGGGTCCATGTCCCCACTTGCATGCCCTCTCCATCAATATCCCTATATACTATCGCATCGGCAGAGCCGGACGTCAGTTCGGTTTCCACCTCTGCTGCGGTCTTTGTCCAAACCCTCATGCCCCATGAATGATTTCCGCCGTTTGCCATGGTGGGGGATAACTGGAGGTATGAGTCAACAACATCATCACCCAGCATATAGGAACCGGGCCCGCCCTCGTCGGGTACACCCCTTATGAACAATCTGTCAATCGGCGGTGTTTCACCGCTTGTAAATTGGAGGTTTTCTATAACATGGTTCTGACCGCCCCAGTGCATGCGATTGTTGCCGCTTACCAGGTCCCAGATGTCAACCAAACCGACAGAATTCCTGCCCGTGGCGATTTTCGTTCCATCGGGGCTCCAGGCCAGGGTTTCTATGGATGTGGAATCGGTGTCCACCAGACCGGGGGCGATGAAGTTCATGACCTCGACATAGGTTGCTGAATCAAGGATTTGAATGATTCCACCGGTAAGTCCAAAAGCAATCATTGACCCATCCGGACTGTAGGCCACTGAACTTGGGGTATTGGCTATGCTCGGTTTCGCAATAGTTCCATTCAACACATTGATAGCAAGGAATTCATTGGAATTCACGAGGGAACCGACAATCAGCATGGTCCCGTCGGGGCTGAAATCCATGGTTTCCCTGTTGTTCGGGGCCGGTGTCAAGGAGTGGGTTATACGCCTCGATTCGGTCCACGTGTTTGTTTCATATATGACAACATCGGTTGATGACTGGTATGCAAGTAAGTTGCCTGTAGGCGACCAGATGACCGAGTTAATCGGGTATTGCTCGTTTGGAAGGGCATGAAGGAGGACTCCATCCTGGTTCCAGACCTTAACGGAATTCGTTTCGTAACCGTTGGTTATAGCATCACCAGAACCCGCTGCCGCACAGGATGCGACCCAGCCATTATTCGGTTCGAAAGCCACCTGTTCGATTGGGGCTGAATGTGATGCTTCAAAATCCAAAAGATTACCCTTCGGGTCCTCGATTGAACCGCTTACCGGACCGTCGAAGTCGAAGGAGAAGGCAAACGTTCTGTTAATGCCGGCCTGAAGAGTCTTGGTGCCCGCATACCAGAATTGGTCATCCCTGGTGGCCCATAATTCTGTCAGGTCAAATTCCAGACCCGTGGCAGTTCCAGGTGTTTTAATATCGTCGTACGCATCCGTGCCAAGTAACTCATTGGCGAGAAAGTCCTTTTTTCCATCAACCTTGATTTCATGGTCTATATCAAATGGCCCGGTCCCGTTCTGGGTCGTGTTGGCAATTCCGCCGCTTCCATAACGTGCTTCCCTGGACAGGAGATATGAAGGTAGAGAGAGGGCGTCGAATGCCACAGGCCAGCCATAATACGGGGAGGTCGTGTTAGTGACGGTCATGTATTTTCCGGCAAGGTTCTGGGCAACAAAATCAATGCCGGTATCGGCCACCGCAACGGTAACGCCACTGCCGGTGTAACCGACGGCAGGAACATTGTGTGCGTCCCTGTAACTCCAGTTCCCCCACATAGCACTCGGTTCATAATACCAGCCATCCTTGGAATTGGGCCGGTTATCGCCGACTGTGGCGCTGGTTTCAAAAGTGGGTTTCTGGGCATCTGACAATGGTTCATCCGATGTCTGGCCCTCGCTGGTTTCCAGGTTGTTATCCGGAATATCCAAGAGGGCACTTTCCTGAGCGGCCTTTGCAGGTGCAGAAAGCACACCCACACCGATGGAACTCCATACGAGTGCGACGGTCAATATCACGCAAACAAAGCTGGTAATTTTTTTTGTCGGCATTTTCTTCCTCTCCCGATATTTTAGCATATTTATTTTTTATATAAGGGATTTATAGATAGTCCGATATTGCGCATATATATTTATAATTTGCTAAATTCCAGCAGAGATTTTTTAATTTATTCGGAATCGACAGAGCCCCCATTGCGTTAGGAGGCAGTTTATTAGTTTTCGGTTAAGGAATAATTTCGGTGTTTGTCGTAATATTTACATTTGAATGTTCGGTTTATGCTCTATAATATATTATTGAAATCCCGTAAAAAGGGCGGGACATCCATTTCAAGAGGCTTTTTCCCCATCGATAATCCTTAACCGAAAGGGTATGCAATCTTACCATTCTCAATTCTTTTCGCGTGTTCCTTGTCTATTGAGATATTTCCTTTGCCAGTTATCATAAATCAACACCGACACTGAATAACAGCCAGACATAAAATAATGATGGTTGGATGAGTGTGTCCTTGGCGTTGATAAATGAGGCAAAGAGCATACATCTATCAGGACACACTCAATAACATGAAATACGCCCTGCTTTAACTACCTTTCCCGAAAATAATAAAAAGTCTCCCAAAAATTGTAGAAAACATTTTATACCTATCAAGACATATACATTATTGACAGGCGGGCTCGAATTCGTAATTATCTAAATGTACCGACGTTCTGCCGTCAGGAATGGATTAAGGAGGACAGAATATTATGGGCATACCTAATGGAAAGAACATTTTGAAAATGGTATCTATATTCGTCGCACTGGCAATGATTGTGCCCGGCGTAGTCTTGACGCAACAACTCAAGGCTGAAACCCCGGTAGGAATCGACGCACAGTCAGGACCGACAACCTATGCGTGGGTCAATTTCGGCTCATCCGCAGGGGAAAGTGTGCTGAAGGACATTGGAGCCAACATTGTGAGCTTGAGACCAACTGGGGCATACGTAAAGGTAACGGAGAGCCAGAGAAATTATCTCTCCACCCAATTTGATTTGAACGACCTTCCGAGCAGGACGATAATCGACCTCGCCGGACAGGGAATCACGTTTGACAGCCAGGTAGGATACGACCTGCCCGCGGAACTCCGCAAGGCCGGAACCAACGAGTATCTGGTTCAGTTCGTCGCGCCAACGGAAACAGCCTGGAACGATGGAGTTCAGGCAGTTGCCGGAAAAATTCTGTGCGAGATAGACAACAACCTCGTTGTCGTCAAGATGACCGAGAGCCAGAGGGCGAATGTCGAGAATCTCGACTATGTCCAATGGGTCGGAGCCTACGAGCCCGGATTCAAGATTGCCAAGAACATCCCGAGCACCGGCACGGTCAAGATAACGGTTGACGGCTACCCGAACGCCAACATCCCCGAACTGATGAACGCCCTGACAGCATTGGGCGCAACCCAGGTTGAGGACTCGAATTACGGCACGGTCATCTGCTACATCGACGCATCTGCCATACCGGAAGTTGCGAAGCTTGACTCCGCAATGCAGGTTTGGAACTTGCAGGAGATGAAGACACTGAACAATGTCGGCGCAAGAATCTCGCAGGCATCGGACCTCTGGGTCAACACTGTGTCGGGCTTACCATCACAAATCGCAGGCCAGGGACAGATAGTTCACGTTCAGGACACCGGTATTGATGCCACATACAGGGACTTCCTGTTTGGCCCGCTCGGTGACCGTCTGGAGAACCCGGATTCAACCACAGATGCTAATGGCCACGGCACACACGTCTCTGGCACAGTCGGCGGCAACGGCTACAACATGGAAGCCTATCTCGGACTGGACAACACGAACCGTATCTACAATGAACTTGCGACATCCAACCCAGCAAACCGCCCGGACAGGTCGGGCTTTGCAGGCAGGGCACCTGAATGCACGATATACTTCAGAGAAGGACTTACTTCAACAGAATGGGCCGCAGGTTACACCTTCGGCGCCAGGATATTCACCAACAGCTGGGGACCGGCGCTCATGGAGAACGTCTATGACAATACTGGAGACACATTCATGACCAGCAATGCAGGCGCATTGATTATATTCGCCATCGGCAATGACGGACCGAGGACCAACACGGCTTCCGGCATAGGCAACGGAAAGCTTACTATCGGCGTCGGCGCAGTGGAGAACATGCGCCCGGTTGATTTCGACTCTTCGGATGACCCCAATCAGATGGCCTCATTCAGCAGCAGGGGACCTGTCGCAGATGGCAGAATTAAGCCGGACGTTGTAGAGATAGGCACAGCAGTTTATTCCACTTGTTCGGATGACTCCGCTGAATATCTGGCCGGGGCACTTTACGACCCGCTCAATTTGATAAATATGGACCCCGACGCAGCTGCGGGAGATTATGTCTCGCTGCAGGGAACCTCTATGGCCTGCCCGGCAGTTGCCGGCGACGCCGCACTGGTGAGGGACTACCTGGTGGACGTACAGGGCATAGCTGCCCCGCACGCCAACCTGATAAAGACCCTGCTCATCCACGGCGCAGTGGACATGGGCCTCGGATACCCGTCACACGACCAGGGATGGGGCCGCGTGAACGTCAGGAACTCCGTCTGCCCGGCATTCCCGAACGTGCTTCAGTGGTACCAACATAACACTGGAATCGCCTCGGGCACATGGAGTGCCTCAACCGACGGCGGATTGGACACAGAAGTCATTGACAACACTGTCCCGCTGAAAGTCACGATGTCTCACTGGGATTCAACCACTTCCGGAGAATTGGTATATGATCTTGATTTAGTTGTCACATCACCCACCGGTACGAGGTACGAGGGAAATGCCTTCAAGGAGGCATGGTCCACACCGTGCACCGGTGCTTCCCAATGGGGTGGAACATTCACTCAGTTCCCGTCATGGGTCGGCGGAGCATCATATGACTACGATGAAGCCAATGACGGCGGCGACGATGAGAACAATGTCGAAATGTTCCGCATAAAATACCCCGAGGTGGGTGTTTGGAACATTCAGGTTGTCTGGAAGGAATCAACCGCCAGGCCATTCACAATCGCCATAACAGGCGGAATGGCTGCGGGTTCAGATTTCAACTCTCCGTACTATGGCATAGCAGGGGCCAACTACAAGGTTGGCATGCTGCTTGACACACCAAGGGTCGTTCCCGAGAGGGACGACTTCGGCGAAGGTACATTCAAGTGCGCACCTGATGGAAGCGTAATCGTACCATACTGGATCAACAACGCCGGAACAACCGATGATACATATTCCCTGAGCACACCGATACTGCCAACCGGTTTCACCGCAACATTATTCCCGTCATCCCCGGTCTCCGTGAAAAGCAGCGTCAGGCTGCACGGATATGCCAGGATAATGGTCGGAAGCGCTGTTGCTGCAGGAACTTACACACTGGCAATCAAGACCCTGTCAAACAATGATGGTTCTGCACCAATCGCTCAAGCAACCATAAAGTTCCAGATTGACGTGGTAACTGCCAAGACACCGCCCACGATAACAGTGGCAGGTTCGCCAGCCCACGAAGCAGCACCGGCATTCTGCTCATGGGGCACCGGCAATATTGGCTGTGCCTACACGCAGGATTCCCAATACGGTGAAAGTGTTTACTTCACGATGTCATCCGACGGCGGCGCCACTTGGAACACGCCGATAGTTGTCAGCCCGGCCTCATGGGGCCCGGGATATGTCGGAATAGCTTACATGCCGTCCGGAACCTACGCTGGAAGGTTAATGATAGCCTACAACGCATGGAACCCTGACGGAGTCGGCGGCAATACAGCAGACACAAGGTGTGCCTACATCAAGGTGGCATACGCAGACTCGCCCTACACAGCATGGACCACAAACGTGAACGCCTTCACATTGGGCGAGGGCCGAAGCGTGGGCAACTCTTACAGAACGACCAACGTAATCGCGCATCCGGCGACCAATGCCTTCATGCTCGTGGTCGAAGTGTTCGGATACGACGCTACCGACCTCCGCACCGCGAACATGAACGACATATCCTGCGCATACAAGGTCTCTACCAACGGCGGCGGAACCTGGAGCGCAATCGGCTATGTGGACACGAACGGAGTCAATCTCTATTATTTCTTCCCGAGCGTGGACAGGGCACCGAACGGCAATATCTTCGTCTATTTCTATGAAAGAGACGCGGCTGACACAGCCCAGGACAGGGACGCATCCTTCAGGGAGTACAACGGCGCATGGGGCACGTACTATGTCAGCTGGGACACGGGAGACAACCTGATGTTCCCGGCGGCCCTTGCAACCGACGAGGGAACAGGCAACAGGCGGTACGGTTTCTACCTCAAGGGAGCGGATACCGACGGCGACAGGAAAATGTACATGCACTACTCTGATACCGGAACAAGTTGGCAGACCAACGGCGGTGCAGGATGGGAGATGTCCTCGACCATTATGAGCGACCATGATTACGGAACAAGGTTTCTTTTAGATGCGGAAACATCGAACGGTTACGAGTATGTATTCGGCCACCAGAACGTCAGGTACGACCCGTACGGACAGCCCAACATGTTTGTGGTCTATGGCTCTGACCTCATTACCGCCAGAACGCAGGACTTCCTTACTCTGGACAGCTATGTTCACGGCAAACAGCGCGCAACCGCCACCACACACGACGCAACGCCAAAGGTCTTTGTCGGTCAGAACATCATGACCAAGAACGCCGGCCACGACATAATCGGTATGCACGTGTACCCCAACTGGCAGGCTGCAACTGACATATGGGGCCCGGTTACGGAGTATGTTTCGGCTGACAAGACCATCTGCAACGCAGGCGACCTGGTCACAATAGTGGCCAATACCCATGAGTGGACAACCGGCGGTAACAATATCTGCGGCGCATCATACAGAACAGATGTCCTTCCGGCAGTATGGGTAACCATGCAGTCCCTGGACGGCGCACTCAACTCCCCGGCAGAGGCCGTGGCCAGCAGCACAACGAAGGTTAATACCGCAGGCTGGAGCACAGGCTGGCACGACATATGGGTAAGGGGGCAGGACAACAGCCCGGCCCAGAACTGGGGCGCAGAGACCGTGGTACAGATATACGTCAACCCACAGATAGCTGCAGCAGCAACAGTAACCGGACCGATTGGTATAGGCAATGCCGTAAACATTGACATAACCTACTCATGGGAGGGAATTCCGACATCCGTGAACCTCTACCGCACAACCCAAACAGCCGCACCATACACATGGACACTCATCGGCAACGAGAACCCTGTTGACGGCACACGCCCTGTAACATTACCTACTGGCGAAGGAACATACGGCTTCAAGGCATCCGCAGTAGGCGGTTCATCCACAGAGAACAGCCCACCAGGAACAACCGAGGCACCCGAAGTAGTTTACACAGTTGACCTGACACTACCGACAGCACCCACGGGATTGACCGTGGACAACTGGGGACCAGACACTGAATACGGCACATTGACCACGGAAACCAGGTATCTGAGGGGCGTTGCGGGCGAGGCAGTAGTGAATGGGCTTACAGCCTATTCATTGGGCCTTACTCAGTCAACTACATCAGGAAACTGGGCACCGGGAAACAACGTGGAAGTACACCTTGGAATGAGGGTCTTCTCGCGCTCAACCGGAGGAGTCGAGACCGAGATAACCTCCGGTCTATCCGCTACGGTTGACCGTACTGTAGCCGGCAACGGTTTCCAAACTGCAACATGGACACCGCCGCAGACCAACCTCAATGCGGGCGACTCGATAGTCGTCAAGGTCTACGGAGATACCACCGCAAACCCGACCACACTCAGAGCGACCTTCACCACAGAACAACTAGGCCCGATACGACTTGATGCGATCGAGTGGACCGTCCAATACTGGACCAGGTATGGTGGTATAGTCCAGGGTGGTTCTGACTGGTTCTGGGGAACCGCAACATATGACAACAACATCGCCGGATTCACCTACACACCGGTGACTCCCAGGGATCCACTCCAAGACAACACCCTGAACTGGACTGCAAGCACGAGCCCGGATGTTGAATCCTACAACATCTACCGCGCAGATAATGTGGCTGGACCGTACAGTGTGATAGACAACGTTCCGGTCGGCACAATCACCTACCTTGACCCACTCATGGGTACAGCAGACGCCATACTCTGGTGGTACCACATCACCGCAGTCGACACAGCTACCAACGAGGGACCGGCCACCGCCAACGTGATTGAAGAGGGCGGCGGACCGACACCGGTAACTTACGACATCAACATCACCGGCCGCGTTGCCGGTGACTGGGTGTTCGTATCGTTCCCCATAGACATTACCGGAGACATCGAGACCATACTGAACGACGGGACAACGGACTGGGACGTGGCCAAGTGGTTTGACAGCTCCTCGCAGAGATGGATGACCCACAGGAAGGGCGCGACAACCAACACCTTCACCACCATCAACAACCAGATGGGTGTGTGGGTGCACCTCACAGCGGTCGGCGGCAATAAGCTGACAACCGGCCTTGGGGGCGACTACCCGGCAAGCCAGGTACAGATTGCCCTGAGCGCAGGCTGGAACATGGTAGGATACCCATCACAGACACCCATGGCAGCCAATCTGGCACTAGCCGGAACAGGCGCGACCATAATATCGGTCTACATCCCAGCCACACCGTACATACAGGACTTCACAGACCTGAGCTTGGTGACCATGTCGCACGGTAACGCATACTGGGTGTTCGTACCGGCAGGCATAACGTGGGACGTACCCTTCCCGTAAATAGCAAACACGGAACAGAATGGGGGGCCGAAAGGCCTCCCCCTTTTCTATATTTTATTATTTTTATGGCTTCAGCGGGAGCTAGTCAGTAAACTACCAGCCCCTGAAGTGGCTGGCGTTTGTTGCCAGGGCTGGAAGTTTACCCGGGGGGCTATGCTCCTGATTTATCAAAGCCAACTGGCATTGATTTCATGTGATGATAGATGCACAGTGGATGGCGAATCTCTTTTTGTAATATTTGTGTAAATGGCCTATCATCCCGGCTTAAAACCTGGGGGTTCCCGGCCTTTATGCAATAAGATAAAAAGCCAAATGCGGGGTCTTACTTGCTCTCGCACCCACATTTTGCAAGCGTTATGAACATTTCATATTCGACGTCCGAAATGCTCAACAAGGTTTATATACACAATATAGTAACATATAAGTACATTGCTTTAAAACGAAGAATAGCTATTTATATCATAAAAGCCTATTTCCTTACACTACAGGTGCTACCCAAGTTTCTTAAGAGGGCAATGATTCTTAAGCTGGGGGGCCAAGGATTAGGAGGAATGGAGTATATGAAAAATACATTGTATGTGAAAACTCTGGCTGTAGCCATCGCCGTGGCGTTTTTGTTCATGGCAGGCAACGGTCTCGGAAATAGTGGGCAAAGCGACGGAACGTTTGAGGCTGCAAACATAACAGACATTTTGAGGGGGAACAGTCTTGATACGGTCAAGATATCGGATAAACTGGACACAGTACCGAATCTGGCACCGCCGATCGGAGAACCACAGAGCATCCAGTTCGATGAAAGCTTCGAGGACGATATTCTGGGCAATGTTTCGGACGACCCGCCATGGCTAACCACAGAAAGCACTAGCACTAGTTACGGTAACTGGGGGTCGGACGGCTTCGAGTTCGATGTCGTAGGACAGAACCCGAACGCAAATTGGACGACTGTTGACGGAAGCACGGTTAAAGCAGACTGGGGAGTTCAAGATTTCGAAGCCTATGCGCCCCCAGGAACACCTATCCCAGCGGATGCATTCGCGGGAAGCTACGGTCAATTCTATAACATAGGCGGAACCCTGGTTTCATCCGCGACCGTCGGGACACCGCCCGGAACAGTGATGAGCGGTTCGCTCACGCCGGGCGCGTTGAGTGCGGATCTCACTGGCGGTGCAGCAGCTTCCTACTTCGGCCCAGCGAGCGACTTCGGGAGTAGTACCACAGAGGGCTACCTTGGCGGCTGGTTCAATATGAAGCAACTTACCGCAAATTACGTCGTCCAAATAATGGCATATGACCTCGATGCCGCGGGCGGTTTGGGGGACTCGGCCGTGGTGGCCGCCTTCTACCCGAGCGGGACTCCCCTTGCAGGGCGCTACGCGCACTGGCCTGGCGGCGGAGGCGTACTGATAACCGGCCCGACCTGGACCGCAAACACCTGGCACGAAGTGTTCATTCATTACAATGTGGGAACGCAAACATACTCCCTCTGGATAGACGGAACCGAGTATGTGGCGGGTTCGGCCTTCAATGCTGTGTGCACCAAGGTTGACGGCTTCATAGTCTACGCGACCGCCAATACCGGAGTGCGCGTTGACAACATGATGGTTGGCCACCCGCCGGCAGGCGGAGCGCACGTAGTTGACGTATCCAACGCATGGTCCTTTTCCGGAAGTGGTGGAGCACAGAGCGTCTATCTCGATCAGAACAATTACGCTGGTGAGCAAGCCTCAGTATCCACAAAATTCCCTTCACCATATGCATTCGGTGAATTTGCTGGGGTTTCTTGGGCAGTGAGAACAAGTAACACGGTGGCAAACACCAATGGTGCGACATTCCTTATCCAGGATTACAACGACAGAACATTGATGGGCGTTAGATTTTCAGGCGGTCAAATTCAGTACAATAATGGTGGAACTTGGACAAACTTAATGCCATTCGCAGCCAATACTGAATATTGGTTTGATATGTACATGAATTGTCTAACCAAGACTTATATGGGCATTGACATCGATTTTGTTCCTTACCTTGCAGGTGGAGAGAACCTGGTTAACCGGGGCGCTGGTGTAGCAGGTCTACGAGTAGAGGGCACTGTAAGCACTCAATCTGAAATCTACTTTGATGATGTAGAAAGATGGGGCGACCTGCAGGACGGATCCGTAAGAATTACCCAAGATGATGCACATAGTGGTATTCAGAGTGTCCGCATGTGGGAAGGCGGTGGCGACACAGCCTGCGACATGGGCGCCTACATGGGCGGCGACCTCGCAAAATACGGTGAGTTCTGGTTCTGGTTCTACGGGGACGGAACGCTGGGCGGAGGCTCGATTTACCTCTTGGACACAACCCAAACCTTCATCATAACAATCATATCGATTGGTTCCGACCTTACAGCTGCCAACATACCGCACCCCGGTGAAATATCCTGGATTGATGGCAATGGCGCCGGAGGCGGATGGGTTGTTGATGGCCCCACCTTTACCGAGGGAGCCTGGAACAACATTTCCATAAAGTATGATATCGGCGCAGGTACATATGAGGCCTTCTGGAACGGCGTTTCACAGGGCACATATGGAATAATGGAGTCTGGAGCCCTTGATGCAGGCATAGTCTTCTTCTTTGGAGAGGGACCGGCCGCACCAACCGACTGGTACTTCGACGACATCGGCCTTTGGGTTGATGACATTCCCGCAACACCTCAGAACCTGAGGGTTTACATGCCCCCACCGATACCCAGCACAGAGAACTGGTACACAGTTGACCAAGACAACGCAGTCCAGGGAACAGTCACAAATACCTACACCAATGTTGACGAAATAACCCCGCTTGACGGTTTGACCGAGGATATCCTTGAGTTTTTGCCAGCTGGAGGTTCTGGAGACACATATCCCAATGCAATTGACCCCACTGACACCACCACGGAAGCCATAACCGAAATACAGACAGACAATGCGGCAGGGGCCTCACCCTCGGTCGTTGTGGTCGGAGACGGGTGGTACACTGTTGACAAGGGTTTCATAATGTTCATGGACGGTTTTGACATATCCGCTTTCAGTGGTTTGGTCACCGCAGCAACGCTTGAAGTGCAATTCTCTGTTGAGGCTGGATATGCCGGAGTAAACGCAGTCCAGTGGGCTCTTGACGGCGGTGTCTTGGCAACAACAGGCATAGTACCAATCGATGGAAATGTCGATAGGATTGCAACTTACAACCTGTTTGCTCAGGGCGTTGACACACTTGCCGAGATTAACACACTGGACATTGCTTACACGAATGATGACCCCGGTGGCCCAGATGCAGTTTCATTTGACTATGTCAAAATTTCGATAACTACCTCTGGAACCTACTCTCTCGAGCACCGCTGGAGAACGGTTAACGTTCCAGCAGGCGCAGATGCAATGAAACTCCAGATAACTGCCCGGACAAGCGCTGCCGCAGATGATTCATTCACCTTCGGCTACTCGACAGTCCTTGGCGGACCTTACACTGGTGTTTTAACAGTGAACTCC
This sequence comes from Methanobacteriota archaeon, assembly GCA_013791785.1. Classification (GTDB taxonomy): domain Archaea; phylum Thermoplasmatota; class Thermoplasmata; order SG8-5; family SG8-5; genus UBA147. The sequence goes on from VMTD01000086.1 coordinate 22,011, forward strand.
GCAACAATGGCCAACTACGAAGTAGCAATACCAACATCCCTGACAGGACAGTTCTACATCAATGTTGTTGATGATAATACTGGTGATGCAGTTCAGCAGGACTCAATCATAGTGGACGCGATAACAATCTACTGGCAGCAAGTGATTGGAATGACCACCGCGACCGAGGTCGCAACAGCTGACAACCCGAACCTGGGCACCGTTGTTGGAACATTCGCACTGACTGTTCCGCCGGCCGATGCCACAGCCCAGCAAATAACAGAAGTTGCTGGCGGAGGCTCAGCAACACTATTGACAGAGGGCTTCGAAGGCGGAGTCGTGCCGCCGGCAGGCTGGATGGAAATCGACCAGGACGGCGACGGAAACGATTGGATGGTTGCAACAGCACCTGGACAATCTGCCCAAGCCGGTACCTACAGTGCAATGAGTGAATCATGGAACGGAGTACCATTCACACCGGACAACTACCTGATTACGCCACTGATTGACATGTCTGCATGGTCAGGCGGAACACTCACATGGTGGGACGCTACACAGGACCCGGCATGGCCCAGTGAACACTACCTGGTCAAGGTATCAACAACAGGTACCGCAGTTGGTGACTTCACCGCCACCATATCGGACATAACATTGACAACCGACGCCTGGACACTGAGAACAGCCAGCCTTGACGCATTTGGAGGCCAGCAGATTTACATTGCCTGGGAACACTGTCTCTGTACCGACTGGTACCAAATGAAGATAGACACTGTACAGGTCGACGTATCCGCGGCAGGAAATTACATCAACCATGTCTGGACCATGGAGAACATGCCGGCAAACTCATTGTCAAGAACGCTCTCTGTAACAGCCCGGACAAGCGCAGGTGCTGATGACACATTCAACATCGGATGGTCAAAAAACCCATTAGGGCCATTCACACCGGTAATCTCTGTGAACACAGCCGCGTATCAAACTTACACATTCGGAATGAATCCCGACTACGCTGGACCAATGTACATCAGAGCAACTGATGCCAACCCAGCAGATACTACGGCCGATACATTATTCATCGATGCATTATGGATAGATGATTTGATATCACCTGTTAATACCACTGTAAACGTCTTATGGGATTTATCCACAGATGATGGCGGCGGCCAGAACGATGTGACACAGTACAATGTGTACTTCTCTGATGCGGCAACAGCAGGAACCGAACTCGGACCCTTCAACTATCTTGACTCTGTCCCTGCGGGAACCAACGTCTACAGGCATTACGGAGAAGCCAGCGATTTTGTCGACAACATATGGTATATTGTGACAGCAGAGGACTCATACTCAGAAAGCTGGTCAACCGGAAGGGCTACCAAGTTTAACGTTGCCCCTGACGCGCAGAATGTGCTTGTCAATGGTGCAACGTTTGTTGATGTAGATGCCGGAACATTTGTCACCCTGACTGCTGATATCTACGACGATAGTTCGACATGGGAGGACGTCCTGAAGATGGACGGCGCCGAATGGTATGCGGATGCAGACCCGGGCGAAGGCCTCGGGAACCCGCTAACCGGAGACGGTCTCTTCGACACCACACTGGAATCGTTTATGACATCCGTTGACACCACTGGCTGGACAGCTGGAACACATCAGATATATGTGCGTGGCCATGAGTACGGACCGGGTAACACTGGCACCGGCTGGGGCCCAGTCTCGATAGCGGTGCTGATAAACATTACCGTACCCATACCATACGACATTGACCTCACCGGCCGCGTTGCCGGAGACTGGGCGTTCGTGTCGTTCCCCATAGCCATCAGCGGCAATATCGAGACCATACTCGATGACCCTGCAACGGACTGGGACGTGGCCAAGTGGTTTGACGGCTCCTCGCAGAGATGGATGACCTACAGGAAAGGCGCGACAACAAACACCTTCACCAACATTGACAACCAGATGGGTGTTTGGGTGCACCTCACGATAGTCGTCGGCGACAAGCTGACCACCGGCCTTGGTGGGAATTTCCCGGCAAGCCAGGTACAGATTAACCTGTACGCCGGCTGGAACATGGTAGGATACCCATCACAGACACCCATGGCAGCCAATTTGGCACTAGCCGGAACAGGCGCGACCATAATATCGGTCTACATCCCAGCCACACCGTACATACAGGACTTCACAGACCTGAGTTTGGTGACCATGGACAATGGAAACGCGTACTGGGTGTTCGTACCGGCAGGCATAACGTGGGACGTACCCTTCCCGTAAACAGTAAACACGGAACAGAATGGGGGGCCGAAAGGCCTCCCCCTTTTCTACTTTTAATTCTTTTATATGTTCAATGGATATGAGTCGGAGAGACAAAATATACTGCCAGAATGTGAGCTCTTATTTTGTTTTAAGTTATCAAATACTCCATCCATAAAGTTTTAATTCGGTTCAATGCTCACCCATCGGATTCAAAATTCAGGTGTGAATGTAATGTCGAAACGCGGCAATGTGTTGCGGAACAGGGCAAAAGGCGAGGGGATGCTCGTCGGACCGCCAGGTAATTATATGCTTTACACGGAAAGCCAGACCCCGTGTTCACTGGGCTGCCCGGCCGGTGTGGACATCAAGGCATATGTCAATCTTATCGCGGACAGAAGGTATGAAGAAGCGGTTCAGATAATTCGAATGGCCAATCCTTTTCCGGGAATATGCGGGCGGGTGTGTACGCACCCCTGCGAGGCCGAGTGCGGCAGGAAAGATATTGACCAGCCTGTTTCCATAAGATCGCTGAAAAGATTTGCTTCCGATTACGAGCTTTCAAGGAAAAAATCAGGCATCGCCCAGCCCATAATCCACAGGCAGAAAATAGCCATTGTGGGTTCCGGTCCGGCCGGCCTTACAGCGGCATCCGACCTGGCTCTGGCAGGGTTTCATGTTACTGTTTTCGACAGCACCAGAGAAGCAGGCGGCCTTCTTTCATGGGGCATTCCGGATTTCCGGCTTCCGAAAAATATTGTACGGTCGGAAATACGCGACATCCAGTCCCTCGGTGTTGAAATAGAACAGGGAAAAAAGATTGAAAACCCCATTGAATTGATTGAAAACGGCTATTCCGTGGTAATATTGGCAATGGGGTGTCAATCATCAATTCTTCCTGGCATTCCGGGTGAGGGCTCAATTAATGTTGTTGACTGCCTTGATTTTCTGAAAAATGTATCCGAAAAGAAAATCAACAAGCCCCCTGGAAGGGTCGTTGTAATCGGCGGCGGCAATGCAGCCTTGGACTCTGCAAGAACTGCCCTGAGGCTCGGAGCGGATGTTACTGTTGCATACCGCAGGACAGAGGAACAGATGCCGGCCGGTCCCGATGAAATTACCCATGCGAAGGAGGAAGGGATTGACTTTCAGTTTCTTGCCATACCCGCAGAGATATGTTCTGATAATTCCAAATTAACAGTCAAATTTCAAAAAGCAAAGTTGGGAGAATCGGATGCATCTGGCAGGCGCTCGCCGATGCCGATTCCTGACGATTATTTCTCGCTCGAAGCAGACCGTGTCATAATGGCAATCGGCTCGAAACCGGAATTGGCCGGATTCGAGAAATCCGGATTGAAACTGACAAAGCGCGGAACCATTGAAACAGATGAGGATAGAATGACCTCGATGAAAGGAATATTTGCGGCTGGCGACATTGCCACTGGCCCATCTACCATTGTCGATGCGATCGGCAGCGGCCATTGCGCCGCAGCTGGAGTCCTGAAATTCATACTCGGTGAAGACCTGTCCGAAAAAAAGCACGGAGAGATGCTGATTGTGGATGCAGAAGCACCTGAAACAAGCCAGCGCGGCGGTACCTGCTTCATCCCCGTGAAGAAGCGCCAGTCAACGTTCGATGAAGTTGAGCTGGGCATCGAAGAGAGGAGTGCAATAACCGAGGCATCCCGATGCCGTCGCTGCGGAAGCTGTGGCGTGTGCTCGGTATGTCTGGCTGTCTGCGATTACCGGAACGCGGTCATCAGTGTTCCGGGAACAGGAGAAAGCGAACTGGCCAAGGTTCCGTTCGAGCTGGTGAAGCAAGTTATGGATAATCCCGAAGAAAAATGGAACCTGGAATCGAGCGGGGAAAAAATACCGCTGAATATCGAACCTCTTCTGGCCACGGTTGATAAAACATTCTGCATCGCATGCGGCAAGTGCGAGGAATCCTGCCCTTACAAGGCAATAAGAACAATATTCTACACCGACGGAAACAGCCACGCACAGATCGAACCCAGTGCATGCAGGGGCTGCGGTGCCTGCCTGGCTGCCTGCCCAACAGGAGCTATATCCATGGGCTACATGGGCGACGCAAACATCCTTCCGAGACTGCATGATGCGGTCAAAAATGCACATACAAATAATAATATAGTAATATTCTCCTGCCTCTGGAAAGACCCCGAGCCGAGTATCAGAACAGAACCCCGGGAGATTAAACTCCAGTGCACGAGACGCGCATCTCCGGCATTGCTTCTTGAGGCTTTGGCCCTTGGTGCGAAGGCTGTGGCCGTACGCGGTTGTGCAGATGATGAATGCCACTATCTGCCCGGAACCTGGATGGGCCCGGATGTGGTGGAATCATGCCATGCAATTCTTGAGGCGATAGACATTGAATCCGGCAGAATTTCATACCTGGACGATGACGATTCAATCGAAAAATTTACAAAAGATGTCCAGGCGTTTAAAAAATTCCAATCCACAGCCGGCAAGATTCCCGAACTCAAGTCCAACCTTGGCCGGTGCCTTAACGCAATCCAGATATTGATGACACAGCCAGACAGGGAATTTGAAATAAAATCAAACTGCAAAATTCTGCTCGGCTGCGGGTGCCTGGCCACCTCAGAGCCGGCATTTGAGGCCTATGGTCTTCATGAGTCCCATGTGCTTGAATCGATTGGATTCCTTCTTGAAAAAACCGGAATAAATTATGAGATAGCCAGCGGCATTCATATCTCCGGAACCAGTCTCAAGAAATGGGGGCTGGATTCACTCTATGAAACATATTCCGAATCAATCGTGAAAAGGCTGAATGACAGTAATGCTAAAAGTATTGTTCTTACTACGCCTAAAAGTTTCAACTCCTTCAAAGAAATGGAACTGGCATGCTCTGTTGAACCACTTCCGGGAATTCTGAAAGACAAATTATCAGGCTCATTCATGAAATCTCATGGAACCGTGGCGTACCATCCGGCCTGCGCAGGTGCAGGCGATTTCGATGAAGATTGCCTGGAACTGCTTGGCCTGATTCCGGAATTGAAAGTCCAAAAGATTGAAGGTAAATGCGGCGACACCGGCTGGCGTGACGTCAGCAATGAATCAAGAAAGATGGCCAGAGTGTTGCTCAAATCGGCAGAGCAAGCCGGAGCCGTCATTCTGATTACCGGTTCGACCAGATGCGCGGCCCACCTCCACGCGGTAACTGGGGGATGGTGCACCAGCCCGGTGAAGGTGATGGATATCTACACTTACCTGGCATCAAGGCTGGGGGGTGAGGAATGATGACCGACAGGAGAATCACTCAACACCCGATCCTGGCAACAGGTGAAAAAGCAACAGTAAATTTCACATTCAACGGAAAATCTTACAAAGCCATGTCCGGAGAACCCGTTTCCAGCGCCATGATGGCCCATGGAATCAACGTGTTCAATACACATCACAAGGACGGGGCGCCCCAGGGAATATTCTGCGCCAATGGCCAGTGCGCGCAATGTCTGGTACTGGTCAACGGCAATCCGAAGAAAGCCTGCATAACCACGGTCGAGGAGGGCATGAACGTTCGCTCAATCGAGGGCCTTCCGGAACTGACGGCAGACGATGTGCTTCCGGAATCCAAACCCATCTCGGTAATAGAAACGGACGTATTAATAGTCGGGGCCGGTCCTGCCGGAATGGCCGCTGCAACCGAGCTGGCCGTGGCCAATCTGAAGATTATCATTGCCGATGACAAAGAAGTGATGGGAGGTAAATTGGGCCTCCAGACGCACAATTTCTTCGGCTCAGTGAGGGACTGCAACGCAGGCATGCGCGGCATGGACATCGGAACCCTCATGGCCGAGGAAATCGAAGAACTGGACAACGTGGATGTATGGTTGAACGCACCCGTCGTGGGTGTGTTCTCCGACGGACTTGTCGGAGTCCAGAAGGGCAAGAGGTACGTGCTTGTCAGACCAAAGCATTTTCTGGTCACTGCAGGTGCGAGAGAAAAGACACTGGCATTCCCCGGGTGTGACCTTCCCGGAGTTTACGGAGGCGGTGCGTTCCAGACACTGGTCAACCGCGATTTAATTAAAGCTTCCAACAGGCTTTTCATAGTCGGCGGCGGCAATGTCGGGCTTATTGCCGCATATCATGCAATGCAAGCCGGCATAGAAGTCCTCGGCCTTGTGGAGGCCCTTCCGAAATGTGGCGGTTACAAGGTTCATCTTGACAAAATCAAGCGCCTCGGAATCCCTGTATGGACATCTCACACCGTTCTGAAAGCGGAAGGAAACTGTAAATTAGAACGTATCACGATTTCAGAGATAGGTAGCAACTTCCAACCCATCCCGGGAACTGAAAAAACCTTTGAGGATGTTGATACATTGCTTGTCGCTGTGGGTCTGGCACCTGTCAACGAACTGCTGCTCAAAGCCAAAGAATACGGCATGTCGGTTTATGCCGCAGGCGATGCGAATGTCATTGCAGAAGCGTCCGCTGCCATCTTCAGCGGACATATCATTGGTAAAAAAATGTTACGCGACCTCGGGCATGATGTAGATATTCCGAAAGAGTGGTTTGACATTTTGGAAATGCTGCGTGCAAAGCCCGGCCCGACCCACGACCTCGAGACCCTGCACCCCAAAAAGAGTAATATTTTTCCAATAATTCGTTGCACGCAGGAAATCCCGTGCAACCCCTGCACCGCAGTATGTCCGAAAGACTCCATACGTACAAGCAACGGCAGGATGACAGGGATTCCCCAACTGGTGGGGGAATGTATCGGCTGCACCAGATGCGTGGCCATATGCCCTGGTTTGGCAATCACCCTGGTGGATACAGGATATGACCCAACAGGAAAAACGGCCCTGGTCACAATACCCTGGGAATTACCTGCCGGTTCTGTCGAGCCCGAACAGGAAGTTCGAACAAGGGGCTTCGAGGGCGAGGAAATCGGCACCGGAAAAGTCATCGCCATGAGGAACTCTGGTTGGCAGAACCGGAGGGTCCTGCTCATGCTGGAGGTTCCGATGCAGGAAGCGGAAAAGGTGGCAGGCATCAGGATGTACTCAGCCCGGACTCCAACAACAGGAAAACCTGCAACGGCCGGGGATGATGATGACACTATCGTTTGCAGATGCGAGCGTGTTACCAAAGGCGAGATAATAAGTTACATTAAAGAACATAATACCACTGACTTCAACGCGTTAAAAGCAGGATTGCGGGTCGGCATGGGGGCCTGCGGCGGAAAAACCTGCACCGAATTGGTCATGAGAATTTTCAAACAGGTTCTGGGCAGGGATGCAGTCATAGAACCGCATGTGGAACGGCCGTTCACCCAGGAAGTGCCCTTATCGGCTTTCATTGACGGGGGTGGATAATGTCCAAGGATTATGATGCAATAATAATCGGCGCCGGCAGCGTCGGAGTTCCAACCGCTTATTTCCTTGCAAAGGAAGGGTTGAAGACCCTCTGCCTGGACAACCGCTCGTCATCCGGCCAGGGCGAGAACAAGGCTGCTATCGGCGGGGTGCGGGCAACGCATTCCGATCCTGCAAAAATTACCATCTGCAGGGAAAGTCTGCGCATATTCTCCACATGGAAAGATACAATCGGCACAGACATAGGGTGGAAAGAAGGCGGTTATTGCTTCCCCATTTACACCGAATCGGATGAAAACGCCATGAAGTCCATGCTGCCCATCCAGAAAAAGTTCGGACTGGACATTGACTGGTCAAGCCCCGAAGAAATCGCCAAAGCCGTACCCGGCATCAACCCACGAAATCTGAGGGGGGGCACGCTGTCCCCGAAGGACGGCCAGGTCTCACCGCTCATGGCCATAGAATCGTTCACCCAGGAGGCGAAAAAGCTGGGCGCGGAATTCAGGTTCAGGGAGGAAGTCAAGAGCTTCACCATGGAAGGAAACATGATTACCAGTGTTCAGACCCAGAATGGAACGTACTCAGCGGATAAATTCGTGAATGCGGCCGGTGCCAATGCCACCGCGATATGCGAGATGGCGGGTTTCAGCATTCCGGTTATTCCGGACAGCCATGAAGCAGGTATTACTTCGCCCGTAAGACAATTTCTGGCGCCGCTGGTGGTGGATATCCGTGAAGGACCGGAGGGCATGACCAAGAATTTCTATTTCGGCCAGGTGGAGAGCGGCCAGATAATATTCTGTTATACACCGTTAAAACCCATTGTGGGCCAGGACAGGCGCGAGACTTCGGAATTCATGCCCATAATCGCAAGGCGACTGGTAGACCTCATTCCCAGGCTGAAAGGCCTCACCATCAGAAGGCTGTGGCGCGGACTTTACCCCATGACGCCGGACGGTGTGCCTGTCATCGGCAAGGCCCCGGGCGTCGAGAACATGTACCTGGGCATCGGAATGTGCGGCCAGGGATTCATGATGGGCCCCGGTGTCGGTTACAATCTGGCCAGCCACATTGTCAAGGGCAAGCCGGCAATGGACCGGAAAATTTACGAATTACTCAGCCCGAGCAGAAATTTCGGACGCGGAAAGGCCGAGAGACTGGCGTAGCCATGCATATGAGCACGATGCATGGCGGGTCATGCATATGAGCACGATGCATGGCGGGTCATGCATATGAGCACGATGCATGGCGGGTCATGCATATGAGCACGATGCATGGCGGGTCATGCATATGAGCGTCGCGGTCTATTAGGATTTTCGGCGGAAACCATATAAACTCATGGGGATTTGTCCGACCAATGGCATTGAACAATGAACTGGCGGTAATCATTCCGTTCCTGGCTGACGAGAGCAATGCTTTTCATGCACAGCTCGGGAAGGTCAGGGGCGTCCATTACCCGGAATCCGAGGCGGACATTGTGGAAATCATGAAAAATGCCGGAGACAAAATCACTGTTTCCGGTGCCGGTACGGGCCTTACGGGTTCCAGGGTACCCATGCACGGTGGTATCGTGGTTTCAATGGAAAAAATGCTCCGCGCAGAAATGAGAAACGACTGCCGCGAGATTGTGAGGGAAGGACTCGCCGGTAAAATTCGGATTTATCTGGATGATGAAAAAAACATCGCACATGTGGCTCCCGGAGTTTCGCTGTCGGAACTCACTGCCGCGCTTCCAGACAATCTGATTTACCCGCCGGATCCCACGGAAACGCTGGCATCACTGGGCGGCACCGTGGCCACCAACGCTTCGGGGGCAAGGTGCTTCCATTACGGGCCCACAAGAAACTGGATTGTGGGTCTGAGGATAATCCTGACCGATTCCGAGGTCCTGGCCATCCGCAGGGGCGAGTGCTTTGCAGACCAAAATCGCATGCTTGATTTTAATTCCGAATCCGGGAAGAAATACAGCATCAGAATTCCGGATTATCATATGCCCAGTGTTAAAAATGCTGCGGGGCTTTACTCTAAGCCGGGGATGGACCTCATTGACCTGTTCATCGGCAGCGAGGGAATCCTCGGCATCACAACGGAAATCACAATAAAACTTCAACCTTCGGAAAAGGAGCCTGTGTCCGATCTAGCGTTCTTCAGCACGGATGAAAACGCACTGAACTATGTCAACGCCCTGAGGCCGATGAAGAATCGCGGAATACTGGCCATCGAATATTTTGATGGTAATGCCCTGAATTTCATCCGGGACCAGCACCCGGACATTCCACCGAATGCTGCGGCGGCGATTCTGGTGGAGATGAAAGGCGAAGCATTGGACATTCTGACGGAATTATCCGACATGCTGGCCGCTAACAATGCGTTAGCGGACTGGTGCGCCACCAACTCCCCGGACCGCAGAGATATGAAAGAATTCAGACATTCACTTCCCGATTCTGTCAACACATACCTGAAACAGCATGACAGTTACAAGCTGGGCACGGATTTCGCAGTGCCGGCAGAAAAATTTCCCGAGATGATGGAGAGGTACAGGAATGCAGGCAGAAAATTCAGGGCCAAGTTTCCGAGAGACGGCCCACACTTCGTCATTTTCGGGCATATCGGAGATTGCCATGTGCATTTCAATTTCATCACGGCGGGCGAGGAAGAACGGACGTTCGCCAAACAGCTTTATCTGGAACTGGCAAACGCGGCAGTGGAGATGGGCGGCACAATATCTGGGGAACATGGCGTGGGAAAGAAAGTCATGCAGCGCCAGGGTCGGGAAATCCCTTACCTGGAACTGATGTACGGCGAATCCGGTTTGAGGGAAATTGCGCGTGTGAAGGCCGTGCTGGACCCGGATGGCGTGCTCAATGCGGGGAATATGGTACCTACCAACTACCAGACTTAAACCTTTTATACAAATTGATGTTTATGACCGCTGCCCATCCTATAATGGGGGTAACACGCAAATCCCGTCTTAGCTTAGCCTGGCTCGAGCGGCTGACTGTAGTAGGTTCACCGGTTACGGCCGGTAATCAGCCGATATCAGCAGATCCCCGGTTCAAATCCTGGAGACGGGACTTCTTTTTTCTTGTCGTTTGAATGCATATTGAGAAAAAAACAAGCCGCTGAGGTTGCGCAATAAATTACCAGGCAACATCAACTCTTGCATGGCTGACGATTCAATAATTTATCTTGAACATACTTAATTCAGATCGCTTTGCATTCTGCAAACAAATCGCCCACCCCTATCATTTATTATCCAATACTTCCATCCCGTGCCCATGTCAAAAATAACTGTCATAGACCACCCGTTGGTCAAGCATAAACTCACCCACCTAAGGGATAAGACCACCGAGCATTTTGTGTTTCGCAAGATAGTGAACGAGCTTTCATATCTCATGGTCTATGAGGCGACCAGGGGCCTGAAAACGAGAAGCGTGGAAGTTGAGACCCCACTGGAAAAAACGAACTCTGACGTGCTTGACGATGATGTGGTGATAGTGCCGATACTCAGGGCCGGCCTCGGCATGCTGGAGGGATGCCAATCCATGATCCCAAATGCGAGGGTGGGTTTTGTGGGAATTTACAGGAACGAGGAGACCCTGGAACCAGTGGAATACTACCTGAAAATTCCAAATGTTGAGAATGCCAAATTGCTGCTTGTTGATCCGATGCTTGCCACCGGGGGCTCGCTCTCAGCCACTGTCACCCGCCTGAAAGGTCTTGGGGCGCGCCATATCAACATAATCTGCATATTGGCATCCCCCGAGGGAATAAGAAAGGTAGAGGGAGAACACCCAGACGTTGATATCTTCTGTGCCTGTATCGATGATGGGCTTGACAGGAATGGCTACATACTGCCCGGAATCGGCGATTGCGGCGACAGGATTTTTGGAACACTGTGATTCGTCCGAACGGAAAAACTTCATGCCGCAGTAAACTACTAGGGCTGGAAGTTTACCGAGGGGGCCATATGCCGAATTTCTGAATTCGGCAAACCGATTTTGACCGGCGTCAAAAATCGAACGCACCTGATTTATCAAAGCCAAATTGCTTTGATTTCATATGCTGGCATATGCATAATGCATGGCAGGTCATGCATATGAGCACGATGCATGGCGGGTCATGCATATGAGCACGGCGGCTTACCACGCTTTTACTGCTTATGCCAATTCATCTCAGGTGTGAACGCCTGAGGGTTCTTGGCCTTATCACTAATAGAATATCATCTATATTCACCGAAGCCTTAATAATAGAGGGGCAATTCCCCGCATCAATGAGAGATTGGTTCGCAGCCAGAACGAAAAGACTTCAGATATCGGGCATACGCAAGATGTTCGAGATGGCGGGCCCGGATTCAATCAATCTGGGACTGGGTGAGCTTGACTTCCAGCCCTCGGAAAAGGCAATGAACGCCCTTGCCGAAGCCGTGAAAGCGGGTTACAACAGATACGGACCCACAAGGGGAATTCCGGAACTCAGAACGGTGCTTGCCGAGAGGCTGACCAGGTACAGGCCGGATGTTGAGATGGAAAATATAATCATCACGGCAGGCGGTACCCAGGGACTCATGGTTACGGCCATGACACTGTTCGACCACGGGGATGAAGTGCTTACTCCGGATCCGGGATTCGTTATTTACCAGCCACATGTAATAATGTGCGGCGCGACGCCGTTGCGATATTCCCTGAAGTTCGAGAATGACTTCCAGCCGAACCCGGACGAGATTCAGGAGCTGATAACGCCCCGGACCAAGGCCATAATCATCAATTCCCCCAACAATCCCACTTCCGGAATTCTGACGCCGGAAACAATAAAAGCACTCAGGGACATAGCCGTGGACAATGAGATGGTCATAATCTCGGACGAGGTATATGACGAGATTATCTTCGAGGGAGAGCATCACTCCATGCTCAACCCGGATTATGACAATGTCGTGTATGTGAATTCATTCTCCAAAACCTTCGCCGTAACGGGTTGGAGGCTGGGATACCTGGCATCGTCCAAGTACATGGTGAATCAGCTGGCCAAGATACAGTACTACAATATCGCCTGCCCGCCCACGCCCCTTCAGAAGGCCATATACGAGGTCATGAAGGCCCCAACCAACATGATACATGAAAGGGTCGGGGAACTGACAAAGAGGCGCGATGCAATAGTCAAGAGATGCAACGACATACCGGGATTCAGCTGCCTGAAGCCAAATGGCGCATTCTATGTGTTTCCCTCGTTCGATCAAGACATATCCAGCGAGGATTTCGCCATGGAGCTTGTCAAGAACAATCTGATATGCGCACCCGGTTCGGCATTCGGCAAGGGCGGCGAGGGACACCTGAGGTTCTCTTTCGCCAACTCCCTGGAGAACATAGAGAAAGGAATGGACATTGTGGAGAAAGTGGCGAGGGGCATACCGAGAAAGAAATGAACGAACAGTCGTTGTTTTCCTTTAAATGACGGCTTGTATAGACATTAAATAATACAATACAATATCAAGGTGATAACATGGAAAAGAACGTTAAGAGATACGAGACAGAGATAGACGGAAAGAAGATAATTGTCGAAACCGGCAAACTGGCGCAACAGGCTTCGGCCGCCGTGACAGTGCAGATGGGAGAGACAGTGGTCATGGTAACCGCTATGATATCGAAAGAAGCGAGGGACATTGACTTTTTCCCGCTCATGGTGGATTACGAGGAAAGATATGCCGCAGCCGGTAGGATAAAGGGCCCGAGGTTCTCCAAGAGAGAAGGAAGACCATCAACCGAGGCAGTACTCATCGGCCGGATGATTGACCGCGGTTTACGACCGCTATTCCTTCAGAACATGAGGAATGAAGTTCAAATCATTTGCTTACCTCTCAGTCTGGACCACGAAAACCGGCCTGACATGGTAGCCATGCTTGGAGCCTGCATTGCGATTCACATTTCAGAGATTCCGTTTGACGGACCTCTGGCATGTGTGAGATTGGGCATGAGTGGTGGCTTCCCCATAATCAACCCGACAATCGAGGAGATGGAACATTCCGAGCTTCAGTTAGTGGTTATGGGCGACGGCGACCGTGTTACAATGGTCGAGTGCGACGCCCAGGAACTTTCAGATGATAACGTGAAGAAAGCCTTCGACACTGCAATGGAACACATGGGACCACTGGCGAAATTCGTCGACGATATTCGCAAAGACATCGGAAAGCCAAAGTTGACAGAAGACCAACTCACAATGAGAGGCGGTGAAAACCCAGAATTCCTGGAAATAATCGAGAAAATGAAGAAAGCAATCATTCCACATCTGGACGAATTCCTTTTCAACAACCCCAAGGGTTCCAAGGGTGAACGCAAGGCAATATTGAAAGGTCTCGAAAAGAAAATCATCGAGCAATTCAAACCCGAGTATGTTAAGGAAAAGGGCGGCGAAGATGAAGCCGAAAAATACCTGAAAACAATACTTTCAAAATTCTTCTATGAGTTCATCGAGGAACAGGTGACTATTGCCATCCTTGAAAAGAAGAAGAGGGTCGACGGTCGCAAGCTTGATGAAATTCGACCCTTGTTCGCGGAAGTCGGACTCTTGCCCAGGACCCATGGAAGCGGTTTGTTCGAAAGAGGCGAAACCCAGATACTTTCGATGGTCACGCTGGGCGCTCCATTCGACATGCAATCTGTAGAAACCATGGAAAGCGATGGCACCAAGAAGTATTTCCACCACTACAATTTCCTGCCATACTCTGTAGGCGAGGTAAAATTCCTGAGAGGGGCTAGTAGACGTGACATAGGCCATGGTGCACTCGCAGAGAAGGCTATGGTTCCGATACTGCCAGATGATGAAACCTTCCCTTACACAATTCGCGTGGTATCGGAAACTATGGGCTCCAATGGCTCATCATCAATGGGCTCGACATGCGGTTCGACGCTTGCCCTGCTGGACGCTGGTGTTCCAATTAAAAAGCCAGTTGGCGGCATAGCTATGGGTATTGCATCTCTGGGAAAAAAGTGGGCAATCCTCACTGATATTCAGGACATGGAGGACGGTCCGGGCGGAATGGATTTCAAGTTCACCGGAACGAAAGATGGATTAACGGCCATACAGATGGATACAAAGACCCGCGGCTTGAGCAAGGAGATTATTCATGCAGTTTTCCCACAGATGAGGAAAGCGTTGAATGAAGTGATTGACTGCATAATCGCAGTGATTCCTGAGCCCAGGGCGGAACTGAGCCCCTACGCACCCAGGATAATCAGCTTCAAGATTGACCCCCAGAAGATTGGCGATGTCATCGGTCCCGGCGGAAAGAAAATAAGAGCCATAACAGAGGAACTTGACCTCAAGATAGACATCAACGACGACGGTCTGGTAATGATAACCACCAACGATGTTGAGAAGGGCAAGATTGCTGAGAAAATGGTTCGCGATATTGTCCGCGTCGTGGAAGTGGACGAGATATTCGAGGAAGCCGAAGTGGTCAAGATAATGCCGTTCGGCGCATTCCTGAATCTTACTCCCGGCCAGGACGGCATGCTCCATGTCTCCGAGATAGAATGGGGCCGCGTGGAAAACGTCACTGATCGGGTAAACATGGGCGACAAAATCCGCGTGAAGGTCATCAAGATTGAAAACGGCAAGGTGGACGTGTCCAGAAAGGCGCTTCTGCCAAAGCCGGAAGGTTATGTGGAACCCGAGCGCCGCCCCAGGACAAGAGACAGGGACGACCGCCGCGGCGGAGACAGGCGCGGCGGAGACCGGGACCGCAGAAGCAGCAGCAGGGACCGGGACAGCGCACCCAGGGAGAGACGCCCCAGGGACGACGGCCCAAATCGTGATGGCTATGCCGGCGAGAGGAAGGACGAGCGGCTGGATGATATAGAGAAGCGCAAGTCCGAGAAAAAGCCGGAAGCTGAGAACACAACAGAAACAGAAGAATAGACAAAGATATAGCAGGGTAAAACCTGCTATATTTTTCATCAATCTTCGAGTACCATACCTACTAACGAGGCAGAGCCCATTGAATTCCCCGGGTTGGCTGGAACCAGCTTCTTGGCCAGTTTGAGCGCCGGTTTAAGCTAACCCCGCCCTTACAGGCGAGGCTTTAAAAGGATGATTACGGGAATCGTGTCACCAACCCGGTTCCGAAACCGGGTCACGACCCCGCCCTCCAGATATCATGAGCAGCGATTCAGGCAGGGCATGATGGAGTT
This sequence comes from Methanobacteriota archaeon, assembly GCA_013791785.1. Classification (GTDB taxonomy): domain Archaea; phylum Thermoplasmatota; class Thermoplasmata; order SG8-5; family SG8-5; genus UBA147. The sequence continues at coordinate 37,777 of VMTD01000086.1, forward strand.
GGGCGATGTCGGGTTTCACAGCCTGGCAGGCTCTTTCGACCTTTGTGTTATGTTTCCAAACCACCTTAACAGGAATGTCGTGTCCAACCTCGGATTCAGCATTATGGATTGCGTTTTTAATCCAGTTCATGTAAATAAATTGTGCAGAACTTCTAGGATTTTTTAAAAAAAGTGGGCGGGGCTTCGGGCATAACGCCCAGGTTGAAGAGAGAATTGCCCCGCCCAAAGTGGGGAAGAGTTTATCGTGATAGGAATTGCCCACATAACAGATTCATGCTTCCCGAAAGGCATAATAGCTTGGTCGGGGATATAGATTTGGATTTGAATGAACGAGAACTACCGAGGCGAAGGGAAACTACGCTTAATTAGGAGTTCGCCAAAATTTATCGTTTCCTCTTTATAAAAATGATGCAGAGCAAGCGAAAATCATTAACCCTGCCGCCTTCGTTTAACCAACACCCAGCAGAGCTGAAAAATGAACCAGATTGCTGCGCAACCCGGCATAACAAAGGTTAAACGGCTCGCTATGCTCGGCCAAGATTTTTTTTCTTATGTGCCAGAACATCAGGTAATCTAAGAAAAAACCACGGCGGCAGGATGATTTTCGGAAACGATAAACTCACTCCGCTTCGCTCCGTGCCCTCGCATAAGCTTGGGTCGTCGAACACGCGGCTATCTGGCTCGGCAAACTGCGTTCGCCTCGGCCCAAATTCCCCTTCAGGGAACTTCAGATAGCCGCGGGGACGTTTTGTGCAATTCGTAAACCTGCCTTTTCACTTTCGCTCACCCCCCCTATGCAAGTATATAAGGGGCAAATCGCTAAAAGGGAAAAGGAGACTGTAAATTCATGACGTTGTTGCCTTCGTTTAACGGGAACGGAATACGAGAAAACGCCGAAATTCGGGCATGCCTAGACTCTCCGCTAACGGGTGTTAAACAGCTCGCTGTGCTCGACCTAAGTTTTTTCTTACTCTACGGACAGGGGGTGTTCTTGATAGGTTGATAAAAATAATAGCCAAGGTTTATGAACATTGGATTATTATCCTAATCTTAATGATGTGTGTTGGGTGCTAAAAATGGATTGCTTTCAAAGAGCTTATTATGAAAAAGCGTTCCTTGCTGAATTCTTAGAGAAGAAGGGCACTACATTTCAGGATTTTTTCTCCACAATTATGGAAAAGGCACATCCTAGTGATTTTCAACGTATTCGTCCTTGGGGAAATCAAGGAGACCAGAAGAACGATGGATATCTTAAAACCACAAGAACCTTATTTCAAGTGTATGCCCCAAATGAAATGAAAGGTAGTGAAGCAATCTCAAAGATTGATGAAGATTTCAATGGTGCTTTGCCTCATTGGGAAAAGTACTTCGATAAATGGGTATTTGTTCATAATTCCCGTATGGGGTTAGGCCCCGAGGTCGAAAAGAAGTTACTTGAACTGGAATCATCTAATAAACAAATTAAAATTGAAAATTGGGGATTTGAAGAATTAAGGCAAATCCTTTTCTCAGTTGAAGATGCTGATATAGCTTCAATATTAGGTCCTGCGCCTTCATATCAAGATATCAGTAATGTAGGTTATGAAGAGATAAAAGTTCTGTTAGGAACAATAGCCATAGAAGAGAACCTAAATGAAGACGATGTACGACCAGTTCCTAAAGAGAAGGTGATTATTAATAAGCTGTCATCGTCTACTGATGTGTTATTAAAGGGTGGAATGAGAAAAGCCCATCTTGTAGAGAGATTCTTCAATGAATGGCACGACCCAAACTATGGAGATAGAGTAGCAACTGCATTTTCAGATAAGTATATCGAGTATAGGGACCAGGGATTATTGCCCGATGCGATATTTTCTAAACTTCAAGATTTCGCATTGGGAGAAAGACGAAAAGAACCTAGATATGAGGCTGCGGGGTACGCAATATTAGCCTATCTATTTGAACAGTGTGATATATTCGAAAGAACGGAGGGTGAGAAAAGGTGATACTCCCAACAAAGAGAATCAGTGAACAAAGAGCACTTCTTTACGTAGGGGGAGATATATTATCCTTACTAACCAAAGATAAAACTGTATCTAGATTATGGGATGAATTAAAAAAGAAAAGACAATCTGAGAGGGAAAATTCCACATTAACTTTTGATTGGTTCATATTATCCCTTGACCTACTATTTATGATGAATATCATTAATATTGAAGATGGAATTATCGGGAGGATTGCATCATGATAACGAGCATATCTAGCGACCTCCCCACATTCAAACAATTAAAATTCCATGAAGGATTGAACATACTACTTGTTGAAAAAAGTAAAGAATCAACAGAACAACACACTAGGAATAGAGCTGGAAAAACAAGTTTCATAGAAATTGTACATTTTATCTTGGGATCGAAATGTCCTCCAGAATCAATATTCAGAAATGATATCTTAAAAGATCACGAGTTTTCAATGACATTCGATCTCGAAAGTGAACCAATCACAATAGGAAGAAAGGGGGAAAGCCATAATGATTTTCGAATAATTGATGGCAATACTGAAAAATGGCTGATAACTCCCTATGAAGATAAAAGTAAAAAATCATTATTCATAAACAAAGAGAACTGGCTGAAGGTACTGGGAACAATGGTGTATAACGTTCCACCTGATGTAATCGAAAACGAAAAATATCCACCGAAATTTAGAGCAATGTTCGCATATTCGGCAAGAAGAGAAAACAACCATGCCTTCTCAGACCCAATAACACAATCCAGACATCAACAAATATTTGATTGGCAGTTGTCAATATCATACATATTAGGTATTGATTGGAACCTTGCAAGAGAATGGCAAATAGTAAGAGATAGAGAGAAAACAATAAGGGAACTGAAGAAGGCAATAAAACAGGGAGCATTCGGAGATGTCCTAGAAAAATCCGCCTACATTAGGACAAAATTGACTATCGCAGAAAACAAAACTAATGAGTTACGTGAGCAAATTCGTTCCTTCAAAGTCCTAGATGAATACAAAGAACTAGAAAAAGAAGCCTCAAGTTTAACTGAGAAAATCAACTACCTAACAGATCAAAACGTAATAGATCGGGAACTAATTAACGAATTAAAAGAATCACTTCAGCGTGAAGAACCTCCATCAATTGAAGCCCTAGAAGAAGTGTATAAAGAAGCGGGTGTTGCTTTACCAGAAATAGCATTAAGACGATTTGAGGACATTAAGACTTTCCATGAAACCATAATTGAAAATAGATCGGAATACCTGTCTGGCGAAATACAAGAAGCCGAACATAGACTAGAAAAAAGGGAAATGGCAAAGAAAGAATTCTCGAAAAGGCGCACGGAAATTATGTCCATTCTATCGGAACATGGCGCTCTAGAACAATATAGTGCAATACGCACAGAATTATCAAGAGCTGAAGCTAATGTCGAGGAACTAAGAAAGAGACTAAGCTCGACTGAGCAATTAGAGCGTCAAACAACTGAACTAGAATTCGAAAGAACCGGTTTATTAACACGTCTACGTCAAAATTTTCACGAACAAAAGAAAGACATTGATAGAGCAATATTGATATTCGAAGAAATTTCAAAATCATTGTACGAGGAAGCTGGAAGCTTTGTAGTAGATGGAAGTAACAACGGACCACAATTTAGTGTTCAAATACAAGGCGAAAAAAGCAAAGGAATACGCAATATGCAAATATTCTGCTTCGATTTGATGCTCACCCAACTAGCAATAGAGCGGAACATAGGTCCAAAATTCCTAATTCACGACAGCCATCTATTTGATGGCGTGGATGAAAGACAGGCTGCAAAGGCCATCCAAATAGGTGCTCAAAAAGCAAACGAACTCGGATTTCAATATATACTAACAATGAACTCTGATGCAATACCTCCCTCATTGCCAGAAGACTTCAACATAGAACAATATGTAATTGAACCAAGACTAACTGATGCTAAAGAAGATGGGGGATTATTTGGCTGTAGGTTTGAATAATACCTAAACATTTCATCAAGTACGATTTAACACCCCCACGGCGAACAAAGTTCGCCTAAATTTTTTCGTACTCTACGAGGGGTGTTCCGGACTGTGGAAAAGCGAATACTTATATACATTTGCAGACATTTGGGGATGAATGTGATTAACATGCCTTCAAAGAACGTAACTCTCAGTGTTGATGAAGACCTTTACGAAAAATACAAAAAATTCTGTAAAAAGAAGGGCTGGCTTATTTCCAGACAATTTGAAATCATGATGGAAGAACAGTTGAAGGAGGAAAAGAAATGACTTTATTAGAGGAATTGATTGACACATTGAAAACAGATGAAAGATTGGTTTCAGATGGGCAATTGTTGAAAAATAAAATAATAGAATTGGGTCTGAAACTTGACGAAAAATTGATTTCCCTCCTTCTCGAAAACGATAATCTAAAAGAGCATTTCTTCAAAACCGTAAACAAAGTGATCATCTTCGATAAGGATAAATTCATGAAGTTCGTTGATAACAAAGAATTCCTTCCAGATTCCTATACCACATTTAAAAACAAGATTGGACTTACAACACAAAATGAATATCTGGCAAAAAGCGGAGAAGTAGTTCTATCCTGGCCATACAAAGATTGTGTTTTAGAAGGCGGAATGGAAGACCCCGAAGAAAAGAACAGAAAAGAAGTGTTTTGGAATGAAATTCTCGCTCCTGACGAGATTGACCGATTATTTGACCCGAAAGTATTGACCGGATTCAAACGGATTGACGCAAAAGGAGAGCATAAAGTAGATGAAATCGAACCAACGGACAATCTGATAATAAAGGGGAATAATCTTCTTGTTTTACATTCCTTAAAAAAAAGGTATGCAGGAAAAGTTAAGTTAATTTACATTGATCCGCCATATAATCCAGATAGCAATGCAAATACTTTTAATTATAACAACACATTTAATGAGTCATCATGGTTAACGTTTATAAAAAATCGATTGGATGTTGCAAAAAAGTTATTAAAAAAAGATGGAGTGTTAATTGTTGCAATTGATGAAAATGAACATTTCTTACTTGGTTCATTATTAAAAGAAATGTTTCCAGATAGTGATGTTCATTGTATTACTATTGTTCATAATCCACGAGGTGTACAAGGAACAAATTTTTCCTATATTCATGAATATGCAATATTCATTATACCTAAAGGACAAAAATCAATTTGTAATCGTGAAATAAAACCAGATGAGATTGAATGGTCTAATTTTAGAAATTG
>VMTD01000014.1 GCA_013791785.1 Methanobacteriota archaeon
ACGAGTGGACGTTCCCGATCAAATATCTGGATTACCAGTGGAGTAAATCGAGGCCGGAAACACTGGCAATTACCAAAGTCCTGGAGAAGGAAAGGCCGGAACTGCTCTTCGGGATGCACCACTGCGGTTTCCACGATGCATATTACTACCTCAGCGAGGACCTTCCGGTTGTCTATCCAGAACTGAGAAAACTCTCCAAGGAACTGAGAATCCCGCTATCCGACAAATCACCGGACGTTCCGTTTGGCCAGGCATTCGAACCCGGCTTCTACAAGATGTACGGGCTCAGGGATTACATAGACCATTACAGGAAATCCACACCGGATTACCTCACCACGCTGGAGAGGGGGGCATGCAGCGATGAGTGGTACCAGAAGGAAATAGGCGGTTTCAGCTTCAACTGTGAGGTTCCCATGTACAGATCCCAGAGCTTCCAGGACCCCACACTGTCCAAGCAATCCTTCAAGGCCGTGGTGAATGCAAGGTTCATCCGCAGCAAAAACATGGTGAAGCAGGCGGCAAAGTTCTTCGACATACTGAAACCGCACTCCAAACTTGCGGACCCGGTGCTCTACGAATCGGCAAAGAAACACCTGTCCAATGCGAAACTCTCGCTCAAGCAGGAAGAGAAAGACGCAGCCGCGGCTGAGGAAAGGCCCGCAACGAATGCTGAAGTCTTCGAGAACGGCATAATGGAGGACCTCTTCGACCTGTTCTTCCTTGGGCAGGTGTGGAGAGTCGCGGAAAGCATCTGCATGGCCGGCGGACCCATCGAGATCTGCAATGCCATGGACATGGTCGACATAGACATCAAATCTCGGGAGAAAAGCATCAGGGAGACCGGCAGGTTCTACAGGATACCCATAAGGTCCGCGGTGAAGCTGCAGCTCGGCAGCCTTGTTATCATTGCCGAGGCGCTGAAGAATCGGGTATGAGCATTATAGCAGCGATTAGGATATAGCCGACAGGCTGGGCAAAACACTTTAAAAACTGCAATGTTGCACAATTAATATTACTTTCAACAACCCCCCCTAAGTTATTTAATAAGCGGTGTGATATATGTTAAGGTGAACGGACTTGCCTAAAACACACCCTCTTGCGGAAGTATTCGGATTCCCGATAGAAAATACTAGCCAGAAAGCTCAAAGATATCGTAGATTGAAATTATGCCCCTATAACAACAAAGTTCCTTCATGCACCAAAGATAAAGCTCAGGCACCATTGGGTGTATGTTCGGTATTTGAAAATGAGGCTTTGGCAATTACATGCCCGATACGATTTAGAGAAGAATGGCATGTTGCTGAAGATGCGGCATCATTTTTCTTTCCAGAGGGGACTAAATGGACTTCACTAACTGAAATCCGTTTAAATGATAGAAATGGAAAAAGTGCAGGCAACATTGATTTAGTCCTAGTTTCATACGATAATAATGATAAAATTATCGATTTCGGTGCATTAGAAATTCAAGCGGTGTATATATCAGGCAACGTTAGACGACCGTTTGAGCATTATATGGATGATTATGCAAATATAACAGATTTCGATTGGACTCAAGAGGTAAATTATCCAAGACCAGATTATTTATCTTCATCCAGAAAACGGCTATTGCCTCAACTCATCTATAAGGGCGGAATTTTAAATAACTGGCGTAAAAAGACCGCAGTAGCATTGCACGAAGGATTTTATGATACACTTCCACAATTGCCTGCAGTTCCAATGAATGAAGCCGATATCGCATGGTTAATATATTCTCTCGATTTTGATAGCGCAAATTCTATTTATAAATTAAAGAAAAAGAGGGTAGTATTTACAAGGTTTACTGACGCTTTAGCCAGAGTATCCAATCCCGAACCTGGTGAGATTTGTGATTTCATTGAGATATTACAAACTAAATTGGATCAAAAATTAGATGAATTAACACCACCAGATGCACCTACCCTACAGGACATTGTAAATCCAAATGGAGGTTAAAATTGGAACAAACATGTTTATACCCAACTGAAAGTCATTCAGATATGCCCATTGTCAATGTCGCATCAGTAAAAAAATTAAGTCCATTTAGATACCCAGGGGGTAAAACGTGGTTAGTACCAACAGTCAGAAAATGGTTAAAAACATTGAATCCGAAGCCAGAACTATTTATAGAACCGTTCTTGGGTGGGGGTATTATCAGTCTTACAGTTGCGAATGAAAATCTAGCAAAACACATAATTATGAGCGAACTGGATGATGAAGTGGCCTCTGTATGGTCTGTTCTACTTTATGGAAATGTAGACCAACTGGTTCAATCGATTTTAAGCTTTAACATGACTGTCGAAAATGTGAAAGAAAGATTTAGCCTTTCACCGACTACACCCGAAGAAAAAGCATTTCAAACTATATTAAAAAATCGAGTATACCATGGGGGAATAATGGCTAATGGTTCCGGACTGATTAAAAATGGAGAAAATGGTAAAGGTATAAAATCACGTTGGTATCCAAAAACAATCATTAAACGTATGCGAAAAATATCCTCACTTAGTTTTAAATTAGAATTCATTGAGGGAGATGGTTTCAATCTAATTGATAGATATCTAGATAATGAAAATTCGGTTTTCTTTGTTGATCCACCTTATACAGCATCAACGAAAAATGCTGGAAGGCGCCTATATCGTCATTATCAAATAGAACATGAAAAGTTGTTTCAATTATTTTCTAATCGAGCATATCCATTCATGATGACCTATGATGATTCGATAGAGATTCGAAATTTATGTGATAAATATTCAATGAATTATCAATTCATCCCAATGAAAAACACACACAATTTAAAACAACAGGAGTTAATAATAAGCAATGACCTTCGTTGGTTTCCATAACATTAACAACCGTCCCGAGCAGGTAGGAGACGACCAGCCGAGTAATGATGATTGCGAGTTAGCCGAGTCACAGGCTCGGCGTAAACTACCAGCCCCTAAAGTGGCTGGCGTTTGTTGCCAGGGCTGGTAGTTTACTGCGGTTGTTGATTAATCGTCCTGGCCCCCTCGCCCTCACAGGCGGGGCATGTTTCTCACTATATGTTTATCCCATATCACATCAATCTAAACATTCATATATGAACCCACAATTCCGCAACCATGGGTTTCATCTCGGAAAAAATGAACGAGGCCAGGGGCAGGCCGGTGATGATGGGTGCGAGCTTTCTCACGGCCATATTCAACACTGTGGCGCTCCTGCTCATTGCCAGAAAGACCAACCCCGAGATTCTGGGCACACTGGGATTCCTGCTGGCGTTCATGGGACTTTTTCTATTCGTCGGCGACCTGGGGAACGGGCTTGCCTTCGAGAGGCTGCTGGCCAGGGGTTTCAAATTCCAGGATTGCTTCAAAGCGTTCATCATGGCAAAGGTCAAACTGACAGTTGCCATGGGCGTTATCTCCGGCGCGATGATTGCCGTTTATTTTTACCTTCTGGCACCGGACGGGTACACCGCAGTGAGCCCCGTGTCAATGGCCCTTATTCTCGGCTACTTCATCATGGTCAATCTTGCCGCAATATGGGTGGTGGCAATGAAACTGAAAAAGAAGCGAACTGCACCCAATGAACTCATCGAGAGCCTGGTGAAGGCCATGCTGGTTGCCTGCATGTTCTGGTTCCTGGCGCCGGTGGGAGACCAGGAGCTGGTATTCAGGATATCTTTTATTTACCTGATAGCCGCAACCCTCGGAATGATGCTGGTGCGCAACAATGCCCGCAGGCTGAAGACCGGGGAGAATGACGAGGAGATTGAACTCGAATTTCAGGAAACGGCTTCCAAATTCATCCCTTTCATAGCCTTTACCGCGCTGATTTTCAACTTGGACAAGGTGGCGCTCTGGCTTGCATCTGACTTTCACACACTGGGACTGTACTTCGGAGCCCAGAGGATTACAGTTTTCATTGCCGCGGCCGCGATTTCCATAGAACTTCTGATGGGTGAGGCACTTTCCAGATACATCCGCCAGAACAGGACCGCAGAGATTTCCGCCACCCTGCGCATGACCGAACGTTACGCGTCACTGGTGGCGCTTCCGGTGACCGCGTTCTACGTGGTATTTTCCCATTCACTGCTCCAGGCATTCCTGGGAGATAACTTCGCAGGGGCCGGGATGGCGGTATCCCTCCTTGCCGGGGCCGGCCTGTTTACAGCCCTTGCTTCGCCGCACATATCATATATGCTGAGAGCGGACAAATTCCGCGAGCTGGCAATCATCAGCGGCCTGGGCTTTGCTGTGTTCATCGGGGTTCTGGCACTGCTGCTTTCCAATCTGATTCTACCGGGCGCGGACATTCACGGGATGAACGGTACAGCCCTTGCGATGCTGGCATCGTCCGCCGCCATATTTGTTTCCGCAAGATTGATTGTCTGGAAGATGCTGGACTGCAAGCCGCATTCACGGATACTCGTTCACTTCCTGTGCGCCGGCGTGATGATGGCTGTGATGCAGTTCGCCATATGGTATTTCAGCATAGAACTGAGCTTCGTCTGGCTGATATCAATGGCAGCACTGGGATTCTTCGTTTACGTGCTGTGCCTGTATCTCACTGGCGAGATGGTTAGAAGGGACTTCCACGAATTCAAAAAACTGACCAAGCCGGAAGAATGAATCGGTTGAATCGGTACGTAAGTGTTCAGTGAAATGAAGGTGTAACGATTGTAGATTTTAGATTTTCGATTTTAGATTTACGACGGATTGACTGGCCGAAGTGATTAGTGAAAAGTGACGTTGGGAGGTAAATGGTGAAAGAATTGGTTCTCAAGGACAAAATAACTCAGTTTTTCATTTTTCACTTATCACTATTCACTAAAAATTACAATTTAGCGGGCAAACTTCAGAAGACTGAACTCTTACATCGGTACAATGGCTTGAGATTTACCGGGACACAATCATTTACCGGGATTCTTCTTCCTGTAATCCTCGATTGCAGCCCTGAGGGCGTCCGCGGATAAATTGGAACAGTGCATCTTGATAGGGGGAAGTCCGTCAAGTTCCTCTGCCACATCGTCCCTCGTGAGCTTCAGGGCCTCATCTATGGTCTTGCCCTTTGCCAGCTCGGTGATCATGCTGCTGGTGGCGATTGCCGCGCCGCAGCCGAATGTCTGGAACATCACATTGGTTATTATGCCGTTCTCGACCTTGATGTATATCTTCATCAGATCGCCGCAGGTGGGGTTTCCCACTTCACCCACGCCGTCCGCGTCCTTCATCTCACCCACGTTCCGGGGGTTCATGAAATGGTCCATTACCTTTTCGCTGTACATTACTTTCCGCCTCCGTGGCCCAGGGGTGACATTGCCCTGAGCTTTTTAACCACTTTAGGCACGGCCTCGAGGACCGTGTCAATTTCCTCATCCGTGTTGCCTTTTCCAAGGGTGAGCCTCAGCGACCCGTGGGCCTGTTCAGGGGTTAGCCCGATAGCCAACAGCACATGGGATGCTTTGAGTGATTTGGACGAGCAAGCCGAGCCAGTGGACGCGACTATACCCATCATGTCCAGGTTCAGCAGGAGCGCCTCCCCTTCGATATATGAGAAACGGAAATGCGCGTTGTGAGGTAATCGTTTCTCGGGATGGCCGTTGAGGTAGGAATCCTCCAGCTCCGAAAGAATGCACTTGACAAGGCGGTCCCGCATGGCCTTCACCCTGGGGATTTCCGTGGTCAGTCCGATTTCTCCGATTTCCATTGCCTTGCCCAGGCCGATGACGCCGGCGACGTTCTCCGTCCCGGAGCGCAGGTTCTTCTCATGCCCTCCGCCGTGCTGGACAGCCGCAAGTCTCAGCCCTTTTCTGGCGTAAAGAGCGCCTATGCCCTTCGGCCCGTAAATCTTGTGACCCGAGAGAGATAATAAATCAACACCCAGGTCTTTCACATCGATTGGAATCTTGGCCACTGCCTGGACCGCATCGGTGTGCACCAACACATCGTGTTTGTGAGCCAGTTTAACGATATCCCTCATGTCCTGGATTGTACCTATCTCGTTGTTTCCATAGACAAGTGAAAGCAGGAAAGTATCGTCACGTATCTCATTTTCAAGGGTCTCCAACTCAACCTGGCCGTACTTGTTCACCGGAAGAAAACTGATGTCAAAACCGTTCTCCCCGAGATAATCAACAGTGTGCGTTACCGCGTGATGTTCGATTGTGGTAGTGATAATGTGGCCGCCCTTCTCCTTCCTCCCCAGGGCTATGCCCTTTATCCCGAGGTTATCGGACTCGGTCCCGCCGGATGTGAAAGTAATCTCGCCAGCATCGGCATTCAGGGCCTTGGCGACCTGCACCCTGGCCTGGTCCAACGAGGCACGAACTTCCCTGCCCTCGGTGTAGATGGACGAGGGATTGGCGAACTTCTCGGTCAGGAACGGCATCATGGCCTCCAGAACCCTTGGGTCGATGGGGGTGGTGCCCGAATGATCCATGTATATTCTCTTCATATTATTACTTCCATCAACTGATATTATGAGATGGGATAAAAGGATATTGCCTGAAACGTAAGTATTCAGTGAAATGAAGCAATAACGATTGTAGATTTTAGATTTTCGATTGTAGATTTACGGACTTATTGACTGGCCGAAGTGATTAGTGAAAAGTGTAAAGTGAATAGTGAAAAGTGACGTTTGGAGGTAAATGATGAAAGAATCGACTCTCAAGGACAAAAATACTCAGTTATTCATTTTTCACTTATCACTATTCACTAAAAACTACAATTTAACGAGCAAACTTCAGAATACTGAACTCTTACCCTGAAACATTAATATCTGTTCGAGGTATTTACCTCCGTTACAATGACCGAAATCCTGTACATGCCTGACATAGAGGCAAATTACATCCGTGAATGGGACGCCGTTGTGGTGGCGAAGGGCGATGATTTTGTGGAACTGGACAGAACAGCGTTCTACCCGGAGGGCGGCGGCCAACCGACGGATACGGGATGGCTGGAATGGGCCGGCGGCAGGGCACGGGTGAAGATGGTCGCCAAGAAGGGCAGCTACAAGCATTTCATCGAGGGCCAGCTTCCCGAGGGAAAGGTTCATGCCGTCCTTGACTGGGACCGGCGTTACGACCACATGAGAATGCACACTGCCCAGCACATCGTTTCGGGGGTGGTTTACGATGCCTTCGGCGCAAGAACGGTCGGCAACCAGCTCTACCATGACAGGGCCAGGGTGGATTTCCACCCGATAAAGTTCACGGACGAGCAATTGGCGGCCATTGAGAAACAGGCCAACGAGATTATAGCCAGGCAAATCGACGTCCGCATCACCCAGGAACAACGGGCGGAACTGGAGAAACGCGTGAACGAGGAGAGGTGCAACCTGGATTTGATACCTAAATCCGTGAGCAATCTGCGGGTGATAGAAGTGGCCGGGTTCGACGTCTGCCCATGCGCCGGAACACACGTACGTAACACCCGGGAACTTGGCAAGGTGCATATACAGGGCTGCGAGAGCAAAGGGAAGGATCGGTGCAGATTAACTTACGAATTGGTGTGAAAATTAACGCTGCTCTCTACCTATCATCTTCTCCCTCCTCAGCAGCCTGTAGGAATACCTCATGTAGTGGCCGTGATGGCTCAGTTTCTTGTTCCTGCATGAATGACCCCCGCAAGCGCAATCATCCTTGGTCTTGAACCTGCGGCAGTATTCCCTACCGTACCAGTCTATGAGCTTGAGGGATTCATCTCCGTGCCTGCTCCATGCCTTGCTGTCGCAAGTATAACTCCTCTTAGATCTTCTAGCCAATGTATTTCACGTAAACTACCAGCCCCTAAAGTGGCTGGCGTTTGTTGCCAGGGCTGGAAGTTTACCCAGGGGGCCATGCACCTGATTATCAAAGCCCACAAGATTTGATTTTCGATTAACATAATATGTACGGTGCATGGCGGCCTACCTTTTGCTTATATTCGTGTAAATAGTCAATTCATCTCTGGCTTAAAAACCAGAGGGTTCTTGACCTTTATCACTAAAGGCGCGGACTCACTCCGCCCGCCTATCATGCAAGACATCTTTCTTCACCTTCCGTTACTTTGCTACATTTCCTGTTGTTATTCACTCAGTCCAGCGGTTCAGGCACACCCCTGCGGCGCCTGGCCTTCGCCCTGCGCAGCAGCCTGTATGTGTATCTCATGTAGTATCCATGGTGGCGGAACTGCTTGTTTCCTATCGGGTTGCGACACCAGGAACAGCTGCACCTGTCCGGGCACCCGAACCGTCTTTCCAGCTCGCCAGCATACCAGTCCATTATTCTCTGAGAATCATCCTCGGACCCGCTCAGTTTCCTGCTAACGTACTTTCTTCTCGGCCTTTTGCCTGCCAATATTTTTCACCTGAGGGCGCGGACAATGTCCGCAATGCCCTAGCTGCGGGTCATGGAAATGTTATTAGTTTTTCTTTATATAAAAATGTGTTGGTCGTTCAACCCTGCCCGAAGGCGCATCTCAGTTCGAACAGCGCGTGTGAAATTCTATCAATAACCTTGCGCAGGTTTTTCGAATTGTCGAAATCCGGTACTGGCTGCCCCTTCATCTGGCTTGCGAATTCCGTGATGTTGGGTATGGCCCTGGTAACTTCATCCACAATCGTAACGCTGGCCGCCCTGGCGCTCCTGGACAGCGGGTTCAGGTCCACGATTATGGTGGTCTTGCCCATCTTCCCGAGGGCCAGTGCCCGGTCCCCGTCCTCCAGGGGAACAAGTACAACGTCCGCCGAGAATATTCCCTCGTTGGTGCAGAGGCCCCTGGCGTGTTCCAGTCCGGGTATGTGGGCGTCCGGCTCCAGGCCGAGAACGTTCTCCGCGCCGTGGTCCTCCAGGTGCTTCACCAGTTTCTTCATTCTCTCGTCCGTGCGGTAGAACAGATTCACTTCCAGCTTCGCGGGAATAATTCTTGCCAGCTCAACCAGGGCCTCGGGACACAGGGCGGCAACATTGCCATTCACCGATATGACCGGATTATTTGCATTCAGAAGGAGGCTGGCTGCAACCATCTCCGCTTCCTCGGCCTCCGGGATGGTACATTCACCCAGGAGATAATCGAACGCCTCCCCGCGGCCGTGAGCGATCATGCCAGCCTCCGCCACCATGCCGGATTTGTAGGCCTCGATGAGCTTGTCGCGCTTCATCAGGCTCTCGTATCTCGGGTGGGATTTCGGTACGGTCATGGAATACGGAATACCTCTCTTGGGTATAGATTTTTCTGAGCTACGCCATGCCAAATTCTTAATATTACTATGTATTTGCGAGAGGCGATGGAATACACATTGGATGATGGCGCCCTCGTGGCAGTCACCAAATGCATGAAAGTGAACTCGAAAGACAGCGTACTCATTGTCGCCGATAACCCAAGCAAGGACATCGGAATGGCTATCAGACAGAGATCCCTGGAGGTAACCGATAAAGTAAGATTCTTCAACCTGGACCTGCCAGCCTACGGCGGACGTCCGCTCAAGTTCATGCCAGAATCCCTTACAGAAGCAATAAAGAAGGCAACGGTCACGTTCTTCGTGGCCGGACCGGCAGAGGGCGAATTGGAGACCCTGAGGGGGCCTTTCCTGAAACTGTGCGCCCAGAAGGCCAGACACGCCCACATGGTCGGCGTTGATAACAAAATTATGACGACAGGCATGTGCGTGGATTATGAGAAGGTGGCATTGGTCACCGACAGGCTTTTCAACATGCTGATAAATGTCAAAGAGATGAAGGTCACTTCTCCGGCCGGAACCGATTTCATTGCCACTTTCAACGGTAACATGAAATGGATACCCTGCAGCGGCATAGTTGACAAAGTAGGCCAGTGGGACAATCTTCCCTCGGGAGAGGTTTTCACCGCGCCCAGAACCTTCCGGGGTCGAATGGTCATCGATGGCACGGTGGGCGACTGGATAGAGATGAAGTATTCCGGCAAGGTAAATTACCAGGAGACACCGCTCATTATAGATGTTGAACACGAGATCGGCGGTTCGTTCATCACAAAAATGAAATGTGACCACAAGGAACTGCTGGCGGACTTCAAGGCCTATGTGAATTCCGAACCGAATTCATCCAGGATCGGCGAACTGGGTCTCGGCACCAATGTTTTCCTGAAGGAGATAATCGACAACATACTCCAGGACGAGAAATTCCCAACTGTTCACGTGGCCTTCGGGGACCCTTACCACGAAAAAACAGGCGCAACCTGGCTCAGTGACTATCACATCGACCTGCTGATGAGAAAATGCAATGTCTGGATTGACGGGTTTCAGATAATGGATGAAGGGAAGTACATCAAGGAAATTCTTGGTTGAATATTACTTTCGGAGACCCCCTCCTCATCTTTATAAACCAAGGATTGGATTATAGTTCGGTGAAAACCATGAGCGAAGAAGCGAATGAAATAGAAAAGTTGCCAGGAGTCGGACCAGCAACAGCGGAGAAATTAAGGGAAGCAGGATACACAACCATGATGGCCATTGCAGTGGAATCGCCGAAGAATCTTGCAGACCTTTGCGAGATTGGCGAAGCTGTCGCCACCAAGGTCATAGCAGCGGCCAAGAAAGCCGCCGATATCGGCGGGTTCGAGACCGGCGACGTTGTCATGGAACGCAGGGAGAAGGTGGGAAAACTCACAACCTGTTCGAAAGCCCTGAATTCCCTGATGGGCGGAGGATTCGAAACACAGGCAATCACCGAGATGTACGGTGAGTTCGGTTCCGGAAAGACACAGATTGCGCATCAGTGCGCAGTTTCAGTGCAAATGAAGGAATCGGACGGCGGCCTCAACGCTGACGTTATTATTATCGATACCGAAAACACATTCAGACCGGAAAGAATAGTTCAGATGGCCGATGCCCTGAACATGGATTCCAAGGATGTGCTTTCCAGAATTCACGTGGCAAGGGCCTTCAATTCCCACCACCAGATGCTTCTGGCCGAGAAGGCCAAGGAGATTGCCAAAGAATACAACGTTCGGCTGCTCATCGTGGATTCACTGACCTCGCACTTCAGGGCGGAATATGTCGGCCGCGGGACGCTGGCGGACCGTCAGCAGAAGTTGAATAAACATATGCACGAATTGCTTAGATTCGGTGACATTCACAATTCCGTGATACTGGTAACCAACCAGGTGTCAGCAAAGCCGGACGCGTTCTTCGGGGACCCCACGCGCCCCATCGGCGGTCACATCGTGGGTCACACAGCTACTTTCAGGCTGTATCTCAGGAAGAGCAAGGGCGGCAAGCGCATCGTGAGGCTTATAGACTCGCCCAACCTGCCAGAGGCGGAAGCGGTCATAACCGTGGACGAGAAGGGCATCCGGGATTAGATATCCAGCAGATATCATTCTGATTGAACATGTCCTCGCCCACATACCGCGACTTTTAAGTCTGCGGATACGGGCGCTTTCAAGCTGCTCTTCTGCGAGGACTTGTTCAATAAAAGTGCTCCCCATCTATTCTGAAATTTCAGCAATCTGGAATAAATCT
>VMTD01000041.1 GCA_013791785.1 Methanobacteriota archaeon
ACTTCCAGCCCTGGCAACAAACGCCAGCCACTTTAGGGGCTGGTAGTTTACTGAACAAGTCCTCGCAGAAGAGCAGCTTGAAAGCGCCCGTATCCGCAGACTTAAAAGTCGCGGTATGTGGGCGAGGACATGTTCAATCACAAATAATCAATGAACCATAGGAAAGTCATGAACAAGGCGTACAGGGCAAAGGCCAAAACATATTGCACCGCCTGCCAGAGATTGGTTCTTCCCTGGCCCATCCACAATTTTTCGATGCTCTTGCCAAGATTCTTTGCCTTCATCAACTTATGGAACACGGGGATATAGGTTGCCCATATGAGAAGAATGATTGCATAATACATCTGAATTCCCCATCCCCACAGAATGTAACTGGTCATCAGGGATACGGTAACTGCGAACATGCCAATGTAAACCGAGAAAACCAGCCAGAGAGACCGCCTCTGACCAAGAATTACGACGGTATTTCTCTCGACCTGCTTGTCCACCTCGTAATCCCTAATCTCCTGGAAGAGCTGGGCCATGGTGCTTCGCATCATCACCACAGTAAGAAGGAAAGTGGTTCCGACGGTGAAATCGTTCAGGGCCACCAGGCAGAAGAAGTACGGAAATGTGTTCACGAATATGCCGTGACTGAGTACATCCAGGCCTACCTTGTTCTTGAATCTCAGCGGTGGAGCGGTGTAAAAATAAAACACGAACATGGCAAAGGCCGTGTAAACAAAGGCCCACATGCCGAAATAAGTTGACGCAATAAGTGGTAGGATACCTGAAACGATGAGGAGCACCCTCACTCCGGGCAGCGTGACTGCACCGCTGCAAACCGGATTGCGCTTCTTCTTGTGGGTGTCCAGGGCATCCACATGGCGGTCGAAGTAATCATTGCTGGCAAAAAGGAATATCTGGGCGCTGAAAACGACTATCAGTGCGATGTACAGCGACGGTTCTGTCAACAAGCTGGTGAACAATGCATAATTGATTATTCTGTCACTCAGCACGTATTTATACGGGACAAAAGCGAAGAGCACCATGCCCAGGGACAGCAGCCACCATTCGTTGATTCTCGAAAGGTCATAGACCACATGTTTAAATTTATTCTTTTTATTCGCGCTCACAGAATCAATCCAGCAAACGCATAACATATATAAGTTTGCGGTTAAAGGATGGTTCAGTCTTCTGAAATTGTAGATTTTAGATCTTAGATTTGTGCTGATAATATGCCACGCCGTCAATCCGTCGTAAATCTACAATCTACAATCCCTAAATCGAAAATCGTTCAACAGTTTTGCTGAAGACTCGCCGAAAACCAAACAATATTAAGGACAAGACAGATTATCTCATGCATGAAGTCTGCATCGGGCCTTATATTCAAAGACGGGGAATTCGTCAAGGGAAGCGCCAGATTGGAAAACGGGAAGCTAATATTGAGCGAAGAATCCGACCCAAACGCAGACGTGTTCGGCCTTATCCTCCCGAAAACGGTCAACTGTCACACGCATCTTGGCGATGGGTTCATCCGAATTCCGGAGAAATCCACGGTGGAAGAACTGGTTGCCCCCCCGGACGGTCTGAAGCATCGGATGCTGAGAAACGTCAAGGAACAGGAACAGATCTCAAGCATGAAGGAAAGCATAACCCTGGTGGCCAGAACCGGAACGTCACATTTCATCGATTTCAGGGAATCCGGTCTCGAAGGCACCAGAAGATTGCTCATGGCCTCATTGGGCACCGGCGTCATACCGGTGATACTGGGAAGACCGGACAGCGATGACGTGAACGAGATATCGGCCATCCTGAATGTGGCGGACGGCATAGGCATGAGTGCCATATCGGATATGGAATATGAATATCTCGTGAATCTCTCCGTCCATGCAAGGTCCACCGAAAAGGTTTTCAGCCTGCATGCCAGCGAGGCAAAGAGAGAAGACTTTCAGAAAATACTCGAACTGAAGCCGGATCTTCTGGTACATATGGTGCATGCCAGCGATGACGATATGGAGTCATGCGCATCGGCCGGTATCCCGGTCGTGATATGCCCGGGTTCCAACGCGTATTTCGGGCTAAAACCCCCGCTGAGAAAAATGCTTGATGCCGGTATTACAGTATGCCTGGGCAGCGACAATGCCATGCTATCCGAACCGAATATGCTGGAGGAGTTGAGGAAACTCAGGACCATGTTCCCGATTACGGAGATCACTGACCGGGAAATGCTCGAAATTTTATTCATCAACTGTAGAAAAGTATTAAATTCACTTCCAGGTTTAGGTGCTGCTAACTCGAATCAACCGGATTTTTTTGTGCTTGAGGCACCGGTAGACGAACCGTTCCTGTCCATTATGGGCTCTGAAACGGAAAATATACGCATGTTTGATATGGGAGGAATTCCATGAAACTGAAGGACATCATGGTCAAGGAAGTAGTGTGCGCCGAATTACCAGGCAACAGAACAGATATAATCAAATTGATGGTCAAGAACAACAAAACAGGCATGCCCATCGTCAAGAGCGATGGCACCATGGCCGGTTTCATAAACAGACAGGACATCTACGCGAAACCGGATGAGGAACAGTTGGCTCTGCTCATGACAAAGGATTATCCGTTTCTCGGGCCCAATGATTCCCTGGAGGACGGTGCGAGAATTCTTCTGGATAACAATCTGCATCATCTGCCAATCGTCAACAGGAAGAAACTTGTTGGAATCGTTACGCCCGCCGACTTCCTGAGCGTCATAGAAAAACTTGACATCAATGAACCCATCCAGAACTTTGTCAGAACGCCCTGCGTGCCAATTTACGAGGGGGCGCCCATCGCTGTGGCAGACACTCTTTTCAGGGTTGCCAATGTGGTTGCCGCTCCTGTTCTGAATGATGACGGACGGTTGGTCGGAATTGTCACGGACAGAGACATATTCAAGCATTCCAACGTGGACGGCCACACTGCGGTCGCCGAACTTGGCATAGGCGAGGATGAGGATTCATGGACATGGGAGGGCCTGAGGAACGTCATAAAACTCTATTACGAAGTGAAACAGCTCACCCTGCCGAATATCCCCGTGAAGAAAGTAATGGTCTCCAACCCGATAACGATATTCGGCAAGACCAGTGTCAGCGAGGCTGCCAGGATTATGAAGAAACACGATTTCGGTCAATTACCGATTCGCAACTCCCAGGACCGATTGGTGGCAATGATATACGAGCTGGACATGCTGGCAGCCATCCTCAGGTAGTGTTGTTATGCCCGTTGATGTACAATCCCTCGCCAAGAGGAGAGGTTTCATATGGCAGTCCGCCGAGATATACGGCAGCATGGCCGGATTCTATGATTACGGCGCAATGGGTGCCATGCTCAAGAAGAAATGGGAAAATACATGGCTGAAATATTTCATGGGCCTGGATGATAATTATTACCTGATAGATCCTGCCAATATCATGCCAGAAGCCGCACTCAAAGCCTCAGGACACGTGGATAGCTTTACGGATCCATTGGTGGAATGCACCAAGTGCGGACACGCAGTCAGGGCAGACCAGCTCATCGAGGAAGTAACGGGCGCCGCTGCCGAGGATCTTTCCCCGGAACAGATTGACAGCAAAATCGTCGAGCTCAACCTTTCTTGCCAGCGCTGCAAGGGCCATTTCGGAAGTGCGAAAATTTTCCACATGATGTTCCCGCTGGATATTGGCACAAAGGGAACTGACAAGGCATATCTGCGCCCGGAGACCGCTCAGGGTGCTTATCTGAATTTCAAGAGGCATTTCGAGATAATGCGGAGAAAACTTCCGCTGGGGCTAATCGTCATCGGCAAGGCCTACAGGAACGAGATAGCGCCGCGCCAGGGTGTTTACAGGATGAGGGAGCTAATCCAGGCGGAACTCCAGATATTCATGGACCCGGAAACATTTTCTGACGAACTGGACATGAAGGAGATGGAAGGAAAGGAAATCAACGTTCAGCTTGTGGACATGCGCGGCAAGCAGGATGTGCAGTCCATGCCGTGCCGGTACCTCATTGACCAGTACAAACTGCCTGATTTTTACGTGTACCACATGCTCAAGATTCAGGAATTCTATCTGGACGTTATCCGGGTGCCGAAGAACAAGTTCAGGTTCTATGAAAAGTCGGAGAAAGAAAGGGCGTTCTACAACAGGGTTCATTTTGACATAGAGATTGACTTGGCCACCCTTGGCGGCTTCAAGGAACTTGCCGGTCTGCATTACAGAGGAGACTATGACCTCACCAAGCACCAGGCCGGTTCAAAGGAGTCCATGGAAGTGTCCCTGGACGGCAGAAGGCTCATACCCCATGTGCTGGAACTGAGCTTCGGGGTTGACAGGAATGTCTGGGCCTTGCTGGACCTTCATCTGGTGGATGAGAGGACCGGCGTGCTGAAGCTTGCTCCGTCTCTGGCCCCGTACACCTTTGCCGTGCTCCCGCTGATGAGAAAAGACGAACTCATACCGGTTGCCAGGGAAATTCACACGCTCCTGAAAAATGACTTCGACGTGTATTACGACCAATCCGGCTCCATCGGCAAGAGATATGCCAGGATGGATGAGATAGGAACTCCTTTCTGCATAACCGTGGATTTTGACGGACTGGAAGATAATACGGTCACCATCCGCGACACTGATTCCTCGGAGCAGAAACGTATTCCCATCGACGAACTGGAACGCATAGCCAGGGGACTTGCTTCCGGAAAGTTGCTTTTCAGGGACCTGAAATGATGCCATGCGACGCGGACGAACTTGCCGGCATCCTTCGTGAGATCGTGAAAGATTGCGTCAGCGGTTCCGGGGAGGTCGCGCTGATGTTCTCCGGAGGCCTCGACAGCGCCATCCTGGCCGTCCTTGCCAGGAAATTCTGCGACCTGAAACTGTACACCGCCGGCCTGGAAGGCTCCCATGACCTGGAATGGGGCGTGGAATGCGCCGCGATTATGGATCTGCCATGCGTACCTATTGTGCTTGAAGAAAATGACATAATCGAATCGCTGGAGCGCGTGACAGATACCCACAGAATGACCAATCCGAAATGGATGACAACGTTCGTGGGATTCGACCTGGTCCTTCGAAATATTTCCGAGAATACTGTCTTATGCGGCCAGGGTGCCGATGAACTGTTCGGCGGCTACAAAAAATACAGAACAGCGGAAGAACCGCTGGCATTGATGAAAACGGAACTCGCTGAACTCGTGGAAAATGAGTTTCCCATGTACAGGAAAGTAGCCGGACATTATGGCAAGGAATTGCTGGCCCCCTATCTTGACAGCAGAATTATCAATTTCGCTGAAAAAGTGCCAGTTAATCAGATGCTGGACGAGACCGGAAATAAATTGGTGCTGAGGAAGGCAGCCGAGTTGCTAGGGGTACCGGGTATGATGGCCCAGAAACCGAAAAAAGCCATGCAGTACGGCAGCGGCATATCCAAATCGGTGAAACACTATCTCAAAAGTTCGAAATTTACACTTAATGATACAATAAATAACAATCAATAGCAAGAAAGTATTTCAATGAGGTTTGCTTTATACCATCTGAAACAGTGTGGTTGGTTAATGGACGTAAAACAGGTTAAAAGAAAAGTACTTCTTATCGGAGATGGGGCTGTGGGTAAGACCAGCCTTATAAGAAAATTCGTCACCGACAGGTTTGACGACAAGTACATCACCACAATAGGCGCAAAGATTACCAAAAAGGACCTCCGCTACAAGGTCCAGGGCGGGGATATGCTTCTCACTCTGATGATATGGGACATACTTGGCCAGAAAGGCTACACCGGCGTCCAGGCTTCAAGTTACAGGGGCGCGGAGGGTGCCATGATTGTTTGCGATCTCACAAGAAAGGAGACATTGCAGAGCACCGTTGATTATTGGATACCGGAACTCAGGAAAGTTGTTGGCGAGATACCAATGATCTTCGTGGGAAACAAGTGCGACCTTATTGATGCCAGGCAGATTTCCGAGGCCGAACTGGAGTCCACCGCAAAAAGTTTCGCCACTCAGAGCTATGTTTCCAGCGCGAAAACCGGTGAAAATGTCGAAGCATTATTCTTGAAACTCGGTGAAGTTGTTCTCAATTATACCCCCGGCGGAAACAACAGGGCTTCCGAAACCGCACCCAGAACCATATCCAATCTGACGGATGTAACTGATATTATAATCCAGGAGTTCTGCGATTCCTTCGGGGACCAGGAGACCGCCATGGCCGCAATCAGGCAGCAATTTTCCCTCGCAGGAGTTGATGTGAAGAATCCCCAGAAAGCCCCATTGCTGAAGGCCGTCGAGCGCCTTGCAGAGGTGGAGAAAGGCTTCAAGGATGATTTCTCGGTGAAGAGCAGCCTCTCAAAACGAAAGCGCCTGATAGAGCAGCACGGCGGGTGATGGCATGGCCAAAAAACTCATGAAAAAGATATGCCTGCTCGGCGACGGAGCGGTGGGTAAAACTTCGCTTATCCGCAAATTCGTTTTTGACAGTTTCGATGACAAGTACATCATGACCTTCGGGACCAAGGTCTCCAAAAAGGAGGTCAGCATCTGCAGGAACGGTCAGGAATTCAACATGACATTCCTCATATGGGACATACTCGGCCAGCGGGTCCATGACAATGTGCATTCCGCGTATTACCAGGGCGCGGCAGGTGCCTTCATAGTCTGCGATACCACACGGCTGGAAACACTCCAGCACCTGGAGGACTGGATCAAGGTTTTCAGAACAGTGAACAACGATGCGCCGGTGGTTCTGCTGGGTAACAAATTTGACCTTGTCAGCGAGATGCAGTTCGGAGATAAGGAGCTAGGCGAGGTTGCCGGCAGGTACAACATGAAATATCACCTGACAAGCGCCAAGACCGGGGACCATGTTGAAGATTCGTTCATCGAGCTGGGGAACGAGGTAATAGACAGGCATCTGAACAAGGGAGTGAAATGCAATGAATGAGGCAGAGACAGCAGTCAGCTTCTTCGTCATGGGCGGAAATGCCCTGCGAAGCCTTCACGACGAGCTTCAGATTTTACTTGGCGAGAAGGACGCGAGTTCCCTGCTGGAAAGGTATGGGTACAGATGCGGCGAGGGCCTGGTACAGAGCATAGGTTACACCTGCGATAATATTGAAGAGATGGAGGACATACTTCCCGGAATACTCATCGAGACCGGCCTGGGCCGCGCGGTGACCAGGAAGATAACCCAGGATGAAATAATAATCGAGTTCGAGGAATCTGTGGAGGCAAACCACCTGGGCAAAAAAACCGGCATTGGATGCAATTTCACAAGGGGATACCTGGCCGGCGTGATATCTAGCCTGGTGGATGCCCGTTTCGACGGTTTCGAGGACAAGTGCCTGTGCCGCGGGGACGAGTTCTGCCTGCACAGAATCGTCAGAAATTCCATGTACGTTAAACCCGAACCCGAGAGCACAGAGGGCGAGGTGGAGAACGAACTGGAGATATGCACCGGATACCTCGTGAAGGAAGAGGTCCCGGACAGAAGCTACGAGATATTCAAGGACTGGGTCACCCACGGGCATCAGGGCCTGTGCATCACCAGGGATTTTCCTGCGAAGATACGGAAGAGATACGGCCTGGAGAAAACACCGATTATCTGGCTTTCCACCTCGGAAACTGAAAACACGGTGCCGCCGCAGAACCTTTCGGCTCTCTTTTACCACATAGAAAATTTCCTGAAGAAGAGCCATAACGGAATCCTTCTTCTGTCTGGACTGGAGTACCTAATCACCCACAATTCCTACCAGTCGGTCCTGAAGTTCATCCAGCTCCTCAACGAGCAGATAGCCATCAGGGAAGCGGTGCTCGTGGTGCCAATCAGCCCAATGACCATGGACGAGAAGGACCTGAAGCTTATAGAAAGGGAACTCACGATATTGGAATGAGTGGGAATTCCCATAAACCTTTTATATATTCAATCAGCGATTTCTATTCATGGAGAGATTCACCAAGGTCATAATCGCGGTCATTGCCCTCGGCCTGATTCTGGGCTGGTTCATTGAGCCTGCCATAACAGTTCTCGCAGGCGTGGCCCTCTGGTTCAGCATACTTCTCACCCTGGGCGGTGCGGAGGACGGGAATCCCGCCAGGACGTCCTGGTCTTTGCACAGAGGCATTCCCGATAGACCCTACGTTCATACGGCCATGAAGTCCCAGAAAGTGCAGAAGACGGAGAACATCCGGGGGAAAAATGTCTGGATGCTGCTGATATCTGGTGCCGCCCTGGTTGGCGTCGGAATTTACTGGATGAAACAGGCCGGGATGTGGTGATTAACATGGAGAACGCGACCAAACTGATATTGGCCATAGTGGGCATCGGAATTTTACTGGGTATCCTCTTTACCCCATTTGCGTTGATAGTCGCCGGAGGTGCCCTCTGGATAATACTCTGGATAGCCCAGGGCGGCATGGCAGAAGGCAATCCCTACAAGAGAATGAACATGCGTGGCGGATTACCCAACTGGACCGTGGTGAACCAGTACCAGAAGAACGAGGAGATAGAGGTCAGGGACCGTGGTTCTTATTACACCGCGGTGTTCTTCTTCACGGCAGGCCTGATACTCATTGTGATAGGAGTCATCTGGATGTGGCTCAACGGCTCGTTCGGATAATTTTCCACTTCACATCGTCGGCCGTGTCCTGGATCTCGATGCCCAGCTCCTTCAGCCGGTCGCGTATCTCGTCGGCCAGCTTGAAATTCTTCTCCGCACGGGCTTTCTGGCGTATATCGATTATGACGTCCATCAGCGGCGCCATCATGTGGTCCTGGGTGCCTTTCTCGAATTTGAAAATCGACAGAATCTCATCGTATATCTTGAATGTGGAAATTATCTCATCCAGCGAGGATTTTTTTGAGCCTGATTCCAGGTACTTATTTACTTCTCTGGAGAACTCGAATATTGAGGCAATGGCATCCCGGGTGTTGAAATCCTCGTCCATGGCGGCGTCGAATTTTGCGACCGATTCCCTGGCAACCTGGGCGAACGCATCCTCTCCTTCTATCGCATTCTCTGCATCGGCCAGCACACTGTCCAGCGTGTTCTGCATGCGCCCCAGGGCCTGTGCGGCCTCCTCCAGCGCTTTCTGGTTGAAATCTATGGGCTTGCGGTAATGTGTGTTCAGCAGGAAGAACCTCACAACCAGCGGGTCATACTGCTTCACGACGTCTTTTATGGTGAAGAAATTGTTCAGTGACTTGGACATCTTCTCGTCGCCAACGTTCATGAGGCCGCCGTGGAGCCAGTACTTGACGAACGTTTTATCTGATAGCGCTTCGGACTGCATTATCTCGTTCTCGTGATGGGGAAAAACCAGTTCGGTACCGCCGCCGTGGAGCTCGAAACTCTCGCCCAGGTATTTCATTGACATGACCGAGCACTCGATATGCCATCCGGGCCGGCCTTCCGACCAGGGGGATTCCCAGAACGGCTCTTCCGGTTTTTTATTCTTCCACAGAACAAAATCAAGCGGACCCCTCTTCCTCTCGTCAACCGCGACCCTGGCACCGGCCAGCATATCGTCACGCTTGCGATGGGACAGTTTGCCGAACTCGGCAACTGCCATGACATCGAAATAAACCTCGCCGCCGGACTCATATGCAAATCCCTTGTCGATAAGTTTCTGAATCGCCTCGATAATCTCCTTCATGTGATGGCTGGCCACCGGGTAAATATTTGCTTTCTTCACTCCGAGCTTTCCCATGTCCTTGTGATATTCGCCGATGTAACGTTCGGTAAGTTCGTCCAGCGGAATCCCCAGCTTTATCGTGCGTTCGATGCAATGGTCCTCGATGTCGGTGAAATTGATGACGTACGTAACATCATAACCCTTCCGCACCAGGTGCCGCCTTATGACGTCGAAAGTGACCGCCGATTTCGCGTGTCCCATGTGGCTGTCGTCATAGGTGTTGATGCCGCAGACGTACATGCCGACCTTATTCCCATTAATCGGTTGGAATTCCTCCATCTGGCCAATCATCGTGTTATGGACTCTGAGTACCATGCCGCATCGCTCCGGAGGCAATCATGGGGAGATGGTATAAAAATGTGTCCTCGGATAAATGCGAATGCAAGGCGAGATATGGGGGAGGTGCGCGGGGGGACGGGGGAAGCGCGATAGATGTTTAGCCTTGCCAAAGAAAGCGGCTCCGGCACCGCCCTGGCCAATCATGCCCCGTCTGAATTGGAACTTTTTGATATCTGGAGGGCGGGGTATTCGCCATCGAATTTGGAAAATTCGATGTCGTGTGACACGATTACCGCATCATCTCTTTAAAGCCTCGCCTGTAAGGGCGGGGTTAGCTTAAATCGGCGTACAAAGTGGCCAAGAAGCTGGTTCCAACGTTCGACCCGAATATGCAACGGGTTCCGGACGTTTGCACCCAACATGCGACGCGAATCTACAAAGAAAAGCATCCTGTGCAAGATCCGCGTAATATGTTTCGCCCGGCATGCGAGGGCCGGGCGAGTACCTGGCACCCCGGGGCAAGCCCCGAGGTTTAACAATATACAGAAGCTGTGTATCACCCAGAATGTTTACAAAATGTAACCCCGCCCTCACAGGCGGGGCATGCTGCTGGCAGTCTCATCGTGTATAGATTGGATTGCCCTTGTAGCCGATTAAAGCATCTGGCAGATTGTGATATCTGTCAGAATTATTTTGTCCAACGGAACTCATCGATTGGCAGTGCCAGCGATGTCTTGCACGTTACCGATGACGCGATATGACAAACAAATTCAACTGCCTGTTTCTCATCCTGGGTCTCGAAAATTATGATGGCATCCGGCTCGCCGAACAGCCCCAGGAATTCGCGGACTTTGACGCCGTCCGGGATTTTCAATCTCTTGAGCGAGCGTATCGTGTCCTCGAACTTTCCCTCGTTGGCATGGATTGTTGTAACGAAAATCATTGTTTCACCTTTTTTCAATATAGTCGGAACCGGTATTTAAGGCTGCCTAGGATTGACGATTTTCGATTTGGGGATTGTAGATTGTAGATGTATGACGATTGTAGATTTAGAGATTGTAGATTGTAGATTTACGACGGATTGACGACGTTGCATATTCCCAGCACAAATCTAAAATCTAAAATCTAAGATCTAAAATACGGTTGGGCATTCTGCCAGCAAAAATCTAAAATCTAAAATCTAAGATCTAAAATCCGTGTCTCAGGATATCAGCTTCTTCAGCCTCATGACATCGTCAATGCTGGCATCAAACTTCAACCGTTTGGTGGCCCAGGCCTTCATTGGCTTGAGCTGGCCTGTGAAAAGCTGCTTGAAATCATCCGTTGTGGCGTGTAGCGTTATCTCCGCTGTTTCCAGCTTTCCGCGCTTGAAATCCTTTATCTCGCCTTTGTCCAGTATAAAGCTGAAGCCCTCGTTGTCAGTTGTATCGACATTAACATTTCTGACGACTTCCTTTAGATCGTTCCTCAACTCTTCATCTTCGGCGATCTTGGCCTTGAACTTTTCAATCGCGTTCTTTATGTGTCCTTCCAGTTCGTCCATGTTCTCATTCCTCGTATTTGTCTATCCTGGTCATGCTCAACTCGCTTATTATTCTATCCACGGTCTTCCATGACCTCCTGGTGTGGGGCGGCATCTCGCCGTGCTCCGTGTACCAGCTCTTGAGAAAATTTATTGTTTTGGGGTCAGACGGATAACCGCTGCCGATGTCCTGGCCCAGTTCCTCCTTTATCTCCTCTATCATGGCATCCCGACGGGTCTTGGCCACAATGCTGGCTGCCGAAACGACCGGATAAAGGTCATCGGCACCGTGCTTGGAGATTATCTTGACCTTGCCGCCCAGTTCATTCGATATGTATTTCGCGAAAACCTCCTCGTTGGTGTCGGCAGCGTCAACGTAAGCAATTTTTCCGCCCAATTTCTCTATCACCGTGGCGAACAGCTTGGATTCCATGACATTCATTGTCATGCTCTGCCGAAGAACATCGATGTCATCCGCACTGGCCGTTACGATTTCGTACCGCGAAACAGCCATCACCTCCTTCACAAGCTGCTCTCGCCTTGCCGGGGTGAGTCTCTTCGAATCGCGGACCCCGATCCTCATCAGTTCGGTATCGTCATCCACCAGCACTCCGGCGACGACTATCGGGCCCATTACCGGGCCGCGGCCTGCCTCGTCCACGCCGCAAATTGGACCTACTTTGGGTGCAAAATCATCAAGTGTACGCATTGGCGCGTAATCATGTTCTTAATATAAAAACCCATAATGATGGAGTAAGTGTTCAGGCTTCTGAAATTTTAGATTTTAGAACTTAGATTTTAGATTTTTGTTGAGAATGCGTTACGCCGTCACCGTCGTAAATCTACAATCTAAAATCGTAAATCTACAATCGCCACTCCTTCATTTCACTGTATACTTACATAATTATATCAGGTTTCACTGGCATAAAGCGCTTCGAGCCAGGTTTTCAGGACTTCGATGCCGGCGTCTCCGCTAAGCCAGCGTTTGAGCGGTTCGTGCATCTCCGGGAATGGTCTGGCGGCGTATTCCCTGCGGTCCCTGTACATCATTAAATTCACCAATAGTGATTATCTTTCGGGAAGTACTAGTAGTTGCTGAACCAGTTATCAATATTGAAAGTCAAACTTAAACAAAGTTTATCTACTTTCAGTCTTTCTCTGGCTGGAAGGCACACCTTCAGTACATTGTGAGGATGGATAAAATGGAATATAAATTGAGATGGGATAAAAGCACCTGGCTTATTGCACTTGTTGTATCGGGAATCATTGGGGTTGGCATACTACTAATGAGCTACAGAGGACTGGGCGAGGCCTGGCACAATGCCTACTATGTTCCATTGCTGGGTTACTATGTCGTGCTGTCAATATGCCAGAGCCATTATTTTAAGGTCAAGCCTGAACCTAGCTGGAACGGGCTTGCAAGGCAATGGGTGTCCATCACCGGCGCAGTTTTCATGTTCTATGGGCATGAATTTCTTATGAAGGATGTCATGGGAATTTCCTCGGGTGCCGAATTGATGTCCAGCCAGTTCATGTTCATAGTCCTTGGTTTCTTCTTCTTCGGGATGGACGATTTCATGTTCAAGGGCCAGCTGTCAAAGTGGTTGAAACACGATGCCCTCAAGGCCATATTCTGGTATGTCATGATGTGGATATTCTGGTTTGTTCTGTTCGCATTACCCTGGAGCCTTGTCGGCGCCCTGGGTGACTTCAATGATGTTAGATTGTTCTGGTTCCTGGGTTCATTCCAGTGGGTAATAATGATGTCCATGATGATTGCCATCACATGGCGTGATTATCTCGAAACGATCAAGTTCAAGAACAATATCGACCGCGGAATCAAACTTCTCACGTTCTCATTGCTGGCCGGTTTCGTCATTGCATTCATGTGCTACCAGATTGTGAATTCCCTTGTCCCGGGCATCGCAGAGGCCGACAAGTGGCATCATGTTCTGTACATGGGCACATATCCGCTCATACCGATTATCCTGTTCGGAATATATTCAAATCACTTCAACCATGTGAAGAATGAGTTCAAGAAAGCCCAGTTCAGGACACTGTGGATTGCGGCCTGGGTAATCGCAGGCTGGATAATATTCCGGCTGGTAATCGCGCCGTCCGGACTCTTCGGGGACCATCCCTGGTGGCATCACTTCGATCTGGTGTTCAACTTCACGATATCAATAATAGCACTAAGCCATCACTGGTTCTGCGGCCGCATAGGATTCATGAAGCCCAAGAAATAGAAAGGGTTTTAATAGGCCGATTCAATAATCTGAGGCGGGAATATGAAACTAGATGAACATCTGGCAGAGTGCGACAGCGACCTGAGACGGCTCATTATTGCTATAGGGAATACTTGCAAGACCATAAAAAAAGGATTTGCCAGTCGCCAATCCTGCTCGGATACCGAGAACGTTTACGGCGAAAAACAAATGGCTCTCGACAAGTGGGCCGATGAGGTTCTCATCGCGGACCTGAAGGCTTCCGGACTGGTGAAGTATCTCGCTTCGGAGGAGCAGCCCGAAATACTTGAATTTGATTCTGCCGGTAACTTTGGCGTCACCATGGACCCCCTGGACGGCTCGTCCCTTATCGGGGTGAACCTGGCCGTGGGAACCATCATCGGGATTTACAGGGGTAATGTTCTGGCACCCGGAAACACCATGGTCGGCGCGATGTATGTTTTGTATGGCCCGCTGACCACCCTCACTTACACGGTGAAGAAAGGCGTCCACGAATTTGTGCTGGATACGTCAGGAAATTTCATCCTGCAGGAAGAAAATATCCGCATCCCGGATGGCAAGATTTTTGCACCCGGCGCATTGCGAAAGGAGTATCTCCCGGGCCACCTGAAATGGATTGAGGCCCTGGAGTCGGAAGGGTACAAGATACGCTTCAGCGGTTCGTTCGTCGCCGACGTTCACCAGATACTTCACAAGGGCGGCGTCTTCACCTACCCCGGCTACAGGGGAAAGGAAAAAGGCAAGCTTCGGTTGCTGTTCGAGGCAAACCCCATGGGGTTCGTGGTCGCGCAGGCAGGCGGCGCAACCAGCCACGGCACCGGGGACATACTCACGGTAATGCCGGAAAGCGTCAACCAGCGCATACCAATCTACATCGGCGGAAAGAGGGAAATCCAACTCATCGAGAAGATAAACAAGGAGGCATGAAATGTACGAACCGATACCGGGAGACATAATGTTCAGGAGTCTGAAAGATCAGGGTGCCATTATCATGGCGGCAAACGCCCGCATGACCCGTGGTGTGGCGCGAGGCATTTTCAGGGCCGCGCAGGACCTTGATGCGCCGGTAATGTTCGAAATTGCACGCTCCGAGTGCGATCAGAACGGCGGATACACTGGCATGAAACCTGCGGATTATGCAAGGCAAATCCAGATTGCGGCGGATGAAGTGAAGTTTGACATATGGGCCCTACACGCAGACCACATCACTGTAAAGAAAGGCACACCCGAGGACATTACCAATACCAAGGAACTCATAGATTTACAGGTTCAAGCCGGCTTCACCAGTTTCGCAATTGACGCATCCCATCTGTTCAATTTTAAAGGCGGAAATTTGAGAGAGGAGCTTGCGCTGAACATCGAGGTCACAACCGAACTGGCCAAACATATAAAAAATAAAATGGGCGATAAATCCTTCGGGCTTGAGGTCGAGGTGGGTGAGATTGGAAAGGAGGGTGACAAGGGTAAGGTCGTTACCACTCCAGACGAGGCAGTCACATTCATCAAAGCACTCAACGAGAACGGAATAGAACCGGACGTGCTGGCTATTGCGAACGGCACAATCCATGGAAATGTCTATGACGACAAGGGCAATCAAGTTGAACAGGTAGGCATCGACCTGGAACAAACAATGAACGTGGCCAGGGCGCTCAGGGAAATGGGCTCGCATGTGAGGATTGCCCAACATGGAATTACTGGCACACCCAGAGAGCTGATAAACACAATGTTCCCGAAGGGCGACATCATCAAAGGCAATGTCGCGACATTCTGGCAGAACATTGTACTCGACATTGTGAAGGTCTATGACCCTGACTTCTACAAGGAAATGTGGGACTGGACCATCAAAACTTACGGACCGAAAAATCCGGGAAAATCAGAAGGATTGGTCTTCGGGAAGAATGTAAAGAACGCAATAGGTAATTTTTATATGCGTTTCCAGAACCTGGAATTTGAAGCGGTCGATACCATTGAAGCCCTGACTTATGCCGAAGCCAGGACATTCTTCAAGGCCTTCGGCGCCACAGGAACCGCTTGTATTGTCAGGGACGCCATGGAGTGAGCACATGAGAACACCTCTTGTTGCAATAAACATGAAAACTTATCGGGAATGATCCGGCGCGAAGGGTATGAGCCTGACCGCACTGGTCCGGGAAGTGACAGAAGAAACAGGAAGAAACTTCGCAGTCGCACCCCAGCAATGCGACCTGGCCCTTTATGCGAATTCATTCGGCATTCCGGTCTTTGCCCAGCACGCGGATAACGTGAAACAGGGGAGCACCACCGGCCGAGTGACGCCGGAAGCCATCAAAGCCATCGGATGCGCAGGCACGCTCATCAATCATTCCGAGTACCGAATTTCCGCGGCGGACGTTGAAGCACTGGTGTCCAGATGTAAGGAACTCGGCCTCATAACAATCGTCTGCACGAAAGACGCCGAGGAAAGCCGGGCATATGCAAAATTCAATCCCGATTTCATCGCGGTTGAGCCGCCGGAGCTCATCGGCGGCGATATTTCTGTCACCACGGCAAACCCCCAAATAGTATCCGATTCCGTGAAGCTGGTCAAGGAAGTTGCGCCTGAAGTGAAGGTCCTCTGTGGCGCCGGGGTGAAGAACGGCCGGGATGTGGCAAAGGCCATAGAACTTGGCGCTGACGGCGTCTTGCTGGCATCAGGCGTGGTGAAGGCCAAGGACCGGAAAGCGGTTCTGCTGGACCTGGTTAGTGGCATGTAAACTATCAGCCCCTAAAGGAGCTGGCGTTTGTTGCCAGGACTGGAAGTTTACCAGGGGCCATGCACCTAATTTATCAAAGCCAAATAGCTTTGATTTCATATGCGGGCATATGCACACGATGCATGGCGGGTCATGCATATGTCCACGATGCATGGCAGGTCATGCATACGAGCATGGCGGATCTCTTTTTGTAATATTCGTGTAAATGGCCTCTCATCCCCGGCTTAAAAACCGGGGGGTTCCCGGCCTTTATCACTAATCCAGATTCAAGGTCACATTCAGCTTCTTGGTCAAAACATTATCTCTGAGATTCATATTTGTAGCCAATAACTTTCCGTTTTCAATATCGTATATCATCAAGGATGGATATCCATTTCCTTTCAATCTTCTTGATGTGCTTGTACCACAGCTAATGAAATAAGTTCCTTCAAGATTCCATATCCAGTTCTTGTGCTTGTGTCCGGAAATGACCATATGAATTCCGCATTGCCGGATGATCTCAAGAACGTCACCAGCATCAGCAGGTATCTGGCGCTCCCTTCCTGTGCCAGGTATGGGGATAAGATGATGGTGCATCATGAGGATTTTCACCTTGCCCTTCACTGACATGGTCTCGCGTATTTTCGAATAATTGTGCCTTCCCACATTGCCATCATCCAGATCCGGTTCGCTGGAATCTATGCCCTGGATTACGACCGATTCATTTTCCCATACTGGGTGTCTGGGGCCAATTTTCTCTTCAAAAATCTTCCAACCATCGTTCCTGGCGTCATGATTGCCAGGGACAATAATATGATTATCAACATTGAATTGGGCAAAGTACTCTTCCCACATTTCATATTCATGGATATGGCCCTCGTTGATCAGGTCACCGGTTATTACAAGTAAATCAGGGTTCTGGCTGTTAACAAAATTAACGACTTTCTTTCCCCATTCCGGCTGGTAATTTGGGCTTGAAACATGCAGGTCCGATATGTGAATTATCTTCATGGTATCGAGCCGATAACGAGGGATTTCTATATCAATCTTCGTTTGCATTTACCGAGACTTTTTACTATTTTCGGGATTTTTTGCATCAAGCATGGATGCGCCATGAGCCAGTATATGTCTCAAAAGAAGGGTTGACACCATTTCCCGAATAAATTAAAAAGTCTCCATTTACCTGACTTCAATTCTTTCTCCGGTTATCATGTAGTGTATCTTTTCGGCCATCTTGCAAGCGTGGTCACCGCATCTCTCAAGGTATCTAGCAATCATGATATAATGTGTGCATCGGGTGATGTATTTCGGTTCTTCCATCATGTATGAAATTGCCTCCCTGAATATGGAATATCTCATGGCATCGATTGTATCTTCCCGGTCTTTGAAATCCAGGATATAGCTTAATTCCTTAGTTTCGAAGGCTTTCAGGGCATCGTCCACCATGCTCGTGACTATCTTTGACATCTGGGGAATGCTTGCCATCTTCGCGATATGGGGTTGGTCGGCAAGTTCCAGCGCTATTTTGGCGATGTCATTTCCATATCTGCCTATGCGAGTCATATAAGTAATCATTTTCAGAATTGTGGCGACAAGGCGCATGTCGCTGGCCATGGGCTGATGAAGAGCTATCAGCCTCAGAGCTTCTTCCTCTATCTTGTCATCCAGTTCCCTTAGTGCCGGGCTCTCCGATATCACCCAGTTTGCCAGTTCGATGTCCTGGTTCTTGAGGGCCTGGACCGATTTCTCCAGCATGTCCTTGGACAGTTCGCCCATCTTTTCGACTTCCTTCTTCAGCAATGCAAGTTCTTCATGGAATTTTTCTGTCATGCTTTCTCACCTACCCGAATCTGCCAGTAATGTAATTCTCAGTCAGTTTTTCCTTCGGGTTCTCAAATATCTGCTCGGTATCTCCGAACTCAATAAGCTCGCCAAGATACATAAATCCTGTGTGGTCGCTCACCCTAGCAGCCTGTTGCATATTATGGGTAACGATGATAACAGTATAATTCTTTTTCAGTTCCTCAATCAAGTCTTCGATTTTGGCTGTGGCAATTGGATCAAGCGCAGAGCAAGGTTCGTCCATGAGAATAACTTCAGGTTCAACTGCCAATGCCCGAGCTATGCACAATCTTTGTTGCTGGCCTCCAGAAAGGCTCATCGCGGACTCAGCAAGACGATTCTCTACCTCTCCCCATAATGCCGAATTTTTCAGACTTTTCTCAACAATGCGTTCCAGTTCCTCCTTCTCATTTATGCCGTGAATGCGAGGTCCGTAGGCCACATTATCAAAAATGGATTTGGGAAAGGGATTTGGTTTCTGGAAGACCATGCCCACCTTGGAACGAAGTGCGACAGGGTCAACATCTTTACCAAGTATGTTCACACCTTTCCATATTATTTCACCCTCTATTTTGCAACCGTCAATCTCATCGTTCATGCGGTTGATAGCTCTCAGAAGTGTACTCTTGCCACAACCACTCGGGCCAATGAACGCTGTGACTGATTTCGGTGATATGGACATACACACATTCTTTACGGCATGGTTGGAACCGTAACTTATGTTCAGCTTCTCTATTGACAAACGACCGGATGTAGAGAAAACGTTCTTTGACATTGCGTTTTTTTCATCATCTGACTTATTTACACTAAATATATTCAACATTACCAATCCCTCCTGGATTGTGCTCTATGCCTGATGTAAATGGCAAGTGTGTTCATGGTTAACAAAATACATAATAAAACCAAAATGGTCCCTGCGGCAAGATCATGGAACTCAGCGTTCGGTTGCCGTGTCCAGTAAAATATAGTAACTGGCAGAGCCAGGAATCCGTCCATAATGCCGGACGGCGCAACTTTCGAGAAGACAGCAGCTATGAACAATATCGGCGCTGTTTCACCAATTGCCCTTGACAATGAAAGAATAGTACCTGTTAATATGCCAGGCACAGCGTTTGGAAGAACGTGATGCTTAACGGTCTGCCATTTTGTTGCTCCCAAGCCCTGGGCAGCCTCTCTGAACGTTGATGGAACTCCACGGAGTGCCTCTTCGGTTGTTACAACGATTACTGGAAGGCACATAATGGCCAGCGTCATAGCTCCTGCAAGTAGGCTCGGACCAAAATCCAGCAACCTGGAGAAAATTATCAGCCCAACAAGGCCAAAGACTATAGATGGAACACCGGCCAGATTCTGTATCACTCTTCTCAGAAAGCGAGTAAACCGCGTATCCCTGGCAAACTCATTTAGATAGGTTGCCGCGCCAACGCCAAGCGGCACTGCGAAGAGCATGGTGAGTCCAACCAGATAAATCGAGCCAATTATTACCGGGTAAATGCCAGCGCGTTCTGGCACATAGCTTGGAAACTTGGTTAGGAACTGCCAGTTTATTACTCCTGCTCCTTGGGCAAACACAGTGCCTAGAAGGTATATCAGGAAGATGCCGGCCATTAGAAGGCAAATTCCCATGAAGTAAACACCAATTTTTCCTTTCATTTGCCTGAATCGGAGGAACGATTGACTGTCAACTATTTTAGTTCTGCGTCTTACTAGCGCTAATAATATGTTTGGAATGAAATTGAGGGCACGCGAGATTTTTCCCTCACTGTGCTTCGGAGCCGAACCCTTCTTTATCCGCTCAACCACTCTTCCAGCCACTGAATTCACGGAATAGGTCATGATAAACAGAACAAGACCGACAGCAAAAGCAGCGCTCACGGCGACACCTGGTGGAAGGTCACCAGTTGCAACTTGAGCTATGTAAGAAGTCATTGTCTGCGTCTCACCCAGTGGATTGAAAGAAAGTCGAGCAACACTTCCTGCAGCGAGAACGACAATCATTGTTTCACCGATTGCCCTGGCCAACCCGAGAAGGATTGAAGCCATAATACCGCTTGATGCAGCCGGCATGACAACTTTTGTCGCCGTTTCCCAGCGCGTTGCGCCCATGGAAAGGCTGGCCTCACGCATGCTTCTTGGAACCGCCTTCATAGCATCATCGGAAACGCTGACGATTATGGGCAGGACCATTATGGCCATCACGACAATCGCACTGGCCGCATTGAAATAGCTTGCCCCAAAATATACCTGAAATATCGGACTTATCACAAGCAATGCGAAAAAACCGTAAACTATGGACGGTATTCCGGCCAGTAGTTCAATAACAGGTTTGGCGATTGACCGCACTTTCGGTCCAGCAAATTCAGAAAGATAAATTGCCGCACCAACGCCGAATGGAGCGCTCAGAACCAATGCACCCCCAGCAATCAGGATTGTGCCTGAAAGTAACGGGAGTATTCCGAAACGAGGTTCCGTGCCATTTGGGGTCCATTTTGTGCCTGTAAAAAAATCAAGGATATCCACACTGGGACTTCCAAAAAAATCAACCGAGCCATCAATAAGCGTATAGACTATGGCTGCGCTGATAACTATCGCAAGGAAAGCAGCCAAAAAAAGAGAGATTACAATAATTCTCTCGCTTAAAATAAATTTTCTGGTGAATGGTTTTTTCTGCCCATCCGCCAGGTTTTCTGTTCCAATAGATTTCGTAAGATTCAACTCCCTCTAATTGAGTTTAGCCCTCTGCGATTCGAGTAGAGATGCATCAACTAAATCAAGTTTCACAAAGCCAATTCCCGGAAGAATTGCCTGGCCTTCATCGCTCAGGATGAATTGGAGGTAATCCTTAATAGCCTGGCCTCTCTTCGTGCTGTCATCTGGAATTCCATTTGTGTAGATGTGCAATGGTCTTGCCATCGGATATGTGGCCACATTTGCGAACGACGGTTCAACATATATAGTTCCCGTTTTTGACAATTTTACAGGCTTGACATCACCAGGGTTCTCAATCAAATATGCAAATCCAAAGAAACCGATTGCATTCTCGTTGGATTTTATTGCGGTCAGTATAACGTTGTCATCTGCGCTTGGGTGGTAAACGCCATCTGTGGATTCAAGTCTGGGTTTCATTGCCTGGGTGTCTTTTCCCCACTTCGGGATAATGGTCTCAAAGAAGTAATCATATGTTCCGCTGGCCTCATCAGGCGCATAAATCTCGATTTTCTCATGAGGTGCCCCGGTCAAGCCAGGCACTTCATCCCAGTATACTGCAGCAGGCTGTGAATCGTTGTATGCAAATATATATCTCAAATGCGAATAATTTAACTCTCCTGACCAGGTGTTCTGGTTGTTTACCACAACCGCCAGGACATCATAAGCCACAACCCATTTTTCAGGTTGAACACCGCCTGGCGCAGGGCCACTAGCAGTTCCATCCGCATTCACAAGAGTCGCATCGCCGCCCACCGCAGTATAATCCGAGCCTTTCATCAACCGGCTCGCATCTCCGAGATCTGCCTCTCCAAGAAGAAGGGCATTAATCCCGTGACTTGAACCACCGCCAGATACAGAAATGTCTGCACCGTTGAATTCCTCGGCCCATGCAACTGCAAGGGGCAGAACCGTGCTTGATCCCGCCTGTATGAGTTGAATTTTTTCATTTCCATCGCCGCCTGGTTTTAGTACAAAATAGGATACGCCAGCAATCACTATTACAGCCACTATTAACATGGCCAGCATTGTTGTCGTTATTCCATTGTCATCATATCTCATCGGATATCACCGGGCACAATAATTAGGGAGTAGATTATATAGATATTCAACATAAAATATATAGGACTATAGCAGACACATCTTACTATATATTATATTTGAATCGGATTTTTTCACAGCTAATCCAGCATTTATTTTATGGGCATCGAATCCCCAATAGAATCTTGTGAATTTACGAATAAATATATATTTTATATAACCTATAGAGAATACATATAGGTATAATCAAGAGTTCTCAAGGTATGAAAAACATTGGAGATTCCTCATGGGATTCCTTGATAAATTTGGGTATTTCATTTCCCGAAAGGGCACCATAAAAGCATGGTACGGAGTAGTGATTATCTTCTTCCTGGTAATGATCATAGTTCCGACGCTGTTCGTCCTGAGTTACGCGATAACTGGCTGGGACGATATCCAGGGAGATATTTTCACAGTACCAGCGGAGTCCACGCCCCAGCATATAGAACTGGTTTGCGTGAACAGGACATTGGTGTTTGACACATATGACATAATTGATATCACCGAAACCACATGGCTGGAACTGGACCTCCCAGATACAGCGGTCCAAGTCAATTACACAATCTTTGAGACGCTGGACGACGGCAGCGTCAAATCATATTATTCGGTAGGGCATTATTTCGATGTGCCAGATACTTATGTTATACTTATTCACTCCAACGAAACCCACAATGAAATTACCCACGTCGGCCCGGTAATGCAGAATATAACACTGCGCGATGTCGACGGCACATACCTGGATTCCTGGGAGGGCGAACTTTACCTCAGGGCCGGGAACGCGAAACCCATGGACCTCATCTGGGACGCCATGAAGATATCCTTCATCATCGCCACAATCGTGACAATAATTGATTTCATTGCCGGTCTTCCGATGGCCTGGCTGATGGTCAGGAAGGACTTCAGGGGCAAGAAATACCTCGATATTCTCATCGATATGCCGCTGGCCATTCCCACGGCGGCGTTAGGTTTCTCCACCGCACTGTTCTGGGCCGTAACCCCGAAAATCCCCGGTGCGGGATTGGGCATGACCGCCATCCATGTAACGCACGACCAGGAAGAGGCGCTGACCATCTCGGACAGGATTATCATGCTGAAAGAGGGGAAAATCATACAGAAAGGCACGCCTCACGAGATGTTCAACCGGCCGGCCAGTCCGTTCATCCACCATTTTATCGGAGAGGCAAATTTCATTAGGGGAACTGTTACAGCCAGGCAAGGCAATTCATGCAGTGTCACCACAGAAAGAGCCGGTGTGTTCAGCGCCGTGGGGACGGACCTCAAGGTGGGAACCAAGGTTGTCGCCGGAATAAAGACGGAATTTACCATACTGGAGAAGGAGGCAAAGGGCCATGAGAACCAGTTCTCAGGAATAGTGGACAGAAAGCTGTTCCTGGGCAGATTCACGGATTTCGAAGTCATCGTGGAGGACGGAAGGATAATCCATGCCAGACTGCCAAGCTCCCTGGCCCATAAATTCCAGGAAGGTAGCAAGGTGCATGTGCATTACAACCCCGGGCGTCTGCTGGTGTTCCCTGAACCCGAAAGAGGACTGAAGGCCGAACTGGAGATGATGTGACATGCCCGAGATAGAGCTCAAGAACATCACAAAGCGCTTCGGCAAGGTCATGGCCGCAGACAATATAAATCTCAAAATAAAGGATGGCGAGTACGTCACGGTACTGGGGCCGTCCGGTTGCGGGAAAACGACTCTGGTGAAGATAATCTCAGGCATCTGGGAGCCCACGGAAGGCGAGTGCTTCATTGACGGGAAAAAGGTCAACGGCATACCGACTTACGAACGCGACCTGGGTTATATATTCCAGAATATTGCGTTATTTCCACACATGACAGTCTGGCAGAACACGAATTATGCACCCATAGTCAAGGACTGGGACCGCGAGAAAGGCGAACGCACGACCAGGGAATCCCTGGAGCTCGTCAAGATGCTCAAGAGGAAAGGTTTCAAACCATTCGAGCTAAGCGGCGGGGAGAAGCAGAAAGTGGGGATAGCCAGGGCACTCTGCGCGGGTTCGAAGCTCCTCATACTGGACGAGCCATTATCCGCTCTTGACGCCAGAGTGAGATTGGAACTGAGATATGAGATAAAGCGCCTTGTCAAACGGCGCGGCCTCACAGCCGTCCACGTTACCCACGACCAGGAGGAGGCCATGTCCACATCGGACCGCATAGTCCTCATGAGAGCCGGCAGAATCATCGAGGTGGATACCCCGGAGAACATGTACAACCGGCCGAAGAGCCTGTTCACTGCCAACTTCATCGGCGAGGCGAATTTCATCGAGGGGACGATAATCGGATGCGGGGAACATCACGATGATGATGATGACCACGATGACGATGACGATGATGACGATGATGAATCGGAAGAGTACATTGAATGCGACTCGGACGAGTACATAATGGAGACCAGGAACAAGCATCATCTGGTCATCAAGAACCGGGGCGGAAAATTCCACGAGGGCGACGATGTGGTGGTCATGGTCCGCCCGGAGAATTTATCCATATCCCACAGGAAGAAGGAGCACTGCCTGGATGGGAAAATCACAGACAAGATATTCATGGGTTCCTACATGAGATACATGATAGAACTCTGCACGGACGATACCGTACTGGTGGAAGTTCCGGAGGCAGATGACAAGACTTTTAATATCGGGGACACTATCAATGTTAAGTTCAGACCCAAGAAATTGCTGGTCTATCCCCAACCCAGAGAAGGATTGAAGGAGGTGCTGAGCCTTGAGTGAAGATAAATTTACAATGTGGTTCGCGAAGCGAAGGGAAAGCAATGTGATGGACGGCGTCAAGGAACACATACTGAAAGTGAATGACGCCTGCGAGGAGATGGTGAAGACCATCAACGCCATCCTGAAAAAGGACTTTGAGGGCGCAAGACATGCCATAGAGCGCCTATACAACGACGAGAAGGCCGCGGACAATATCGAGATAATGCTCAATGAGAACCTGTCCGTAGGCGACCTTCCGCCCAAGGAAAGAGAAGACCTCATGCACATGGTCAAGAGAATAGACCGCATCGCCAACTGGGTGAAGAGCGCCGCCAGGAATGTCGAGGTAATAATTGACGCAAAGATCGAGGTCCCGGAGTCCATATGGAAGAACATCCAGAACCTCGGAAACCGTGTGGCCGAGGGTGCCAGAGAGGTAAAGCTCAGCTTGGATTACCTGGGAGAGGACAACGAGAAATTCTTGGTCCACCAGCGCAAGGTCGAGAAAATTGAACATGAAGTCGATGATTTCTACTTCGCGGTGAAAAAGGAACTGATGATGTCAATGAGCCTGGACCCCAGGGTCATGTTCGTCATGAGGGACATAATTCACAGCCTGGAGAATGCCGCCGACAATTGCAAGGAATCCGTTGACCTAATGCATATCATCATGACTGCCAATCGATAGGTAGCGGGCACATCCCCTGCCTTCGAATGCGGATTCGAGACCGTACAAGCGCACATTTTGTAACAATTATGGTGAATACGGTTTAATTCGATTATATCGGGAATCGGGAGACGGGGGAATCGGCTGTGCCGTAGCCTTGGAAGGGGATGAACCGGAAACCACACCTGCACACCGGCCAACCCCATCATGCCCCGCCTGTGAGGGCGGGGTTTTCAGCATCGAATTCGGAACATTCGATGTCGTGTGACACGATTTCCGCATCATCTCTTTAAAGCCTCGCCTGTGAGGGCGGGGTTAGCTTAAACCGGCGCTCAACCCGGCCCCAGGGCTAGGGCACCGGCCAACCCCATAGATTTTCGAGCAGGCTGGTTCGTCTGTAAGAACAGGTTATAGTAGCTGATAGTAGCGGTTATATAGCCGATAAAAGATTATGGGATTACGTGACTTGGAGATAGACGTTTCAATCGTAGGTTATGTGCCCCCAAATCCTTTTAATCAATAGGTGTATCACGTCTTCACATGTTAAAAACGTTAGTAATAAAGGTCAAAGAGGTGTTATTTAATTGACACCAGATTACATAAAAGCACACATATTTAAATCACCGTTGTTCGAAGGCATTGTTAAAAACGCAATCAGTTTCTTCACGACAACTCCAATATGTGATTTACCACCAATAACAACTTTCAACGGAGTGGGTGTTTATGCGTTATATTATTTTGGTGATTATGAGCCATATGGGCAAATAGTTAAAAAGAATAAAAAAGTGCCAAATCTCCCAATCTATGTTGGTAAAGCAGTACCTGAAGGTTGGCGAACTGCTCGTGTAAGAATCCCTGATTCACCAGTATTATATCGAAGGTTAAATGAACATGCAAGAAGTATCCAGCAATGTAATAACCTAGATAGGGAAGATTTTAGGTGTCGTTTTATGATATTAAACGAGCCAGAAAGTGATCTTGTTGTTCCTGTTGAAGCAGAGCTAATTCGACGATTTAAGCCTCTATGGAATAATACAATAGATGGTTTTGGTAACCATGATCCTGGATCAGGAAGATATAACCAGGCAAAATCGGAATGGGATATATTGCATCCAGGACGACCATGGGCGGAAAGATTAACAGGAGAATCACCGAAAATTGATGAAATGCTTGATAGTATTGCTGGTGCGTTAAGAGAGTTATAACTTTTTTAATTCGACAACAGATTCGTATAATTGGTTGCGAGATTCTGTTTTACCAACCCTTACGTTTGATTGAATAATACTGTTACCAACCCTCGTTCGGCGCGGAACATCAATTTGGACTAGTTCAAGGCCAACAGATTCAGCGATTTCACCAAAATATCTGTCGGTAGGTATCATTATGCCTTGTAAAATGCTGTTTCCTAACACTACAAGAGCGACACCATCTTTCTTTAGTAAATATTTAATACCAATCGAAAATCGATAACAATCGTTAAAATATGACGCTGCATAATTAGCCCAGCCATTACCACCATAGATACCTTTTTCTTGGTTTTTATTTCGAAGTAGTTCTAATTGGTCTGCAAGATTGCTATCTGGCAGTGAGAAATTAAGGCTAATATTTTCTTTCTCACGCACTGTTTGCCAATAATTGCCGAAGTTAAAATTTTCTAATGGTTTTGTATCTTTTGGTTCTTTAACGAAATCTAACCAATACATTTGAGGTCTTGTATTTCTAATATAGTGATAATTGTTAAGATATGGCGGTGATGTCAAAATTAAATTAATCGATTCCGGAGCAAGATGTTTTGAGTAATTGAAAAATGAATCATTGATAATTGAGATCTGGGGTACGTCCATAGATGGCATATTTTTTTGCAACCACGCAATATCTTCAACGATTTCAGTAAGTTTTGTCATTATCGCTTGATCAACTGGAAAATCATCGAAATTTTTCTTACCGGAACTTACTCTAGCACCCAAACTCGGTTCATATGAATAATTAGAATATTTAACCATTGTCGATGCGAATGCCAATCGGAAGATATCGCGAACATTCTCATTTTGTATTTGATTAATGAAATCATGAATAATTAGAACCTTTTTAAGTATTTTGGGACTGTAGAATTCAAAACGCGTTTTAAATCCCTTTGGTGGTTTGCTTTTAACTTTATATCCTGGTTGCATGGCAGTATTTAAAAATATTCGAAGTGATTGCATTTCACTATTCAATGAGTCAGTAGATACTTTATAAGCCCCTGCTTTTACTCTCGATACAAATGCAGCATATGGATTAATTTCAAAGCCATATGAATTATGGCCAAGTAGGAAAGAGTCCACTAAAGTAGTGCCGACACCAGCGAATGGATCAAGTACAACACCGGGTTCAATTAAGTATTTGTTCAATGCGTGTCTAACAAAATCACTAGAGTATCCTGCAATCCAGGGGGTCCATCGGTGAACTGGTGAATTTCGGTTATTTATAAACGCTGGGTCGTTGAACGCTGAATGTCCATTCTCTGGTATTAGAGGTTCTTGTTCTTGAGAATCTAATTTAAGCTGAACCGTTGAACCACTTATTTGATTTTTCGCAGAGGTATCCATGATTATTCATTTCCTTATTGACTTTATAATCAGTTATTAACTATTGGGTACTTAAACCTTCTCCGGAGTAGACCGAAACTATTCAAGCGTTCTGAGCAGGTAGGAGACAGCCAGCGCAGGAACGCAAGGCCAGGGTTTTCACCCAGCCCCCTCCATCATGCCTCGGTCGAATTGCATCTTATTCTACCTGGA
This sequence comes from Methanobacteriota archaeon, assembly GCA_013791785.1. Classification (GTDB taxonomy): domain Archaea; phylum Thermoplasmatota; class Thermoplasmata; order SG8-5; family SG8-5; genus UBA147. The sequence goes on from VMTD01000041.1 coordinate 28,254, forward strand.
GGCCGGGGTTGTGACCCGGTTTTTGGAATCGGGTTGGTGACCGATTCCCGTATCATCCTTTAAAGCCCCGCCTGTGAGGGCGGGGTTAGCTTAAACCGGCACACAAACTGGCCACGGGGCTATGGCACCGTCCAACCACATAGATTTTTCGAGCAGGCTGACCTGGAGCTTAAACCGGCACTCAACCCGGCCCCAGGGCTCCTGCGGAGGGTGCGGCCAGGCCCATACACCAGCACCCCCACAACTGATACCCCACGCCTTCATTTTAATCCCCTCCCCCCATATATTTCCCCCGCCATCTATAGAAACCATTATAAACCTATATATCCTTTTGATTTTGAGGATACCATGGAAACCAGAAAGGTCCAGATGACTGGCGGCTCATCTTACATAATCACCCTTCCGAAGGATTGGGTGCTCTCGGCCAGGATAAAGAAGAACGACCCTGTCGGCGTAATAACGCAGCCAGACGGGAGCCTTCTCATCACACCGAATATAAACATGGATTCCGGCAATCTCACAAAGGTATTTTCACTCGACAAAATAACTGATGGCACGTATCTTTTCAGGCTTCTCATCGGGGCTTATATCAGCGGTTATGTCAACATCGTACTGAAGTCAAAGAAGGGCATCGAGCCGACACTGCGGGACAGCGCCATCAAGTTCACCCAGACCCTCATCGGTCCTGAGATAGTCGAGGAGGATGCGAATTCCATAATCATAAAGGATCTTCTCAAGCCAACGGAGATGCCGTTCAACAAGACTCTGAAGAGAATGTACCTGCTGGTCAGGAGCATGCATGAGTCCACGATGAAATCCCTTGAAGAATCGGACAAGGAGATTGCCAAGGAAGTTATCAACCGGGACCGGGACGTTGACCGTCTCCAATGGCTGGTGGCAAGGCAGGCCCACATGGTCCTGGAGGACATTACCCTATCCAGCAAGATGGAGATAAAGCAGACCGACGTTGTTTTCTTCCTCACCATGAGCAGGATACTGGAGAGGGTGGGCGACCACGCAATCATCATCGCCACACACATGCCCAACCTCATAGAACTTGAGCTCGAGCGAAAAACAGTGGATACAATAATCAATTCCAGCAATCAGGCCCTGAAGATGCTGTCGACCAGCATGGACGCCTGGCAGAAAAGGGATATCGTTCTCGCCAACAGCACCATCGAATCCCTTCCCGGGCTCATACGCACCTGCAAGAAAATTAACGACCTGGCTGCCCACATGGGCGGCGACCCGACCGTCTCGCTCAGTTACATTTCCGAGAGCATAAGGAGGACCGGCGAATACGCAACGGACATCTCCGAACTGCTCATCAATACGCTGATTCATGATTGAGATTCAAACCTGTTCGAAATGTGAATTATTATTCCACTCAGAGAACCCTCGGCCCGATTACCTGCCAGAGTATCAGGAACAGAATCGTGAAAGCCAGAACCAGGGCGATTGTGTCAACGATTTTTGTCCTCTTTTCGACATCCTGGAACCTGGAAATGCGGCCCATGAATGAGTCGAGCCAGTCCTTGAATATGTAACCGCCGTCCAGCGGAACGGCCGGAAGCGCGTTACTCAGTCCCACCATGAGGTTGAGCCAGAATATCCAGTAACAGGCATTTGCCAGAATCCAAAATGCGCCCGTAGGCATGAAGGACCAGAAACCGTCGATTTCATAGAAGCCCATGACGACGCCGTCCACCGGGCTCAGGCGCTGGAGTGGCAATGTAATGTAAATGGATACCGAAACGCCCATATCCCCCAGGGTCCTCGAATCTCCGATGGGTTTGAAATAATCGTCCCGGACGGTCATTGAATTAATCCCGAGATAGCCCTTGCCCTCGTCCGCTATCTTGCCGGTTTCCAGGAACTTATCAGTCAGGGTCACATTGGGAAGCACCCTCATCCCATCCCCCCCAATATTCGGGTCATAAACCTCGATGGACACGTTCTGATTTGCCGAGGTCAGTGCAATTGCGTTCGTGAAATCTGATTGGCGAAGTATCGGAGTGCCGTTGAAGGTGGTTATTATCATGCCCGGCACAAGCCCGCCGATATCCGCGGCGGTGCCGTCGCCCACTCCGGTTATTCCGATGCCCTGCGCCACCGGCTGGACGCTGGACATGAGTATGACAGAGAATATCACTGAAAACACGCCCGCGACTATGATGTTGGACGCCGGTCCGGCCGAGTACATCCTGACGCGCTTCTTCTTTTCCAATGTCATGATACCTTTCTCGTCCGGCTCCACGAAAGCGCCCATGGGGAATATGAAGAACATGATGCCTAGGGATACAACTTTCACCTTGGCGACGATTGTCAAAAGTCCGTGGGAAAATTCGTGAACCACCATTGCCACAATGAGACCCAGTATGCCGTACCACAGCGGTATCATGGGGTTGAGGCCCGGAAGCCCAAGCAGCATGTGCAGTTCAATGTCGATGTCCTTGGCTCTCTCGATGACCAGGTAGGCCGAAAATACAAGCAATGCGGTCATGGTGACCATTGATACGCCGGTTATTCCCACGGAAATCCGGCCGTAGGTTTCAACCAGCTTTACCCTGGTTGTCGCTATCTTCTCGATGAGTTGCTTGCCGCGCTGGGTCTTCCACATCACGAAGGGGCCCATGCATTGAATGCTTTTTTTCTCAATCTGCTCCTTCCACCTTCCCCAAACTATGGAGACCGCGACGGTCCAGAGGAGTATTATCCCCAGTGCCAGAAGGTACCAATATATCATGTCCATAGAATTTCTTCCAGATGGCATGGGATTGATAATATGTTATTAAAGTTGATGGTCTGAAGTAAGTGGTCATTTTTCAAACGTTAAAATTCGATAAAGCAGGTTTGATTATCCGGCTGATTGCTGTAATCAATTCCCGCTTCAGTTAAATGAGTGCTCCCCAACGCTAAAGCGTGGGGCATCCTTTCGGTTATCACCCTAAATTTCGTGATTCCAATTGATAAAAAAACTCATTCAGGTTGATTCTATATTGCGGATATTTCGAGATTGCTGGGGGAGCACTTTTATTGAACAAGTCCTCGCAGAAGAACTGTTTGAAAGCGCCCGTATCCGCAGACTTAAAAGTCGCGGTATGTGGGCGAGGACATGTTCAATCAAAAAGCCATAATTTATTGTTAGAACTATCTGTAGTAATAGAGGAGAACTTGGGGATGCGGACCACTTACCAATGCAAGAGGCTTCACATCAGTGACCTCTTGCGTACGGAAATTCGGAAAAAAGTATTTTAACGAATACAGGTTGAGGTAAACTATAATGGTGGTATTCAAAAATGCCGATTGAGAGAATAAAAAAGAACATAATCATGCTCGGAGACGGGGCCGTTGGAAAGACCAGCCTTATCAAAAGATTCGTTCTTGACCAGTTCGACGACAAGTACATCACCACCATCGGAACCAAGGTCACCAAGAAGGAACTTTTTGTTGGGGATGACACGAACGGAGCCAAGATGGCACTACTGATATGGGATATACTCGGTCAGAAGGGTTACAGGTACACACAGGCCTTGTCCTTCGGCGGAATAGAGGGGGCCATACTCGTAACCGACATCACTAGACCGGAAACACTCGAGAGCATCAAGGAATACTGGATACCGTCATTGATAGGTGTCGCAGGACCTGTACCGATGGTTATCCTGGGAAACAAGACCGACCTTGTTGATGACAGAAGAATTGACGTCACCGACCTCGAGAAATTGAATGATGAGCCCGGTATGGACGGCATCATTCAGGGCTGCTACCTTTCAAGCGCCAGGACCGGGGAGTCAGTGGAGGAGGCGTTCTACGCCCTTGCCGATAATATGAGGTACGCGAACACAATTGCCAAGGAGAATACCACCCAGTACTTCGTTGACAGGAACGAGATTCACAACCTGATGGATGTGGTGGACCACATAGTTGCGGATTTCAGCAACCAGTTCGGCGGTCTCGAGAATGCCACACCGACAATCAGATACCAGATGGAGAAAGCGGGTCTGGTATTGGATAATCCGACCTACAAGTCCGTCATCGAGTTCATTAATGGCCTGGCCAACGTAGAATCCAGCTTCAGAACGCCCGAACAGATACGCATGAACCGTTCGAGACGATTGTACATGGCCAACAATCTTCCCACAAGAAAATAATGCTTACCTTCCGAAGGCTGGAAACATGCGAACGGTTTAAAAATAACTGGCACAGAATGTTTTTCTTTATTCCGACAGCTATTCGTTCGGTTTCGCTTCCGTTTGCCACTGGGCTATAAGGTCGTCAAGCAATGGTCCGATATCATCCAACTTGCTCATACGGCCGTCCCAGGATTCCAGATTCGGGTGTTCGTCTTCAATCTTCGCAGTCAGCCCCAGTACCCGGGCCTGTAACTTCCTGTTCATCGATCCCGAATATATCAGGGCCAGGTTGATATTGTTACCCCTTTCCAGAAGCAGCTCCCTCTCCCCGAACTCCAGCTTCTTGACCCTCTCCCTCTTTCCGCTTGACAGGGAATCGCTCACGAACTGCTGGATCGCCGTGAGCATGGCCCCCACAAGGTCGCCGTCCAGGTCTGATTCCTTCTCACCACCGAATTTTTTGTGGGATATGAGCCGTCCATCCTTGTAAAGCACGAACACATCGTCGATGGATGGGGGTATAGGTTTCAGGAAGTACCACAGTCCCAGTACCGCGAAGAACGAAACAATTCCGATTGCCAGTCCGGACCAGGGCCAGTATATATTTTCCCAGAAGGTGTATATCCGGTTTATGGTGAGGGAAAGGCCGTTGGATTCGACCGGCGATACTTGGCCGTCCACCGGGTCTGTTACCTGCATGTTGACATGGAAAACGTCAGTCTGGAATGTGGCCGTACTCATCTTGAGGGCTCTCAGCGTCACCGTGAACGAATGCTGTCCCGGACCAACATTGGAAGTTTCCCAATAACATTTATTCGAAACAACCAGGCATTCCTCGCTGCTTGACATATATTCCAGCCCGCCCGGTATGGTAAGATTGAACTTGATGCTGCTTGCCGTGCCGAATCCGGTATTGTTGAAATGAACCGTCAGGACCACCATTTCATTTGAATTGGCAGCTGCAATCTGTGACACAAAATCCAGATAGAACATTGTCCTGAGCGATACGCCAAGCAGAGCAGTATTGGTCTCCCCGCTAATCACATAACCCGAAACATCCGCATAATCTATCGACCATTCCAGAGCAACGATTGAACCCTGAACAACATTATGATTCAGTGTGGCACTGAATTCCAGTATTTGACTTGAATTTCCCTGAACGTTCTCGATGTAATATGCCACGGTTTCGCCCGTGAGCCTGTCATCAGAAGTTCCGTTAAGCCATACGTGTCGGGCCATGCCCCTGCCTGTGTTATTGACCCACAGTCTGAAGGTTACCCTATCGCCCACGTCCGCGGTTGCATTCAAGCAACGCAGAACGGCAGATATCACCGGGCCATTCACTCTCAGCGAGGCCGTGCTGAGAAGCGATTCCACACGGTTCTCCAGGGGGTCCAGATATTCCAGCGTCACGGTTGTCTGAAGGTTATCCCCATCCACGGAGCCGGATTTGACAGTGGCATCTATCCATATCATGTTCTGACCGGGAGGTATCTGAGTGAACACATAACGGCGAATTCCGGGATTGGAATCGGTGATATAGCTGTTGAAAATGGCAAGTGTGTTTGAGTTGTTGCCGACATATTCCAGGCGGTCATCGAGATATACGTTCAGCCATGCCGTTGCCGAACGGCTCTGGGCGGTGCTATTGAAATTAACATAGAGTCGAACGGTCTCTCCGGCTTCCGCACCGGCCACACCCCATACAGGTTCCAGTGTGAATTCCGGTTCTGCTGAAACATAACTGAGTTTTATCCATTTTACCGAGGGAGTCACCACGGAATCCGTAGTGATCAAAATTCCCATGATACGAATGCTGTTTTCCGGATTTATGGACCTGATATCCCCATCTAGAGGCATTTCCGTCCAATTTGCACCAGAATTCGTGGAATAATGATATGCGATTTTTTGGCCATTATGTTCAACCTCGTGAGTGAAGAATCCAAAGCTCGTGAAATTTCCCAGTGCATAATCCATGGTCTGGAATGACCCTGAAAGATGATATTTGTTATAGATGATGTTCACCGAATTAAGAACTGGCGTGAGATTTGTCTCCGCAGTGCTGAATTCAGCTTTGTACTGGATATACCGGCCAATGGGCCTGTCGATATCTGAACCGGATGGGTCAGTGAGCGCTGTGGACCAGTCTGACCAGATACTGTCTGTGGGCACGGAAGAATTCCCGGTTCTCACAAAAAGTTCTATATCCGTGCCTGCCGGCAAATTCTCGCTCCAGGAAATATTGTTCCACATTGCATAAGAACCTGTATCATGGACCTGGGAAGTGAAATTGCCCTCCGTGCGATAGGCATCATACAGTAACGAGGCATTGTCCCAGGAATTATTAACCCCATCTTTACCGCCAGTTTGCTTGTTTGTGACATTTGATTCCACAAAGGTGGTGATGGAAATATTATATATTCCTGTCGAATTGAAAAAGCTAGTGTCTTCAGTCCATAGTGCTACCCAATCAGAGTCCGTTTCATTTATCCATTTTCGTTCTATGACTGTGTTTATTTCTCCGCATGGATTGGTGAGAACAATACTGGCAATGGTCCCATTATTTATCTCGTAGGTTTCGTTATTCAATACAAACCTGTGAATTGCAGATAAATTAGTGCTTTTGGGTATTGTAGGTAAAAAGAAGCTCTGGTTGATCCAAGCAGTGCCATTTGCCGGAGCGAAGTCCACCGGATCCACAAACATCAGTTCCCACCAATAATTGGTATCGCTCCGTTCTGGAGTCCATGATCCGAGTCCAATATATTCCGATTCATAACTCCAGTTATCTGCCGCGCCTCCGGTTGACGGACTTGAAAAATCCCCATTGACCAATGCCTGGATGTCTTCATCCAGAAAGAGCTGCACATCGCCAATCGGGGAAAAATAAACACTGCTCACTTCGGTAGCATTGTTGAAATCCTGAAATGAATCCTGGCGCCAGTTGGATTCATACACTGAGAGATTGGCATATCCCGACATAATTGAAATATTATCCGTTAAATAATCCGATTGATTGGAAAAATCCCAGGTAATTATTCTGGTTCCGTCTGGCTGGGGGTTATCCACGGGATCTGACTCGACCATTGGCACTGTACCAATGATGAACAATAGCATGAATATGGCCGTTATCCTGTTCAGACGGGCTGTGTTCCGCTCCCACTTCATTGCTATTCCTAATAAATCATGTTTATAAAAAACCGATGTATGATTTCACTGATTTTGCGCCTAGTTTGGGTTTATCATTTTATTTATACATAAAAAAATATCGCAATGTATTTATATCATAATACCAAAAGCTTTTTAATGGTTGAAAATAATATATGTATGTGTTAAAATATATGAAATAGCGGCTACTATTGTATTTTAACGAAAGAGGGCACAAAATGATTAATAATGCGAATCCTGGCCACAATTTGCTGGTCATCAGCATGATGTGTATAGTCCTGACCATGCCTTTTAACTTCGTTGTCCCCGCAGGGGCAAATCACGAGATCAGCATCACACAAAATAACCAGTTGGAAGAAGAATTTTTAAGTCCCTCCCATCCAGCACCTTTAATAGGCAATTCACCGCAGGTTATCTGGCAACAGTTCAACTCTCCAAACCAATCTGGCCTGTATGGCTGTGTTAAGTTCTATGATTTTGACCATGACGGCATTCAAGATATGGTGGCAGGTAATTTTGCAGGAGGAATTTCCATGTGGACAGGCGACGGTCTCGGTAATTGGACCATGTTTTCCCCACCCATTACCAGCATGAATTTCTATGATTTTGCATTAGGGGACATTAACAATGATGGCTTATCTGATATTGTTGCCGGATATGACAAAGGAATGCTTGCCTGGACCGGAGATGGTTCCGGAACCTGGACAAATGTAACGGTCGGGCTACCCAATGAATATGTTGGCCCGCTATTCCCCATATATTCCGTGGTTCTTGATGACATGAATCTTGATGGCAACCTGGATATTGTCGGAGGAAACAACGGCAAATCCGGGGCACAGTCGATTCAGGCAGTTAGGGTGTTCATGGGTAATGGAAATGGAGTTTGGACCGATGCAAGCAGCAACCTCCCTGCAGTGAATGGTCTCAAATATTTTGGAATTGCAACTGGTGATTTTAACAGAGATGGATGGCCGGACATTGTAGGAGCCGGGTCCGCAGGTATTGATGCCTGGATAGGTAACGGAGGAAGTACATGGACCCTCAGGGACAATGGGTTGCCTGGCTCCGGTGCCTATTCCGATGTGAAACTTGCCGATTTCAACCTTGACGGAAATTTCGATCTTGTTGCCACCGGAAAAAACAACAATGGACTTGCGGTTTCGAACGGGGACGGGTGGGGCATCTGGACTACAACATACACCTTGCCTATGACCGGCACATACACGGGTGTTGAGGTATATGATGTGAATATTGACGGTTACATGGACATCATAACCTCCAGCGATGATTCCGATAATATTATCTGGACCGGCGACGGTCAAAACAACTGGTATCTTCAGACCAATGGCCTTAGAACCGGCGACTCGCATTCGGACATTTCGGTTGGGGACATAAACAATGATGCCAGAATGGACATATGTCTTCCGAATACCACCGGAGAGCAGAATATCTGGTATTCATCGGTTGACAGAACAGTGAATGCCTGGACCGAACTGAACGCGCCGGCTTCCGGCGGCCAGATAAATGACATTGAGATTGCCGATATAAACATGGACGGAAAGCCCGACATCTGCTATGCAAAGGAAGGCGGCGGAATCGAACTGTGGAGCGGGGACGGAACAGGCAACTGGACACCCATGACAAAACCGGTATCGACAGGCAATTACAATTCAATAATTTCGACAGATTTCAACAAGGACGGCAAGCCAGACATTATTTCCACCTCGGATTCGGGAATAAAGGTATGGATTGGCAACGGTGGAACGACCTGGGTCGCCAGAACCATGGGCCTTCCTTCATCGGGTGTTTACCTGGGCCTGACCGTTGCGGATTTCAATGATGACGGAGACCCGGACATCGCCGCTGGAACGCAGGCCTCCGGAGTTGCAGTGTGGAACGGGGACGGTTGGGGAATCTGGACAATGACTTACAACCTGCCTTTCGTCGGCACATACTACGACCTTGCGGCAAGGGACATGAACAGGGACGGGGCCCTGGACCTTGTAGCAGCACATGGCGGCCTCATGGTTTTCCTGGGCAATGCAAATGACGGCTGGAGTCAGTCTTCATCCGGTCTGCCTGGTAGCTCTTCACAGTATTACTCGGTGGAGGTTACAGACCTTGACAATGATGGAATATTGGATATTATTGGAGCCTCGGAATCTGCAGGAGTGAACACATGGCTCGGTGACGGGACCGGAAGCTGGAACTTCGGCTCCAACCCCACTTCCGTAGCAACCACCGGCCTGGCAACAGGCGATTTCAGCATTGACGGAACCCCGGATATCGTGTTCGGATCAGGCACCAATAACGGAATAAACGGTCTTGCACGGAAACAGCCAGCGTGGGAAACTGTCTCGGATGGACTGTTCCAATCCGGTGATTTCAGGACCATTGAACTGGCAGATATCAACATTGACGGCAGACTTGACATAATAACTGCAAATTACACTGCCGGAACGCCCAATATCTGGGTGGGTGATTACGCCGTACCGCCGCCGGAAACCTTCAGCATCGGCCCGCTTTCCGTGGGTTGGAACCTGGTATCAACGCCCCTTGCACCGTCCGACACGGCACTTCCCGGCGCCCTCACAGACTTGGACGGCGACACTTCCTGGACAAGGGTGAAATATTACGACAATGCGGCTTCACCTGCTTGGAAGACATACGGCCCCAGCATTACTTCGACGCTCACGGACATCACCGAAAAAATGGGTGTCTGGATATACATACCGGATGCCGGTTCCCTGGGTGACGGTTATATCAGGCTGGAAGGCAGCGCCCCGACAGCCACAACAATTGACCTGGTACCAGGCTGGAACCTAGTGGGCTACCCATCGTCCATCTCAAGAACCGCCGGCACCACTGTCCCACCCCAGGTGGACATTATGTCGGTCTATCAGTCCGCGTCCCCTTACATACAGGACTTCACAGCCTACTCGGGCGTCAGCATGATTCCCGGTAACGCATACTGGATTCATGTGAATTCAGCCAGCACGTGGGTTGTTGATTATTAAAACGGTTGGACGATTGTAGATTTACGGATTGTAGATTGTAGATTTACGACGGATTGACGGCGTTGCATATTCATAGCAAAAATCTAAAATCTAAAATCTACAATCTAAAATTTCAGAATACTGAACTCTCATCATTTTCCAAGAGATATATATATCAATTAACCATTCACCGCAAACATGGGGTCGGCTTCCAGACTTCTGAAGAACACGACGGTACTACTGGCCAGTAACTTCGCCACCAAGGGTCTCAGTGCGCTGTTCATCATTTACCTTGCAATATATCTGGAGGATTACGGTTTCGGCCAGTACAGTTTTGCACTGTCGTTTGCAGCGGTTTTCGTCATTTTTTCCGATCTGGGACTCGATGCCCTGACCATCAAGAACGTGGCCCGTGACGGAAAGGTGGCAGGTGCATACCTGGAATCGGTGGGGCTGCTCCGGCTGGGACTTTCGGTCCTGATGATAATCATATCACTGGCCATCGGTTATTTCATGGGCCTGGAAACGCACCTTCTCCTGGTGATACTGGTCGCCGGAATGGCTTACATGTTCGACAAGGTCTCCGGGCTGTTCTACGCAATATTCCGCGCCAGGGAAAGGATGGAACTGGAGGCGGGTACCCAGATTGCCTGGAAACTCATTCAGGTGGGGCTGGGGTTCGGCGCAATACACTTCGGCTTCTCCCTGCTGGGGATAATGCTGGTCCTGCTCATCTCTTCAGTGGTGAAAACAATCATCGGGTTCACAGTGCTGATGAGGGAGGGGGTGCGTCCGGTGGGTGGTGCGATCAAGCTTAAAAATCTTTTCAGGGATGCCATGCCTTTCGCCGGGTACGAGGTGGGAAATGCAATTTACATGCAGATATCGATAATACTGCTTTTCCTGCTCCGGACGCCTGAAGAAACTGGCTGGTTCGCTGCCGGTCTAAGAATAATAATGTTCATGCTCCTGATACCCAGTGCCTTCGACGCGGCCATATTTCCGCTGTTCTCGAAACTGTACCACACATCTGCCGGCGACATGAATTTCGCCTACGGAAAATCATTGAAATTCAGCCTTCTGGCCGCAGTCCCGGTGGCAGTGATGCTGGCAATACTGGCAGAACCGGTTGCCGGAATTTTCGGGGATGTGTATGACAACACGGCCAGTGCAATAATCATAATGGCCGCGCTGCTTCCTCTGTACACCCTCAACATGCTAATGAAATCCGCGCTCTGGAGCGGGGATGCACAGAAGAGCATCGCCGTCAATATCTGGATATCCCTGGCAGTGCTCACGACGATGTCTTATTTTTTCATCGTGGAATACGCATACACAGGTGCCGCAGTGGCCCTTGTGATTGCCGAATCATGTTTCCTGGCCCTGAACTACCGGGACGCGAGAAAGAAGAAATTTCCCATGGGATTGCACCTGGCCAAGCCGGTTGTGGCAGGAATCTGCATGATATTCTCGGCTTACGGGATGTATATCATACTGGCCGATGAGATAAGCAGGTACCACATGGCATTGCTGGCAGGTCTCGTTTACCTTCTGGCGATACTGCTCATGGGCGCCGTCACTGAATCAGACAGGGCCATGCTCAGGCGCGCATTACATCGTCGTAAATCCTGAGCAATTTCGAGACAGGAATTTCCGGGCTGTGAAAACGTTTTATGAACTCGCGAGGTTCCTTCACCTCATCCGGGTTCTGGCCATCATAATATTTTGTGAATTTTTTCTCGAAATCCGTGAATGTCGCAAGACCGCAGGCCATGGCCTCCAGGCGCGCCATGCTGATGACATCGCCCACAGTGCCAATCATGAATTCGTAATGGTTCAGAAACTCATTGAGTTCATCGTATTCCACGCAGGGTAACATCCTCACATTTGACGGGAAATTGAACGGATAACCGTTGTTCACACAATCGTATTCCACGTCCGGCTTGATGAATTTCGATAATTTCGAATTTTTCACCTGCTTTCCGAGAATGAGCTGGCGCTTGGATTTTTTTACCTCCGGCATGGGCCTGAAACGTTCCAAATCCACCGGATTGGGAATGTATGTGCCATTTGGCTCGAATTCCTCCAGGTCCGGGGTGGACAGAATTATCGCTGCCGAGCGCTTTCTGATGTACTGGCTTATGACTGAATAATGAAAAGGAAGCTGCTTTCTCCCGGTTCCGGTGAGCAACCGGAGGTCGGAACCATGGCAGTGCAGAATGAAAGGCTTCTTCAGCTTCCTGGCCAGCCTGAAAGCGGCAATCGTGTGCCTGTTCAGGGCATAGTGGCCGTGAATTATGTCGTGTTTTGCGATGGTCCTCGCATCTGGCACTTCCACGAAATCCGCCTGGACGCCTTTCTCCTTCAAACGGGATACCAGCAATTGCGGAATGTGTGCAATCTGATGCACGTGCAATACTCTCATCAAAGGGTAAAGTATGCGTTGTGTATTAATAGATTACAATCATTGGTCCAGAAAACGATTTGCGAGTGCCAGCGGATTGCATTCCAGATGTATTCTCTTGATACCTTTGGGGAGCTTTATGTCCACGGAAAATCTCGAACCCCTCAGACGCTGGCTTTTTGGCATCAATCCGTCCTTTTTCAGGATGCCAAAGACAATTCGCGAGAAATCCTTCGAACGTGATTCGTAATGCCTGACCTTTTCCCGGAATTTCCCGGTAATGAAATATACGACATGCTTGTCAATCTTTTTCTTGCCCAGTATCCCCACGAACACCATCTTTCGGAGCCAGAATTCAACATTTTGCTGTCTGAGCCCGACAGATGAAACAATATCCTTCTGGCGTATGCTGTTTCCCGATCCATGAATAATCTTCAGTATTTTTGCCGGCCATTGAAAACGGAACATGCCTGCCAAGGCGAGGTCTTCCGCCTCCATCATTCCCTTGGGCCAGTAGATGTTTCGACCGTCCATCCCCCTGGATTCTATGTATCCGCCGGCGAGCAGCTGACCGAGATTCCAATTAATCGAGGAAGTGCTCATTTCCATCTTCCTGGCGATGGAACGGGTATGGTCGCACGGATTCCGGCACAGATGCGTGAATATCAAAAGCCTGAGGGGTTTCATCAGAAGCGAGACGCTGGCAGTCTGCGGTTCGATTTTACCGACTCTGTCGTCCTGGCGAAAAATCTTCTTGAGGATTCGACCGGCACTTTCCCCTGGCTGAGCATCGGACCTCGGCTCATGGGCTGGCGGATTATCCGGTTTCTGGTTCAGCATCCATCACCTTCATTGCTATCAAGGCGTACACGATATAAATAATCTCACATTCCATCTTACGTAAGAATTCAGTATTCTGAAATTTTAGATTTTAGAACTTAGATTTTAGATCTGTGCTGGCAGAATGTCCAACCGTATTTTAGATTTTAGAACTTAGATTTTAGATCTTTGCAGGGAATATGCAACGTCGTCAATCCGTCGTAAATCTACAATCTACAATCCCTAAATCGAAAATCGTTATACATCTACAATCTACAATCCCTAAATCTACAATCGTCATACATCTACAATCGTCAATCTACAATCGTCATACCAAGGATTTATATTGCATTTAGACTATTGACCTGCAAAGGGTGATTGTGATTGCCAGAGAATTTCGTTGTAACCCCATGGGAAGTGACCGGCGACATCGATTATGAAAGATTGATCGAGATGTTCGGCACCCAGAAGATAGACAGCAAGATTATTTCCAAATTCGTGGAGCACACTGGTGAACTACATACGATGCTGCGCCGCGGGATATTCTATTCCCACAGGGACATGGACAAGATTTTCCAGGATGTGGAGAGTGGCGCCGGATTCGTCATGTACACCGGTCGCGGGCCTTCCGGACACACACACCTGGGTCACCTGATGCCCTGGCTTTTCACGAAATACCTTCAGGACAAATTTGGTATAGAACTTTATTTCCAGATGACCGACGACGAGAAATTCATGTTCAACCAGAACCTCACCATGGAGGACACGCGAAAATACGCTTACGAAAACGCGCTGGACATCATCGCCCTGGGCTTCGACCCCGAGAAAACGCACATATTCCTGGACACGGAATACAGCAACCAGCTTTACAAGATTGCCATAAAGGTCGCCAAGAAGGTCACCTTCAACACCACGAAGGCGGTGTTCGGTTTCAACAACAGCACGAATATAGGTTCAATATGGTTCACCAGCATGCAGGCCGCACCGGCCTTTCTTCCCAGCGTCCTGCGCGGCCGAAACATAAGATGCGTCATCCCCTGTGCCATTGACCAGGACCCGCATTTCAGAGTGGCCCGGGACATCGCCGAAGGTATCGGTTTCTACAAACCGGCGTTGCTGCATTGCAAGATGCTGCCGAGCCTTGCCGGTTCGGATAAAATGTCCGCCTCGCTGCCCAACACCAGCATTTTCACGATTGACAAACCGAAGGATATCAAGAAGAAGATAGGCAATGCCTTCACCGGCGGATGCGTCAGCGTGGAGGAGCAGAAAGTGAAAGGAGGTAATCCGGACATCTGCTCGGTCTACCAGTATCTCTATTACATTTTCGAAGAGAACGATGCGAAACTGGAGGACAGGAAGACAAAGTGTCGGTCCGGCGAACTGCTGTGCGGGTACTGCAAGCAATATCTCACTGAGAAAGTAGTAACCTTTATTGAAGCGCATCAGGTCAGAAGGGAGCAGGCCAGAGAGATTCTTGAAAAATTCATGCTCAGGGATTGCCAGGGTGAGGAAAAGTGAAGGTACTCAGTGTCATAGGCGCGAGACCGCAGTTCATCAAGGCATCCGTGGTGTCCAGGGCACTCAGGAAGAACAGCGAGGAGATACTTGTTCACACGGGCCAGCATTACGATTACGAGATGTCCAAGGTTTTTTTCGAGGTCATGGGAATACCGCAACCGGACTACAACCTGGAAGTCGGCTCGGGAACTCACGGTTGGCAGAAGGCCAGGATGCTGGAGGGCATCGAGAAGATAATACTCGACAGAAAACCCGACCGGGTGCTGGTCTACGGGGATACAAATTCAACTCTTGCAGGTGCGCTGGCTGCGGTCAAATTGCATGTGCCTGTGGCTCATGTGGAAGCGGGACTGAGGTCGTTCAACATGGCCATGCCCGAGGAAGTGAACAGGAGGCTCACCGACCACATCTCGAAACTGCTTTTCTGCCCCACACCCACTGCAATCCGTAACCTGGAGAACGAGGGAATACGGGAAGGCGTCCACCTTGTGGGGGACGTGATGTACGATGCGGCCCTGGAATACTCCGACATGAAGACCGACGTGCTGGAGAGGAACGGACTGGCCGCGAAAAAATACCTGCTTCTCACAGTTCACAGGCCAGTTAATACAGATAACCGCCGTAATCTGGAAGGTATTTTTGAAGCAACGAACGGACACGATGTTGTATTCCCGGCCCATCCCAGGACTGTGGCCTTCATCGGGAAGCACGGCATAACCATACCGGAAAATATCAGAATGATCAAGCCTGTGGATTACATTGAATCACTTGCTCTGGTGAAGAATGCCGAAAAGCTTCTCACAGATTCCGGCGGCATGCAGAAAGAAGCATATTTCTTCGGAACGCCGTGCATCACCCTGAGGGAGGAGACCGAGTGGGTGGAAACGGTGAGCGAGGGCTGGAATGTGCTTGTGGGTGCGGATAAGACAAAGATATCATCTGCCGTGCAGAATTTCAACCCAACAGGGGAGAGAAAGGCCAGCTACGGGAACGGGGATGCTTCGCAGAAAATTGTGGATATCCTGGAGAATACCAACATATAAACTACCGGCAATTAAGAGAGCTGGCATTTGGAACAACGACATTTGTTGCGAATAGATCGATCATGGCATCGGTCTAACACAATCCAACTCGTGACTTGCGAATTATGATATTATTCCCCGCGACCTATCTCAACCATCCTGTCCAGCGGTTTCCTGGCCCTCTCGAGAATGTCCTTTGAAATCTCGACCTTCGGTTCCAGGGTCTCAAGGCTTTTGATGACCTTTTCCAGGGTGATTTTCTTCATGTTCTGGCACACGGCATCTTCCACGGCATAGAACTGTTTTCCTGGAATATCTTTTGAAAGCCGGTAAGTCATCTCCTTTTCGGTGCCAAGTATGAATTCCGCCGCATCGGATTTTTTCGCATGCACCAGCATTCCGTGGGTCGAGAATACACAATCAGCGTAATCAATCACTTCCGGCGTGCATTCCGGATGGACCATAACCTCGGCTTCGGGATGCAGCGACTTCAGAGACTCCAACTTGGCCACTGTGATTTTGTTGTGATGTACCGCGCAGAATCCCGGCCACAGTATGATCTCCTTTTCGGGTACGAATCTCTGGACGTACATTCCGAGATTCCGGTCCGGTGTGAAAATTATCTTTTTCTCCCTGACGGATTTTATAACCTTGACAGCGTTTCCGGACGTGCAACAAACATCGGATTCCGCTTTCACATCAGCAGTGGTATTGACATAGGACACCACAACAGCATCCGGATGCTTGGATTTCATTTCCCTGAGAAACGGAATCTCGACCATGTCAGCCATGGGACATCTGGCATCCGGCTCGGGATGAATAATCACCTTCTGCGGGCTGAGAATCTTGGCAGTCTCTGCCATGAAATTTACACCGCAGAAAATGATGATTTTGGAATCCATCTTAGAAGCTTCCGTGGCAAGCGCGAGGGAATCACCCAGCAGGTCAGCTATGTCCTGGACATCCGGCATCTGATAGTTGTGCGCGATTATGACTGCATCGTGTTTCTTCTTCAGCTCCCTGATGTACTCAAGGGTCTCATTTGAAACTGGCATCTTGGGTGGGATTGACGCCCGACATATTAAGTTTGTGTCTGCGCGTAAGAGTTCAATATTCTGAAATTGTCGATTTTAGATCTTAGATTTTAGATCTTTGCTGGCAGAATGTCGTCCGTCGTAAATCTACAATCTACAATTACTAAATCGAAAATCGTTACGCTGACCACTTACATCTGCGCACATTACCAATGTTTATATCGGTAGGACGTTTTTCGGAAACTATGGAATCCGGAAAGCCAGTAGGGAACACCAACCCGAGGCTCGAATTCACCAAGGCCATGTTCAGGAAGTATTATTCCAAGGCCAATGTCCAGCCGCCCGGAAAGCTCATCAACAGGGAGTTCGGCGTCATCACAGAGAGGGGAGGTATGTGGCGCCACCTGGGGTTCGGAACACCGGATGAATTGCAGAACTTCCTGAAGAAGCAGGCACCGATTCATGCATATCACTCATCGGCCTACTACACCAAGCCCAACGCCCGAACGATGGATGAAAAAACATGGCTTGGCGCCGACCTGATATTCGATCTGGATGCGGACCATATCCAGGGAAGCGAGAACATGACCATTGAGATGATGTTCGAGAAGGTCAAGGTGCAATTCAAAAAACTGGTCCACAGCTACCTGCTGGATGATTTTGGTTTTGACGAGAATGATGTCAAAATTGTCTTTTCCGGCGGAAGAGGATATCACGCTCACGTGAGCAATGAGAAAGTTCTCCGCCTGAACAGCCATGAGAGAAGGGAAATTGTGGATTATATCACTAAACCCAGCACCAACATTGACACGCTTGTCAGGAAGGTGATTTTCAGCAACGAGAGGTTCAAGGACCATGATAACAAGAAATACATTTACCGGCTTTACCCGCGGGACACACCCGGTTGGAGAGGCAAGGTGACTGCCAGCGTCCTGGATTTCATAGACAGAACCGAGAAAATGCCAAAAGAAAATGTCATCGACGAACTTGAGAGCCACAGAGGGATTGGTGACACGCTCGCCCTGAAAATATACAACAGCATGTACCTCGGCAAACCCGGTGACCGTGGGATCGACAAGATGCGGAGCGACCTCAACCTGGAACCCTTCGGCGAGGATTCCGTGAGGAACAGCTTCATCAACCATATCGTGAAGGAGATGACCGTCGACCTGGGCGGCGAGACTGATGAACCCGTAACGTCTGACATAAAACGCCTCATCAGGCTTCCCGGCTCTGTCCACGGGAAGACAGGCCTGGTTGTCAGGACCATGACCGTGGAGGAACTGAACGGATTTCTGCCGCTGCGGGATTCGGTTTGGCCCGGTTTTGAAAAGAGCACTGTCAAACTCATGGGTCTGGAAGATTACGAGGTAAAACTGAAGAATACGGTGTTCAAAGTAAAGAAAGACACAGAAACCGAGGTCCCGGAATATGCCGCACTCTTTCTCTTGGGGCAAAAAAAGTGCGACATACGAATATAAGTTATTTATTACTCAAAAATCCTGCGTAAAATACGGCATGTAATGAAAATAAGACATAAAAGGTAATAAAAATTAAATAATCGTATGCACATAACATCTCGAAAAGAACTATTAGAGAAACAGACGTCGCACGTTTTAGTATATTAATATTACGTCGCATTTTCTATGTATTGCGACAAACAAAACACAAGGATATAAACCTAACGATTTTTCGAACAAGGCATGAAAAATCCAAAAAAGAGGTAATAAAATCCATTTAATCGTAGCACTGCATAAAGAGTCAAAATGAAATGTCAAGGAAACATCAAAAAATATCAGCAGAGGCTAGGCTCCTGCGTGGAAAAACATGGTTCTGTGAGAATATGAGCGTGAAACAGCGTATTTGAGGCAGCGCATAAAACTTAAAGATTTAAAAAATAGTCAAATAAAGTAAAATAGAGTATAATATAAGCATATTACCAATAATGAAACAGAAAAGATTATAAAACAAGTAACAATCAAATATAATTAAACAATTAAAGTTTAAAGGACAATAAAGATACATATAAAGTTATATATAATAATACACCGAGTCATTAGAGGTATAATTATAGCTATGTCGCGCATATAATAAAACAATAAAGATAATGAGCCGATAAATAAAGCTTAAAGAGATATTTTACAAAAACGATGTAGCAAACTATTTTTAAAGGCAACCCGATGCAACATTGATGAACGAGGAAGAAAGCATACGGTGCCCAATATGCGGGACAGTAAACAAACCTGATTCTGAATCATGCACCATGTGCAAGACAAAACTGAAGAAGAAGACCGACGGCAGTCTGGGCGTAAGCTCACCCAAATCAAGGGGAAAGACGCACATAATGATAGATATAGAAGATCCCCTGACAAGGAAGAAATTGGAAGAACTTACTCTTATACCAGGTGTAACAAGAAAGAAGGCCCTGATGCTCTACCAGGCAGGTATCCACAGCATGGAAGAATTTCTTATGAAAGCCCTGCACGGTGAGAGATTTTCTGCCAATTATTCACGAACAGTGGCCAACAAACTGCTGGTTCAATCACTGGGAGGAAAGAAGAAAGGAAGCGTAGACATTCCTTGCCCATCTTGCAAAGCGCCGAATCCGGCGAACAGTATAAAATGTAAAGTATGCAATTTTGACATAAAAGAGGATATGGATTCTGTGGACCTGGATAACCTTTCGGGCACGATATCCGAATCTGTGGGCAACATACTCACCGAGCTCAGCGAATCCGAGGATTTCGAATCACTGCCCGAGGAACTGAAAAAACAGTTTGCCTGCCTGGTGGAATCGGACGATGTGGATTTCGACGCGGAAAAACCGAAGGACCTGGAGGCTCTGGGTATCGACCTGGACAAGCTGGACGAGATGGCCGAGGAAAGTTCCGGGGAGGACGTTGCAGCCGATGCTCCGGAAACTGCGGAAGAGCCCCCCGCAGAAACACCGGAACCTGAAATTCAGAAGGAAAAACCGGAAACGGTAATGGCTGCCGAACCTGAGTCGGAGAAGAACGCCAATCCCGAGAAAAAGAAAAAGCAGGATAAGATCCGCGGCATACTGCAGGACAAGTTGATAAAGTGGAGAAAAGCGGGTTATGAAATTACAGAATTGGAACAATATCTTGATGATGTCGAAGGCTTTAAAGAAAAGGCAAAAATGGTTTTGGGCAACGGAAAAGTGGTGAAACAGAGATACAAAAAACAGATAGAAATGTGGAAAGAGAAAGGATTTGATGTGTCCGAACTCGAACCGATACTAGAAACAGATGTGGATATGTTTCCAGAGAAAGCAAAAGAAATACTCAAAAAGCAAAAAAATAAGTAAATATATAAATATAAAAATTATTATTTCAATATAGAAGCATAAATATATATTACCATAGCATATAATAAAAATATAATAATTTAATTAATTTATTTAAAAATATAAATAGGGAGCATATAATTATAGTTGAAAATAACGATTATTCCTGGGCCCTTTTCATGCCCTTTCCGATCATGTAAACCTCCGAGCTGGTTTTCCTTGAGGCTTTGGGGGAGTATCTTTTTGCAGTGGCAAATTTGTCCTTGATGCGCCCGAAAAATTCATGTGCCATGTCACCGTCAAATACCTTGATGACCATGTTACCGCCCCTGACCAGAAACATATCACAATAGCTCAGAGCCATCTCGGCAAGTTCTATGGACCTTGCATGATCAAATGAATAATTGCCGCTGATGTTCGGTGCCATATCCGATATGACAACGTTCGCGAACCCGTCTAGTAGTTCTCTTTTAACCTGCGACTTCACCGCCACTGACCTGGCGTCGCCCTTGATAGTTACCACACCGCTTATCGGATCCAGCGGTTTGATGTCCAAAGCGATTACACGGCCTTTCTCACCAACCAATTCGGAAGCGACCTGTGACCAACCGCCCGGGTTGGCACCCAAATCGATGACAGTGTCACCGTTCCGGAATATGCTGAAGCGCTCATCTATCTGCATGAGCTTGTAGGCCGCCCTGCTGCGATAATTCTCATCCTTGGCCAATCTGTAATAGTAATCCTTCTTTCGGTCAGAGACCCAATTTTTTGACATGTTCGCTCACACCAGCTTTGTCTGTTTTGTATCAACGGCGAGATTGCCGGCCCTGAACTTTCGCAATATTGCCATTTGCAATATCATATCAAATTCCTTATCATAATTTGCTTCTCGGACTGTGAACGCAGGCTCTTTCATTGCCAGGCGAAATCCCCTCTTGGCCAACATTTTCTTGAGTTCAAGCCTTTCCTCATTGGGTATCTTGACCGCAAAAATCTCCGGGTCGCCGTCAAATCCTGCCCTGAGCATCTCGCTCTGGAAGACCGGGCGCTTGAACAACTTCTGGAAAAAATACAGGATTACTTCCGGTTTCCTGTCATGGGGGAGAACATCCAGCTCATCACATATATCCTTAACAGTCCCGTAAATATCCTTGTCCGACATGGTGGATATGGAATACACTTTTGAAGGCGGAAACTCTCTTGATGTGAGCAAGCCCATCTCCTCCATTGCCTTGAGATATCCTGTGAGAACTAACCTGTGAACCTTCTGCCCGCTTTCCGTCAAAGCTCTGTGAAGCGTACTAATTGATTTGTCGCCGATTTCCAATTCCTGGAATATCTTTGTCTTGAAAGTATCATCTGGAATGAACATATTTCACCCGACTTGGTAACAAACCTGGTAATAAATAACCTTTTCGGTGCTTTCTCTGTTACCAAGTTTAGTTCAAAAATCTCTTTAAACTACATGAGAATATGCAGGGTTCCCGAAAAATAATGCCTAGCCGGGATGTATAGAGGGATGTGAGCATGGGAATGCGTATCGTCACATGCCAGTATGTTTTGGCAAAGGTGCAGAAGTGGGTGCGGGAGCATACGCGGGCTTTGTGAACATGTCTGGCATAGCCTGCTCAATACACATAACAGATATGATAGTATATCAAAAAAGGAAGGGAAACGGATGAAACCGGTCCAACTGAAGGAAAACAGCAAACAAGCAACCCCCGGAACGGGAACTCCGGAATCCACAGAGTTATCCCTGTTCGTGAGAACATCGGACGAGGATATTAAGGAATGGGACAAGCAGAGAATCCAGGACGCCCTGGTCCGCGAGACAAACATCAGCGAGGATGCCGCTGCCATCGTGGCCAGGGAGGTAGAGAGGATGATACTGAACCTGGAAATAGATTATGTTACCGCACCCCTGATTCGGGAACTCACCAACGCCAAGCTGGTGGAATACGGGCTTGCCAGGATCAGGAAACAGCACACCCGCCTGGGTGTTCCCCTTTACGACGCAAGAGAGATAATAATCAACCCCAACAAGGAGAACGCCAATGTGCCCCACGGCCCGGAGGCCACCAATCTTACGTTAGCCGAGAACATCAAGAAGGAATTCGCACTTATCGAGGTGTTCGACGAATCCATCGCAGATGCCCACATGAGAGGAATGATACATCTTCACGATTTGGGAATGATAGACCGCCCGTACTGCGGCGGCCAGTCAATTGAATATGTTAAAAAATTCGGGCTGAACCTCCCGAACGCCATTTCCATAGCCAAACCCGCGAAGCATGCGGACGTTTTAATCGAACATGTGGTCAAGTTCTCTGCGGCACTTCAGGGCCACTTTGCCGGCGCCATCGGATGGGACGCATTCAACCTGTTCCTGGCACCGTACCTGGAGAAGACGAACGACAAACAGATGAAGCAGCTTGCGCAAATCCTGATTTACGAGTTCGCCCAGCAAGCCGTTGCGCGGGGCGGCCAGTCAATTTTTAGCGATCTCAATCTGTACTGGGAGGTTCCCAAGCACTTCATGGATGTACCGGCAATCGGCCCGGGCGGCAAGGAGACGGGACAAACGTACAAGGATTATCTCCCTGAAGCGCAGAGGTTCGTTGATGCGCTGTTCGATGTATACATGGACGGCGACGCCCTTGGAAGGCCGTTCTTCTTCCCGAAGCCGAACGTCCACATGACAGAGAAGTTCTTCGATTCCGAAGGCCATGAAGAATTCCTCGAAAAGATTTGCAAGGTAGCTTCGGAGAAGGGAAACACCTACTTCGTTTTCGACAGAGGCGATACCGCAAAGATAAGCGAGTGCTGCCGTCTGACATTCAAGCTGGACAACAGGGATCTGGAAGATGCCAAAACGCCATGGAAGATGAGATATTCCGCAATGCAAAACGTCACAGTGAACCTGCCCAGGATTGCCTACGAAGCGAATCTCAACGATGACATAATGAAAGATATTATCACCGACAGAATACAACTTGCCGCGAAGGCCCACCTGCAGAAGAAAGTGTTCATATCCAAACTACTCAAGATGGGGAAGTACGGCCCGTTATCCCTGCTGGCAATGGAGCTTGACGGTGAACCGTATTACCGCCTGGAGAGGGCAAGTTTCCTCATAGGAATGCTCGGCCTGAATGAGATGGTGCAATATCACACCGGCGAACAGCTCCACGAGTCCAAGGACGCGAACATGTTTGGCCTGAAGATAATAGCTCACATGAACAAGGAGGCGGAGCGCATCGGCAATGAACTGGGAATCAAGATGCCGCTGGAGCAAACGCCGGCAGAATCAACGGCCTACAGAATGGCGAAGCTGGACATGAAACATTTCCCCATGCAGGCGCCCACCGTGATTAAGGGAAACAAGAGCGCCGGAGAGCTGTATTACACAAATTCGACTTACGTCAATGTTTCCGCGGAGATCAACCCCATAGACAAGGTGAAAATGGAAGGCCAGTACCACCCGTTAATCGAGGCGGGAGCGCTCACCCATGTCTGGCTCGGAGAAAGTAAACCCTCGCCCGAGTCACTGGCCAACTTCGTGAAGAAGACAATGCGCAACACCCAGAACGCGCAAATTGCTTTCAGCCCGGAATTCACTTCCTGCCTGGACTGCGGGAAGACCTACAGAGGTTTAACGGGAACATGCCAGAAATGCGGCTCCGAGAACACCGAGGGCATTACCCGTGTAACAGGTTTCTTCTCCAAGATAAGTTCCTGGAACAAGGGCAAAATAGGCGAGTTGAAAGACAGACACAGAGTAGAAATAAAATAATGGAGACAAGTATCACGATTACTCCCCCTTTTATTTTTTTATAATTTGCCAGCGTGAGCTAGGCAAATATCAAAAAATATGGGGGAGTTATGGGTTATCGACCCAGTGAAATTTATGAGGTCGAACATCCCTGCCCTCACAGGCAGGGCTTTAAGGGATTTATGCAATTGGTTTTGTCAATCGTATCCAGAATGTTTTCAAGACCCCGCCCTCACAGGCGGGGCATGCTCGCGATTTGCCGGCGGCCCTGTCGGCAAATGAATTGATGTTGGGGGGAGTCCTGAGGAAGGGGCTCTGCCAGCGTGAGCTAGGCAAATATCAAAAAATATGGGGAAGGAATCGACTATCAATTTCAAACTGCCGAATACCTCTCCAAAAAATGTTTAAATATAGCAGCGATATGTCATCCGATGGCAGATAATCCGTTCTACACGCTGGACGATTTCGATTTCGACGGCAAGACAGTGCTTCTCAGATTGGACATCAACTCGCCCATTGATCCCACCACCATGAATATACTGGACGACACCCGGATACGGGCGGTGTTGCCCACCATACAGGACCTCGGGAATGCCAAAATTGTTATTCTGGCCCACCAGAGCAAACCCGGCAAGAGCGATTTCACCCCCCTAAAAGAGCACGGGAAGATACTGGCCAATCTACTGGGGAGGAAAGTTACCTATGTTGATTCTTTGTTCGACACCAGGGCCCTGGACACCATAAAGGCCATGAAACCGTGGGAGATTATTCTTCTGGAGAACACCAGATTTTATTCCGAGGACGTCGCTCTCAAGGACAAGAAGCCGGATATCCAGGCCAGGAGCCATATCGTTCAGAGGCTGAGTTCTGTCGCGGATTATTACGTGTGCGAGGCATTCGCAGCGGCCCACAGGTCCCAGCCCACGCTCATCGGTTTTGCGGAGGTAATGCCTGCAATCGCGGGACGTCTCATGGAATCCGAACTCTGTACCTTGGGAAAACTCCTCACTAAAGACGATGGATTAACAGCGATACTCGGCGGGACAAAGGTGGATGATTCCCTCAACGTTCTCAAGTACATGCTGGAGAACAATATGCTGGCGCAAGCACTCACAGGCGGCCTCGTTGCGAATCTTTTTCTGAAAGCGGAGGGATACGACCTGGGGAAGGCCAGCGAGGATTTCATGGAAAAGGAGATTCCAGAACTCGCCAAGATGCTGGAAGAGGCCAGGGCGCTCATGGACCGATATCCGGACAAGATCCAGGTGCCAGTGGACCTGGGCCTCAACAATAACGGTGAGAGACTCAGGCTCAGCATTGACGAGCTTCCGGCGGAATTCCCCATACACGACATAGGCCTGGAAACCACTGTCGATTACATTGACGAGATAATGAGCGCCGAGAGATGCATGCTCAACGGCCCAATGGGCGTTTTCGAGCTGGACGAGTTCGATTTCGGGACATTGCACGTGCTGAAGGCTATGACAGAGTCCGAATGCTTCAGCGTGGTTGGCGGGGGCCATACCGCTGCTGCCGTGGAGAAATTCGGCCTGAGGAGCCAGATGGACCATGTCAGTACCGGCGGAGGCGCGCTTATCAACTTCCTCACTGGAAAGGAATTACCTGTTGTCGAGGCACTGAAGAGGTCGAAGGCCAGATGCGAGAAAAACGGTTAGATTTTAACGAGTAGGTATAAATATCCTGGACTTCGAACTCAAGAATTGTTTTCTCAGGTAAAGCACATTTCCGTTCCGGTGGTTTTCACCCACCTTTACTGCATAAATGCCGAGAAAGCCCAGCCCTGAGGGTCTGAGATGAATCGGCATCGACAGTAAAAACGTTGGAGATCGCCATGCTCATATGCATGACCTGCCATGCATCGTGCTCATATGCATGACCTGCCATGCATCGTGCTCATATGCATGACCTGCCATGCATCGTCCAATCTATTGCGCATGAAATCAAAGCCATTTGGCTTTGATAAATCAGGTGCATGGCCCCCTGGGTAAACTTCCAGCCCTGGCAACAAACGCCAGCCTCTTTAGGGGCTGGTAGTTTACATAATGCATCCACTCAAGATAAGGCAACCAGAGCATCAGAGAACCGGCAATTGCGACAGCCAGCATCTGGTAATCGCTCACATGCGCAGTTCCAAATCCCTTACCCCCGTCCAGGAATTTATCTTCCGGAACCAGCGTATCATTTTTAACACTGATATTGCCTTCTGGCAATGATTGCATGAGCGTTATGTTCCCGACTCCGTTGGGCATGTTGCAAGAGGTATTGTCGCCGGCATTGAGATTCATGAAAAAAGTATCATTGAACGTAATGTTGCCGGTGCCGAATCCCAGATATGTATCGTTTGCCTCGGCACGGAGGCCGAATTCCGCACCCCTGTCCATGCTGCATTGGCTGAAAAGGAGAAGTGCGGCTAATGATATACTGATTATCAAAACATTCATAATTTTCAGCAACACAAGTAATATTACGCATGAGAAGTAAATAAAAGGGCTGAGCCAGATGTTGATAATGAGAATCACATATGATAACACATTCCAACCGCAATGGATGCATGATATTCCAAGGTGGCCTCTGTCTTTCCCGATAATACAGGTCCATTCAGATTGGCATTCTCACATCAACATGCCCTGCCTGTGAGGACAGGGGTTTATACTAATCTGGCATCAAGTGATTTGGCGTAGCGGAGAAGTGCCCTATAATCATTGGTATAATGTAAAGGGATGGCCTGTAAAATTGGACTGACCCCCTTTTAATGGACAATTTGAATAGAGAGTATTTGATATGAGGTGAAATATGACAAAAGCTAGGATTAATTACACAAAAGAGTTCAAATTGGCTATTTTGTCCCAGGTTGAATCTGGAATCCCAGTGGCCCAGGTTGCCCGTGAGAACGGGCTACATTCTGCACTGGTATTCCGCTGGAAGAAGGAATTCATGGATAATCCGGAGAAGGCATTCACTGGCTCTGGGCATCCGTACAAGGACCAGGCCAGGGTAGCCGAGTTGGAACGAACCATTGGCCGTCTTTACGCGGAGAACGAATTCCTAAAAAAAACTTTGAAGACAATGAACGAGCGAGTCGAGGAAGAAAAACGGAAATCACAAAGCAGGAGAAATACCAAATGATCTGGGATAACCAGCGTTTTCCAGCCCCTGTGCCAGCCAAGGAATCAGCACGCTTGATGAATGTCAGCAAGAGCGGCTATTATGCCTGGGCCAGAAACAATGGGTATGATAGTCGTGAAGCCAGGGACAGGCCAGTTGTCGAGGATATGATGAAAATAATCCATGAATTTCCTGGCTACGGATACCGTAGAATAGCCAGGCAATTGAAAAAGCAGGGAAATACTGTGAATCACAAACGTGTTCTGCGCCTGATGCGCGAGAACAATCTACAGTTCAGGCGCAAGAAGTTCTCGCCAATAACGACAGATTCTGAGCACAATAATCCAGTGTACCCAAACCTGCTTTGCGGCCTCAAAACAGAGAGGCCGAACCAGGTCTGGGCTGCTGATTTTACGTACATTCAGCTCGGCAAGGAGTATGTGTATCTGGCTGTTGAACTGGACATCCATACAAGATGCTGCATTGGCTGGTCTTTGAGCCGAAGTTTGAGCACAGAAACAGCACTGGATGCCCTGCAAATGGCACTGTATAATCGCCAGGATGATGATATCAGCGGTCTGATTCACCATTCAGACCGGGGAACGCAATACACTTCTTTTGCGTTCACCCAGTGCCTCAGGGATCATGGCATCCAGATAAGTAATTCCAGGAAAGCAGTTCCAACAGATAATGCGTACGCTGAAAGCTTTTTCAAGACGCTGAAATACGAGGAGGTTTACTTGAACGAATATGAAACATTTGAGGATGCCTGGGACAATATCCAGGCATTCATTGAGGGCGTGTACAACAGCAAAAGAATGCATTCTGGACTCGGATATCTTTCACCGAAAGAATTCGAGCAGAAATTGAAAGGAGAAATTATATAATGTCTCGATTCTTAGAGTCCACTATGAGGGGGGCAGTCCAATCCGTAAGGTAAAAATTCCATGATTCGTCAGCATACTAATAAAATAAAGATTGAGATTTACATAGCCTATACGAAGGGATATATCATTGGCAAGAATGTTAAAATGGGATTTTTTCACGGTGCCGACATATATGCTTCATATTCCAATAGATGCTTTTCGGAACTTTCCGAGAAGGAACGTGAATTCATTAACAAATTCAAACATTTGGAAAATGAAGATTCCATTGAAATAAAAATCTACGACACGACCCGCACACTTCATGCTTTTAGAGCGTTCATTAATGGCATATGGAAAATGCCAGCAGCAAAAATCGGTAGATATTTATTGCTTGAAAATACCCAAGAAGCCGAAATAAATTACGCAATCGAGATGACAGCCCGAGGATATAAATCTCCCAAATGATTGGCTCAAACATTTTGAAAACGGAAGGGCGGGAGTCCGTAGCCAGACCGTGGGGGCGTGACGCAGCGCAGACCTGGAGCGAGAACAAATTCGCTTCGACGCCAGCGACCCGTGATGCCCCGCTCGGAGAAATCCGTCCTAGAAACGACGTGTGCCTGACACTGCTCAGGATTTCGACGAGTTCGAGGAAACTATCTCCGATGTAGGATCCATGCCTGGAAACTACTCAATTCCGAGAATCTGAGGTCCAACCGAAGGACGGGGAGCAGGGACGAAAGGTATTTACAGCACCTTTCGCATTCACATTTTTCTAAACAAATGGTGCATTTTGCAATCTTCAACTGTCAAACCTCGCCTGTCAGGGCGGGGTGACAACGGCACCCAGTCTCGTCATAGTATGCCATACATCACAAAAACCAGGGCAATATGCTGATGCTGAATACCCGGTTGGCCCCGTGGAGGAGCCAGGCTCCGGCCAGATTCTTTGATTTGTGAACTATCACCGCGGTAAGAACTCCCTGGACGATGGCCGATACCATTCCCAGGCCCCAAAAGTGTTGGGGATGCATCAGGACAAAGCTCATTATAGATGTGACATAGGCCACACGAACGTCCGTAACCTTCCACAGGTAGAGGAACAATATTCCCCTGAAGAAAAATTCCTCGGTGAAGGATTCGACAAACATGATGCCACTGTGGAGATTATCTCCGGGCGGGTAGGACCTGCCAAGCAGAATCGAGACAATGGCGTCGGTTGCCAGCATCAGAGGTATGAAGATAGCGCAAAGCAGCAGGCTCTTTTCCATTCCTTTTTTCCGGACACCGAAGTCGGGCAATATTTTACTGGTTTTCTTATCCTTCAGATACCAATAAAAGATACCTAGCGGTAGGAAAACAAAAAGCACAAATTTCCAGAAAATGTACCCGAAAAACGGAAAGTCCAGATTCCAGGCAAGCGGTTCATACAGAATAACAATCAATAGCATGATTATTATAATCAGCCAGATATCTTTCAGGCTTTCTTTCTTC
Source organism: Methanobacteriota archaeon (assembly GCA_013791785.1). GTDB lineage: Archaea > Thermoplasmatota > Thermoplasmata > SG8-5 > SG8-5 > UBA147. Next base: position 57,913 of record VMTD01000041.1, read on the forward strand.
CATTTCCGGCAGTATACCAATGGAATTATCATCGGAATTAGCATGGGCCAGAGGAAGAAGGTTATCATTTTCATTCACCGCATTGGGAATTGGGCACATTACCTGGGCTGAAGGTGCTAGTCCCCGAAGGAAATGGGAAAACGATGTAATAAGGGTTTCGGGGGAGAAGAGCGGGGTGGCTGGAAGGAGCGCTGGAGGTGGTTGGTCGGGACTGGATACAGAACCGGGGAGGTTGGAACCAGCTCCGTGGCCGGGTTGAGCGTCGATTTAAACACCCCCCTGCCCTCACAGGCAGGGCACCAGAAGGATGATTACGGGAATCGTGTCACACGCCATCGAATTTTTCAAATTCGATGGCGAATACCCCGCCCTCCAGATAACATGAGAAGCGATTCAGACGGGGCATGATGGAAGAGGCTGGGACCAGCTTCGTAGCCGGGGAAGTTGGAACCATTGAGAGGGTTGCGATTAGTAAGTTTTAATATATGTGTCCAATTAACCCTCTCATCCCACAATCATAAAGCCACTGTGGCATAGCCTGGTAGCGCGGCTGATTCGTAATCAGCAGGCCGAGGGTTCAAATCCCTTCAGTGGCTCTATAATTATTTTATAGCACACGGAGCCGCTGAAGCACTTCAGTGGCTCTCTATTTTTACCCCTAAATCCCCGGAGACGCTGAAGCTCTTCAGTGGCTTCAACTTTTTACCCCTAAAAAATTGTTTGGCCACGAGGCCCTTTGATATTTTTCCGGCCTCAGACCCTGCCCTCACAGGCAGGGCTTGGATTGATTTATGCAATTGGTGTTGTCACTCGCTAACACATCGCTGCCAGTACCCCGCCCTTACAGACGGGGCATGTTGTTGTTAAATTGTCTTGTTACCACATTGGAGCCACTGGAGCACTCCAGTGGCGCATTCTGAAACCAAATGTCCAATTCAACCACCCTATGTCCCATCATTCGCAGAAACCATAATATATACGAATAATGATTATCATTCAAGTAAACTACCAGCCCCTAAAGTGGCTGGCGTTACCGCTTGAAGGTATTGCTAGCGGATTCGGGGCTGGAACTTTACCATAATAAGTTGCATGCCTGAACAATCGAAGCCTGGTGACTTCGATTTACTTTGATTGCATTAGTACGGCA
>VMTD01000117.1 GCA_013791785.1 Methanobacteriota archaeon
ATTCTGAAATTTCAGCAATCAGGAATAAATCTGAATGAGTTCTTTTCTCTATGAAATTACGAAATTCAGGATGAAAACTGAAAGGATACCCCACGCTTTAGCGTTGGGGAGCACTCATTAGAGTAGTCAGCTGGATAATCAAATCTGTTATTGCCGAATCTTAACATTTGAAAGCTGGCCACTTACATTCAGTCTTCGATTATCTTCACATTCTCGCCGCCGTGCCTTGTCTCTCTGGGCCGCACACGGATGAACAGCGGTACCTGAAGCCCAGCGCCGCAAACAATGGCTATGCCCAATGGTAGCTGTTGAATCTCCTCTGTCGTTCCGGCAGTGAGACCTTCCACCGAGGAAATCACGGCCTTCAGGTCCAGCGGATTGGTGATCTTCAGGATAATCTGGGTTCCGCACTGGCTCAGGACATTCTTATCAATTTTTGCGGCCCTCTGGGTGATTACCACCATGCCCAGTCCGAACTTGCGCCCCTCGGCTGCAATGGTGCGGATTATCTTGGACGCGGCGGTACTGCCCTGTTGCGGGCAGTAATTAACAGCTTCGTCCACAACAACCAGCATGGGCGGTATGGCGTTTATCTTCCGCATCTCGAAGAGCGAAGTGAGCACCCGATTCACAATCAAACCGGCAATATCGGGCGCCGTTCCCTTCAGGTTCAGAATGGTCATCTTGCCCTTCTGGACCAGTTCGTCCAGCTTGGTGCCGCGCTCGGCGAATATGTTGATGTCGTCAAGATACAGCAATTCCTGGATGAGGTTGACGTTCTGCGCGTCCTCCTGGGCCTCCAGGGTCCTTATGATGTCCTTCATGGAGAAAGTGGGTTTTGTGGCCTTGATCATCTCCAGGACCTTCTTCAGCGCGGGCAGTGCCTGGCGGACGTTCTTCACGTTGGTGAGAGAAATAATATCTCTCGCTTCCAGGTTTCCCAGGGTGAATCTCAGCGGTTTCGCGTCCTTGTTTGTCTTTGTGTCCGGGGAGAATTCCGCAATCTGGTCAGCATAACCCCTCGGATGAATGCCGAATTTCTCGGCATACTCGGAAGGTGTGCCAGGGTCTCTGAGGGAGCCGTACTCCCCGTGTGGGTCGATGACCATTACCGTGGCATCATGCTTGAGCAATTCCTCCACCAGGACGCCAGTCACATAGCTCTTGCCGCCTCCGGTCTTGGCCAGAATGCTCACGTGCTTTGAAACCATGTCATTTATGTCGAGAAGTATCGGAATATCATGACCGCTCAGCATGCCGATGAACGCGCCTGTTTTTTCGCCGCACTTGATGCCTATCACTTTGGTAATCAGCTCGTCATCAGCCCGGGTTACGGGAGAACCGGCCTTGAACGGTGCCCTGGGCGTCTGCAGCAGCCCCTGCTCGTCCCTGTAACCTATGATAGTGATCTCTGCCAGAACCTTCTCCTGAATGTCCATGAGTTCGCCCTGAGACATCTTTATTGCTTTGTCAACAGAAAGATTCGTTTTTCTTTCCATCCTGTCCACCTGGCCCAGGACCGGGCCGCAGGATTCATGCGGAACCTGTACGTACTCGCCTTTCTCCAGCGGTGCCATGACGCTGCATTTTAACTCAGCGGTGCCAACATCTCCGTAAACAATGCCAATCAGACCCGGATGTTCGTCCTGATAAGTGGTATCCTCATTGTACTCCGCGCTGGAGTCCTCTATGGTCTCATCTTGAAAATCATTGTCCATGGCAATCCCATCCTGCTAGGGGTATATATATATCTTACTTAATATATTTTGGTATGTGCTCATAATTTGGGTTTTGGTATTTTTCAAAATATCTTCCAGTACTTTCCTATCTCTCTTTTCAGGGAGTTGAGCATGCTGTCGGTGGCCCTTGTCAGCGAATCCTCGGTGCAGGGCGGTGAGCGGTGTGGTTGTTTGGGGGAAAAGGCCTTGTAATCCGTATTCAGAACCTCGCAGCCGCAGAACTGCGCCAGCCACCCGTACTTCACCCAGTTCCCATAGCCGCTCACGGTCATGTCCAGCAGTTTTCCGGAGGTCTCCAGTGCGACATCCCTTGTCCGGCGAGACACCTCGGCCAATCCGTCCAGATCAAGGCCCAGCATTGTCAGTTCATCCCCGTAATATGGATCAGAGCCGCCGTTCCTGATGAACAATTGCGGTCTAAATTCCCTGGCCAGCGGTTCGATAATCTCATCGAAGGCCATTCCGTACTGGTTGTTTCCCGAGAACGGTGGCATCGGTATGTTGACAGTATATCCTTCGCCCTCGCCCTCGCCGGTCTCCCAGACGAATCCCTTCCCCGGGTATATGGTCCTCGGGTCCTGGTGTATGGACACGAAAAGAACCTTCGGGTCCTTGTAAAAAATGTCCATGGTGCCGTTTCCATGATGCGCGTCCGAATCGAGAATCATGACCCTGTCCAGGCCGTGGCGTTCAATAAGTGCTTTGGCACTTATGGCAACGTCATTGTAGATGCAGAAACCTTCCCCGTAATCCGGGCCGGCATGGTGGAATCCGCCGAAGGTGTGCGCGATATTCTCATAGGTATCAACCAGCAATCTCGCTGCCTGGAGCCCCGAACCGGCAATCAGCCGCTGGGCATTGACCGCGCCCCTGGTGGCCGGTGTGTCTATGCTCAGCCATCCGCCGATTTTCATGGCTTTTTGAACAATTGCCAGATATTCTTCGCTGTGCGCCAGTCGTAGTTCATCATCGGTTGCCGGTATCGGTTTGATGATATTGCACTGTTCCAGAATCTTGGCCTTTCTCAGTAATTCCAGAAATTCTTTGAACCTCGTGCCGGTGAACGGATGTCCAGAACCGAAATTGAACTGGTTTAGTTCATCACTGAAATAGAGAGGAATCGGCGGCAAGTGAAAACCTGCCGGACTCAGTAGGACCTGGCCTTGCCCTCGGCCCTGTCAGCTTTTTCCCTGATCTGCCTGGACTTGGCTCTGAGCTTGCTAATTTCCGCTTCCTTCTTCTGGATCTTTGCATCAATCTTGGCTGCTTTGGCACGAAGCTTGGCTGCCTTGGCCCTGGCCTTGGCATTCTTTTCCATGTTCTTTGCTTCTTTCACTGCCTGCTGTGCCTCTCTCTTCGCCATTTTTGCATCTTGAAGTTCGCTCATAATGATCAAATTCAGTATAGACATCGGGTGATATATACTTATTTGTGAAACGACCCGGCTCTCAATACCTAAAATAAGCAATTTTAACTTGTTGCTCTGCAAATGTCCTTTTAGTGATAAAGGCCGGGAACCCCCCGGTTTTTAAGCCGGGGATGATAGGCCATTTACACGAATATTACAAAAAGAGATCCGCCATGCTCATATGCATGACCTGCCATGCATCGTGTGCATATATCATCACATGAAATCAAAGCTAATCGGCTTTGATAAATCAGGTGCATGGCCCCCTGGGTAAACTTCCAGCCCCGGCAACAAACGCCAGCCACTTTAGGGGCTGGTAGTTTACGCCCCTTGGTTCATGAAATCGCAAATCCTTTTGGTAGCATCCAGGGTCTTGCCGCAGTAGGTATCCAGGAAATTATCCGGCAAATTCTCATGCAGCGGAACGCCTTCACTGGCCGCCAGCGCCGTGGCGCCGTCGAAATTGACATATGACATGCGGAAAGTGAACTCGTTCGCCGGCCTGGAAAAACTCACGCCTGGGACGGTAGCCACGTGTTTCTCAGTCAGCAAAGCCTCGCACAGGTCCTTTCCGGTCATTATGCCACGTTTGTTGAGTTTGTCCGCTATGGGGGTAAAATCCGGAAACAGGTAGAATGCACCCTCCGGTGGATGAATGCGGGCGCCTGACTCCCTCAGCATCTCGGCACATCTGCCGCTCAGTTCCCTGAAAATTCTTCTCACATGCCACAGATATCTCTCGAGTTCCAGTCCGCCCTTGAATGCGGTGACCCCGGCCCACTGTATGGGACTGCTCACCGAGGTATAGGTCTGGCTGGCTGCGTCTGTAATTGCCTCCCTGAGCCAGTCGAGGTTTTCCGGGAAGGTGAACGTACCCAATCTCCAGCCGCCTGCCGCGCACCATTTGGATAAGCCGGAACTGAGAATAGTGCCCTCCGGGTAATATTTGGCAACGGAAACATGCTCACCCCTGTGATGTATCTGGGCGTAAATTTCGTCCGAAAGGAGAATGACCTCATATTTTCTTGCAACTGCGGCGATTTCCTTCAATTCCTCTGCCGTGTAAGTGCCGCCGTCCGGATTTCCCGGGTAACACATTACCACAATCCTGGGGCGATATGTATCGTGTTCGCTCTCGCAGAGTTCGGCAAGGCGCTCCGCGCTCATGTGCCACTTATCCTCGAAATTCGTGTTGATTAGCTGGACCTGCCTTCCTATGAGTTGGGCCTGGGGGACATAGGATACCCAGCATGGCGTCGGAACAACAATCTCGCCATAGAACGAAAGCTGAAGAAGGTACATGAGCATCTTGGAGCCCGGCCCTATCAGGACATTGTTGGGATCAACTTTGACGCCGTCCTTATGCCAGTGATAATCTGCAACCGCCTTTCTGAGTTCGGGAAGTCCTTTCACAGGCAAATACCTGTTCTCGGTGGCATACATCTTCAGGGCTTTGACCACAAAATTCGGTACCGGGAAGGGCGATTCACCGATTCCCAGGTTGAGTACCTCGACGCCATTCTTCTTCATCTCTCTGCATCTGTCGTTTATGGCCAGGGTGGCGGATTCGCCAAGCCCTCTCAGGTTCAGGTTCAGGCTTACGTGTTTGTGTATGTTCATGCATATCCCTTTCTACACACTCTCGCATCGGCCCGGTGAAGATATTATTCTCCTTCTTTAACGTTTCCTAGGCAAGTGATAAATATCTGGCAGCCATCCGAATGCCCATGAGAATTCTGGTGGAAGCCTACGGATGCACCCTGAATCGGGGCGAGGCCGATGAATTCATCGACGGTCTGGTGGAAGCCGGTCATGAACCTGTCGTGAGTCAGGAGGATGCAGAAGCATTTGTCATATTCACCTGCGGCGTTATCGATACAACCGAAAGGCGCATGCTTAGAAAGATAGGGGAGTTCTCGAAGGAGCCGGAAAAACCCCTGCTGGTATGCGGTTGTCTGTCCAATATCTGCCCGGATAAAATAAGGAAAATCGCACCGCATGCAATGCTTTTCGGCCCTTCAGAGCAGATTAATGCATTAAAATCCCTGGGTGCGGAATGGCGACCAAATAAAACAGCCAGGAACGGCGCCGTGGGCATACTACCCATAGCCACCGGGTGCAAGGGCTCATGCACATACTGCGTTACCAGGAACGCCAGGGGTGCGCTCAAAAGCAGGACGCCGAAAGACCTGCGGCAAAGGTTGGGTGCGCTGGTGAACAGCGGTGCAGCCGAGATACAGCTATGTGCTCAGGATTCTGCGGTCTACGGGGCAGACCTGGGTATCGGCCTTGGAGAATTGATCGGAACCCTTGAATCGGTGAACGGGGATTTCATGATGCGGATAGGGATGATGAACCCGTCGGGCGTCAAGACCAATTCGGACAATATACTGGCAGCCTACGGGAGCCACAAGGTCTTCAAGTTCCTTCATCTGCCGGTTCAATCTGGAAGTGATTCTGTCCTGGAAAGGATGGGGAGACGCTACACCGTTGAGGATTTCTCGAACATTGTGCGGGAGTTCAGGAGCCGTTTTCCGGGTCTGACTCTTTCAACAGACATCATTGTGGGATTCCCCGGTGAGACAGACGATGAATTCCTTGAAAGCATGAAACTGATGAGGGCCGCCAAACCCGACATAATCAATATTACCAGGTTCTCATCTCGGCCGGGAACCGGGGCACACACCATGAAACCGAAAATCATCAGTCGGAAGATCAAGGACCGTTCAAAAATAATGACGGACCTGAGGTTTGAATTGACCGGTGAAAATTATCGGGATATGGCAGGAATGGCGGTTCGCGCACTGGCCACCGAGCGAAAAGTTCCCGGAACGACCCTCCTCAGAACCCCTGAATACAAACCCGTAGTTGTGGATGGTGAAGCCGAATTGGGCAAGTGGCATTCAGTGGAAATTACCGGAAATGCCCGGGCGTATCTCTCAGGTATTCTGAATGACACTTCTGATTAAGGACATGGCATCTTTTCTGAAGTTAGATGTATGACGATTTTCGATTTAGGGATTGTAGATTGTAGATTTACGACGTACGGTGAATGGCGAGAACTAAAAGATAAGCGATTCTTCATCACTTGGAAGTTTACCCCGGATTATCTATCCAAACTTTCACGAACTGGAGTTGTAAGTTGATGTTATCACAGTTCGCCATTCGCCAATGATGAGGAAACAATTACAAACTAAATCCAGCATCATAAAATTGCCTTCATTATACAAACAAATGGTGAATGCGAAAGCTAAATCAAATCACTTTGTAGCA
>VMTD01000006.1 GCA_013791785.1 Methanobacteriota archaeon
AAAACAGACCGCCATGCGCCGTGCAGATATTTGCACATGAAATCAAAGCTAATCGGCTTTGATAAATCAGGTGCATGGCCCCCTGGGTAAACTTCCAGCCCTGGCAACAAACGCCAGCCACTTTAGGGGCTGGTAGTTTACTTGTAAAATGTTCCCGGGCCATTGGCGAACGCGATGTTTGGATATGCTTGGAGTTGCATTCACCGCTGTCTATTCCTCGGTCAGAATCTTTGCCGGTGCCCCTGCCAGCTCCACCAGGGCTTTTGCCTCCAGGAAGTGCAAGTCCCCCGGAATAACTATAGAATGCAACGGCGGTCCGAAGTCCTGCTTCAGCATGTCCTTGAGATATCCCGCTTTTGCCAGGCAATCCTCCGAGCCGGCCCGGGCAACCACGCAGACCAGTCTGTCGGGGGTCATGAAATCCTGTTGTAGGTCTTCCTCGATTATGGCCAGCACCTCCAGGGCTTGGTTGGCGGTCATGAACCGACCCCGATCCTTCTGTATGTCCAGCAGGCATAGGGTATGCATTCCCATTTTGAAATTGTCATGGGCTCTCTCATAGAAGCTGGTGGGGTTGAAGTTCGGCTCCGGTATCGGGACGGTTATGGTTCTGCCGAACTTGTAGTTCTGGAGCCCCAGCATGGCCGGTATGGCCGTGAAGGCGGAAACACCTCCGATTATCTCGGTCGGAATTCCGAGTGCGTGGGCCCTAAGCCGCATGTCCACGTGCGTCGTCGCGCTCATGGCGTCCCCGGGCACCAGGAAGCAGACGTCCTCCCTGGCCGCATGTTCCAGCACTTCCATGCCTGTCTCGACTCCCTCCCTGTCCAGGATGTGGATTTTCTTGCCGAACATCTCTTCGAGCTTCGGCACGCTCCCCTCCTCCAGAATGGATGTGTAACTCTCCATGAATGCGGAATCGCAGGACCTGGCGGTCTCCAGACCATTGAGCGTGATGCCCTTCTCGTTGCCGAGCCCCAAACCTATGAATATTAGCTTTGCCATGTAACCACCGTGAAATGTCTGTGTGTCATTGTTCCCAGGGCTGAAGGGGAGAACATACGTAAAAAGCTTTCAGAAGCGGGATTGCTGAGAATGGATGCAAAAATCGTCAGTGACGGCGACAGTGTATTCATACCCGTTACCGGCGACCCAGGATTGGATTACCAAACCGGGGAGATGGATACGGACGAACTTCCGCTCCAGAAGCATTACACTGACGTTTTGGATTTACCCCCCGGCCTCATGGAACTGCTCCCCACCTCGTTCGACATCGTGGGCGATGTTTTCGTCCTGAAGCTTATCGATGAGCTTCTTCCGTATGCCAGGGATATCGCCGAGGCCCTTCTGGAAACCAACCGCAATGCCAAGGTTGTTGCCCTGGACAAGGGTGTCAAGGGAGAATTCCGCACCCGTGACCTGGAGATACTGGCCGGCGAAAATCGCACGGCAACCGTCCAGAAGGAGTACGGCCTCAGATACGAAATGGACCTTGCCAAGGTATATTTCTCGCCCAGGCTGGCAACCGAGAGAAAGCGCATATCCGACCTTGTGAAGCCCGGCGAACGTGTCATGGACATGTTTTGCGGAGTTGGTCCGTTCTCCATCATACTGGCCAAGACCGGGAAACCGTCTTCAGTCTATGCAATCGACAAGAATCCGGAGGCCATTAAATATTTAGTTGAAAATATAAAATTAAATAAAATTAAATGCGTTTCACCCATGCTGGGCGATGCCAGGGATGTGGCGCCGAAGCTTCCCAGGCCGGACCGGATAATCATGAACCTTCCCCATTCGGCAATAGATTTTCTGGACGTTGCCCTGGATATAATCAACCCCAACGGCACAATCCATCTTTACATGATTCTGGAGTCCGACTCGCTGGAAATGATGGAGAAGGGTATTTTCCACCTGTCGCAGTCTAAGAAGAAGAAGCTGAAATTCGGCAATGTCCGGGAAGTGCACACTTACTCGCCGACGCAGAACATGTTCTGCCTGGATTTGATTATTGAATAATGTTCATCAGTTCGTCCAGGGTCTGAATTGTGGTAACGTCCTCCGGCACCCCGGCAGGCAGTTTCCTGCCCCTGAGCAGGAGAACCGGCGTCATGCCGACGCCCTGGGAGCCGATATAATCCTTGTCATAACGGTCGCCCACGAATATGATTTCATCGGGTTTCAGGCCCAGCATCCCTGCGGCGTGGAGGAACGGCCTGGGGTCCGGCTTGCTGGCGCCTGCGGTATCCCGGCCGACAATCACGTCGAACATGCTGATTTTAAGGGGGCCGCCCATCCGCTCGAATATTTCATCCACCTCTTTCCGGTACCCGTTGGTCACAATGCCAACGCGCAGGCCCATGACTGAAAGTCTGTTCACCACCACCGCGGAATCATCGTATGCCCTGAGGCCCACAACATCGAACCAGCGCTTGTTGATGTACTTGCCCAGGCCCTTTTTCTTCAGCCCGAGTTCCTTGACCACATAATCATTCCACGCGGTATAGACCTCGTTGAAGTCCCTGGCATCCGGCGGCCTCATGTCTTTGTGCTTGCTGATGAATTCGGTGCTGGCTTTTTTGTGGGCGTCCCTTATTTTCTCCAGGTCTATTTCAAATCCTTTCTCACGAAGTATGAGCTGGAATGCCTCCTCGGAGTCTAGGCTGGTAATCAGTGTATCGCCAATATCGAAGAGCACGGCGCGTATCATGCCAGCTTCACTCCTCTCTGGCCCTGGTAGTTCCCCGAGCGCTGCGCATAGACCTTTTCAGAGGGCGCGTCAAGGCGTTCGAATACTATCTGGGCGAACCTCTGGCCAATCGGAATTATTACATCCCTGTCCGATGAATTGTGGGCCGATAATGTAAGCGTTCCCTCGAAGCCTGCGTCAACCTTTCCGAAGCTGGAAATTATACCCTTCCTGGCCCAGGACGTGCGTATCCAGAGCTGGGTAGTTATCTGGGGTCCGCATTTGACGTATTCCAGTGTGCTCACCGCGAACCACTTCCCCGGTGGTATGATTACGTCGCCGGATTTCTGTGTCTCGCCGTCCTGGCCGACCTTAATCTCCGCGATGGTCAGGTCATAGCCGTTGGGCGTGAGGTTCTTCTCTATGAAATTCTCGATTGCCAGTTCTCCGGATTCAATGGCTTTCAGGATGCCCCCGTCTGATAGTACGGTCATGTCATGTCCCATGCCCTGTGCCTACAAAATCATTACGGCGGTGAGAGTCTTTCCAAATCCCCGGTGGTGCCCATGAGCGGTTCGATGTCCAGATAATCCTGCCAATGCTCCCTGCATACGCAATTCAACCCTTTGAATGCGTCCGGCCCTGCCCCGCCGAGGGAGAACGTTTCCACGGCCTTCAGGATTGCCTCGTCGCACTCTCCGCAATTGTGCACGCCCCTCCTGGAGCCGCCGCCGGACGGTGCGGATATGAGCCTTGTATCGGTGAGTCTGCTGCCTTCCTCCAGGACCTTCACCAGGCTCCAGAGCCATGGCGGACGATACAAACCTCTCTTCCACAGGCTTTCAACAGCAGTTCGTCGCTGTACGTTCATGGGGTTGACAGATATTGTCTGGCACAGAGGCCCGGCGATTTTGACGGACTCAATGACATCGGTTATAGCACTTCCTTCGGTGAGGTACGGGGGCTTGAGAAGTAGGTATGTCCTGATGCTCGCGTTCATCTCGCGGGCGGTGTTACACGCACTCTCGAAATCCGCATACTGGAAGCCCTTGTTGATACATCTGGCCCTGATATCGTCGTTTGCGGTTTCCAGGCCGACTGCTATCTCCAGTTCCTTCACATGCGCCAGGGCCGGTTCCATGTTGCTGCGGCTGACGAATTCCGGTCTGGATTCGCAAAGGACCTTGCGGGCCTTTCCACCGGCCATCTCCAGGATGCGGTCCCTTGCTTCCGGCTCAATCTCCCTGGGGTCCAGGAAGCTGCCGGACGTGTAGATTTTGATGTACTCTTGACCCGAATATTTTTCCATGGCCTTCTCAAATTGCTTGACAAGATTTTCTGCCGTCACAGTGCCGAGGCAGTCATTGTTGTACCCGCACATGAGGCACCCGGACTGCCTGGACCAGTAACATCCGCGGCTCCTGAGTATTATCACCAGTGCATCCACGATTTCCGAGTTCAGCAAATCCTTCTCTGACCACACCGATACCGGTTCTTCCGGGTCCGCTCTTTTTCTAGCCATGCACGGGCGATTGCATGACGGCTAAAAAGCTGTTGCCCGACGTAAGTATTCAGTGAAATGAAGCAATAACGATTGTAGATTTTCGATTTTAGATTTTAGATTTACGACGGATTGACGGGCCGAAGTGAATAGTGAAAAGTGTAAAGTGAATAGTGAAAAGTGACGTTGGGAATCGGGAATTTGCTTGGTTATTGAAACCTCGGGACTCGGTAACAGGTTCAATGGCTGTTCCTGGCAGCCATTCCGTACGATTCCCTATTCCCCGATTCCCGATTCCCAAAATACAAAAATCCTATGGGCAAATTTCAGAATACTGAACTCTTACTGTCCGACATCAGGTTTTTATGCATGTTCGGTTATTCCCTATTAGGTTTAAATGGAGATGAAATGATGAACAAATGCCCGACGTGTTCAAATTCGTTGAATTATGTGGAACAATACAAGCAGTGGTACTGCCACACTTGCCAGGCTTACAAGCAGCCCATGGCCCAGCAGCCTCAGGGCCAACACCCCCCCCAACAGCAGCATCAGCATCAGCATCAGCATCAGCAGGGCCAACCGCCTGCCCAACACCAGCACCAGTACCAGCAACAACATCCGCAACAACCCGCCCAACAACATCAGCAGCAACAGCAATACCAGCAACACCCGCAACAGCCCCCCCAGTATCAGCAGCCTCCGGTTGCTCCTCAACCCATGGCCCAACACCCGCAGCCTCCGTACCAGCAGCCCCAGCATGCAGTTCAGCCGAACTATCCGCAGGGAATGGGCGGAGACCTGTTGTGCCGCATTGAACATTCTCCGTCATTTTCAGTCCTGATATTCAGTTTGAAACCCAGCCAGAGCGTCCTCACCGAGAAGGGCGCCATGATGTACATGCACAACACAATCGATATCGAAACACACGGCCGCAAGGGCGGTATAATGAAAGGTCTGGTCACATCCGCACTGGGCGGGGAATCGTTCTTCGTCAATACCTACACGGCGACCCGAGGCCCGGGGGAACTGGCACTGGTCGGTCCCACAATGGGTGATGTTCGTGCGTTGGACGTTACAACTATACCCATGATTCTCCAGAGCGGCGCCTTCCTGGCATCTCACACGACGGTCGACTTGGACACCAAGTGGCAAGGCCTCAAAGGCTTCCTTTCAGAGAAGGACTTCGTCATGCTCCGGGCATCCGGCCAGGGCAAGGTCTGGGTAACCTCCTTCGGCGCGATTGTCGAGAAGGACCTGCAACCCGGCGAGGTGCTCTCTGTCGACACCGGCCATCTTGTTGCATTCCCCGATACCATGCAGTTCTCGGTGCGCAGGGTTGGCGGATGGAAATCCACCATACTCAGCGGCGAGGGATTGGTCACAGATCTGGTAGGGCCTGGTAAGGTATTGCTCCAGACACGGACCATGGGTTCGTTCGCAGCGTCACTGATACCGTTCTTGCCCCAGAACAAGTAGGGGCAGGGTCAAACAGATAAAGGTTAGGTAATATCAACCTCTGAGCAGCTCAAGTTCAATCGCACTATGGCACCTTTTTATACAATAATTCTATTTGCTGTTGCTCAGAGCCACTGTAGCTTAGCTCGGTTGAGCGGCTGATTTGTAATCAGCAGGTCGAGAGTTCAAATCTCTTCAGTGGCTTCAATTTTTTACCCCTAAAAAATTGTTTAGCCACGAGGCCCTTTGATATTTGTCCGGCCTCATACCCTGCCCTCACAGGCAGGGCTTGAATTGATTGAGAGATTGGTGCTGTCACTTGCTACCAGACTAATTCCAGTACCCCGCCCTTACAGGCGAGGCATGTTGCTCTGAATATGCATGTTTTCAGATTGAAGACGCTGAAGCTCTTCAGTGGCGCATTCTGAAACCAAACGTCGAATCAGAACCTCTTGCACTGACGCGATTTTTCATCCTTCGTATTGCATATCTTAACATACTCCAGTGTCCGTCTAGAATGTATTAAGGCATCCAACCCGGCCAGGCTACTGGTTCCGGCCATCCATACCATGCCCTGGTCGAATTATATCTCATTTTATCTGGAGGCCAGGGTTGTGACATTCAATTCAAAAAATTCAATGTTTGTGACACGATTCCCGTCATCATCCTTTGGGTGCCCTGCCTGAGAGGGCAGGGGGTGTTTATGCCGATGCACAAACTGGCTTCAGGGCTTTGGCACCGTTCAACCGCCAACCGCAAACGATAAATGCCCAGCGACAATAGTGGGTCTAAGGGTTCATAGGGTAGCTAGGATATCCTGCTGGTCTTCGGAACCAGCGACCGGGGTTCGAAATGCCTTTGGCATATTGCCAAAGTGCAACGAAACTCCCCGTGAGCCCGTGTTTTTTATATTGTTTGGAGTCACAGGCTTCCGCATCGTCGAATCGGGTTAGTGATAAGTTTACTCACGATTCCGCCAGCCCGCTGCCCCAGACAATATCCGTCGGCTTTTTCTGTGTGAGGGTCTCCAGAGCGTGCTTGGCGGATTCTATGCCCAGAACGTAATCGCCCCTTTCCATGTGCACCCTGGCCAGTTTCAGGAGCCTTCCAGCCTCGGAAACATCCTTTCCCGAATCATGGGCCGCCTTGATGTCCCTCTCGGTCCTTCTTATGCTGAACACCAGTTTTTCGTGTTCGGAAAATCTCTTCCCGGCCTTTTCCGTGCAAATACCGATGAGCTCCACAGCGTCCTCCAATTCTCCGGACTCTATCATGATTCTGGCACCGGACAGCATGGCTTCCATCTCGGAAAAATCCACCCCGCCTGCCTTGCCCCGTTCGACCTGCGTCTCAATATATTCGAGCATGTCCCTTGCCCGCTTCAAACTTTCTTCCTCACTTCTGTTCCCCGCCTCGTTTTCCCTGCCCGAAGATTCATCGCCCAAAAGAATCACTCCGTTGGAGAATATGCTTTCCGGGGGCTAAATACGTTGCGGTTTGGATAATAAGAGAAAAACGATTTTGTCAATTATTTTATGGAATAATCTACATTATCATTACTGTATGTTCCCGGTTTCTACGTCCGGTCCGTAGCGTCTCAACCGCCCCCGTTTCCCGGCTTTCATCGTCTCGTAGACCAGGAGGAAAATACCCATTGTCAACCCGACATACATCCAGTCTTCCAGCGCCAATGGCGCGAACCCCAGGAAGTAATTGAATATCGGGATGTAGACCGCCATCAGAACCAGTCCTGCGGAGATGGCCAGGACCATTAACAGCTTCTTGTTTTCGAAAATGTTGCGATTGAAAATTGTGATATGTTCGGACCTTCGGGAGACGATGTTGATGTATTGGCAGAAGGCGATAGTGACCCAGGCGATGGTGGTAGCCTTCGGGTAGATGTCAGAATTCTCCCCCCCGACGAATATCGCCCCGCCGTTCCTGTACATGAAGAAGGCATAATTTATGAACGCCAGGAATCCTATCAAGAAGCCGAAATATATTATCTCTGCGGTATATCGGGGGGTAAGCATATGCTCGTCGCCTCTTCTCGGCCGGGTTTTCATCACTTCCTTGGTTGGCGGGTCATAGGTCAGGAATGTCAGGGGCAGGTTTTCGGCCATCAGGTCGATTGCCAGAATCTGTATGGCAAGGATGGGTATGGCCCATTCCCACATTGCAACTGCTGCAAGGCCCAACAGCACTATCACAAGCTCAGCGCAGTTTGTGGTCAGCGAGGATATTATGGTCTTGCTCAGGTTGGCATAGATGGTCCTCCCCTCTTCGACGGCATTGACAAGGGTTGGGAAACTGTCGTCCAGCAGTATGACCTCGGCGGCTTCTTTCGCTACATCGGTCCCTGTCTGTCCCATTGCCACCCCGATATGCGCCAGCTTCAATGCGGGCGCGTCATTCACACCATCGCCGGTGACTGCGACGACCATGTCCTGCTCCTCCAAGAGCTTCACTATGCGAAGTTTGTCGCTGGGGTCCACTCGGGAAAAAATCAGGGACTGCTCACTCATAAGGCGCTTGCTGAGGTCCTTGTCATCCATTTCCATCAATTCTGTCCCGGTTATCACTGGTGTGGGCTGTCCGTTGTCCGAGAGCCCTATCTCCATGCCGACCGCCTGCGCGGTTATGGCATGGTCGCCGGTCATGATGAACACCCTCATCTTGGCATTGTGGGCGGCGGCAATGGCTTCCTTGACGCCTTCCTTCGGCGGGTCGCTCATCCCGACCACGCCCAGGAATATCATGTCCCTCTCCAGTTCCTCGGTGACGTACTCGCTGCCCGTTCTCTCCAGCGGCCTGTACGCTATGGCGAGCACTCTCATAGCCTTCTTCTGGTAGCCCTCGCTGACAGCCCTTATCTCCGCGATATCGCGTTCCGTGATGGGCACCGGCTTCCCGTCCTTGTAAATGTCTTTTGTTATCTCAAGGACGTTCTTCAACGCGCCCTTCATGGTCAGGACCTCTTTGTCGCCGAAACCTCTGACCGAGCTCATCCGTTTCCTGACGGAGCCGAACGGTATCTCATGCAGTTCCGGGTTCTCCTCATCCTCGATCGGCGAACGCGTGCCAAGTTTGGTGGACAGGGTGATGAGCGCCGCCTCGGTCGGATCTCCCACGGGATACCAGCTCGGGTGGTCCTTGTCCGGCGGATGTATCTCGGCATTGGATGCCATGGTGGAGGCGTCCATCATTATCTCTATGTAATCTATCTCATCCTGAGAGAGGGGATTTCCGGCTTCATCCAGCAGCGTGCCTTTCGGTTCGTAGCCCACGCCGGTCGCGGTGTAGTTCCGCCCGTCGAACCATGCCTCTCTCACGGTCATCTCGTTCTTGGTGAGGGTGCCAGTCTTGTCGGTGCATATCACCTGGGTGCAGCCCAGGGTTTCGACGGACGGCAGGTTCTTGACAACTGCTTTTCTATCAGCCAGTCTTCCGCTGGCTGTGGTCAATGCCACTGTGACCTGTGCGGGCAATGCTTGGGGGACCAGGGCCACGGCGATACCCAGGGCGTATATCAGGCTGATGTACAGGGTGAAGCCCTGCAGGGTTGCCACGATGAAAAGGATGATGCTGATGATGACTACCAGCACGGTCAGCCGATTAGCCATGTGCCCCAGCTCCTTCTGGAGCGGCGAAAGTGCCTCCACGGTCTCCTGGGTCATGTTCGCTATCTTTCCCATCTCCGTCTTCATGCCTGTCGCGACCACTATGCCCTTGCCGTTGCCGGTGGCGACTGTGGTGCCCACGAAAGCCATGTTGTCCATGTCCCCGAGTGAGTTCTTGCCCGGGATTGCAATGCAGCGCTTGCTCTGGGGCATGGACTCGCCGGTGAGTGAGAAATCGTTAGTACGGAGATTGAACGATTCTATTATGCGCAGGTCCGCAGGGATCTTGTCCCCTTCATCAATGAAGACTATCTGTCCGGGAACCAGTTCGGATTGGTCGAACTCCATCAATTCGCCGTCCTGAACCACCTTGGCAGGGGATTTGATGAGCGTTTTCAGTTTCTCAAGTATCCTCTCGGCCTTGTATTGCTGGACAAAACCTATAATCGCGTTGATGAACACAATGATGAACATCACCACGCCGTCCCTGTAACTGCCTATGACGAACGATATGATGCCAGCGACTATCAGGACCAGGACCAGGACATCCTTGAACTGTCTCAGGAACATGAGCCAGGCAGGCAATTTGAATTCAAGGGTGAGTTCATTCTTGCCGTATGATTCCAGGCGCTTCTTTGCCTCGGCGGCGCTCAATCCCGCTCTGGAGGTGTTCAATGCTTCGAGCGCCTCATCCGCGCTCATGTTCGAAAAATCCCTTTGCCTCGGCATATGAAGGCAGAATGTGACGTTTTATATTATCCTTTCTTAGGAATTCCCGGAATCATCATCCGAATATTGCCAATCTCTCCAGCCACTTTCGCAATACACGAAGCGGATTGCACTAAGACGAATCGTAAGAGGTCACTGACGTGAAGCCTCTTACAACGGTAAGCGGTCAGTATCACAAAGCTCTCCTCTTTTGCGACAGATAGTTCTAGCAATAGAGTATGAAATTTTGATTTAACTGATGCGGAAATTGATTAAAATAATCAGCCTGAGAATTCCATCTGTTATTGCAGAATATTAACGTCTGAAGGCTGACCACTTACGACGAATCTTTGATTCGCCCGATTAGGGGCTGGTAGTTCACTGTACGTTCCCGATTTCTACGCCCGGTCCGTAGCGTCTCAACCGCCACCGCTTCACGACTTTCACCAACTCGAAGACCGCAATGAAAATGCCCATTGCCATCCCGACATAGAGCCAATCTTCCAGGGCCAGTGGTGCAAAGTTCAGGAAGTAGCTGATTGTCGGCACATACACGGCCATCAATATCATCATTATCGAGAGGACTATCACAATGAGTAACTTTCTGTTGGAGAATAGATTGCGGTTGAATATGCTGGTGTGGTCGAATCTTCTGGACATTATATTCATGAACTGGCAGAATGCCAATGTGACCCATGCCATGGTGGTCGCGCCAGCATATATGGTTGCCATATCGTCCCCGACCGGTTCGAGGAATGGACCCCCGTTCCTGAGGGAGAATAGGGCAAAATTGATGAACGACAGAAGGCCGATCAAAAACCCGAAGAAAATAATTTCGTATGTATTTCCCGGTGTCAGCAAGTGCTCGTCGCTTGTTCTGGGCCGGGCCGTCATGGTATCTTCGGAAGGCGGGTCGAATGTCAGGAATGTGAGTGGCAGGATTTCCGCCATGAGGTCTATGGCCAGTATCTGAATTGCCAGTATGGGGATTGCCCAACGCCCCATTGCCACGGCAGTCAGGCCCAGCAGGACAATTGACAGTTCCGCGGTGTTTGCAGTCAGTGTTGCGATAACTGTCTTCCTAAGATTGGTGTAGATGGTCCTGCCCTCCTCCACGGCATGCACCAGCGTCGGGAAACTATCATCGAGAAGGATGACTTCCGCAGCCTCCTTGGCCACGTCGGTGCCGGTCTGCCCCATTGCCACGCCGATATGGGCCAGCCTCAGTGCTGGGGCGTCGTTCACGCCATCGCCCGTCACGGCCACCACCAGGTTCTGGGCCTCCAGCAGCTTGACTATGCGCAGTTTGTCCCCCGGGTCCACCCTTGAGAATATGAGCGCCTCTTCTTCCATCAGCCTTTTGGTGAGGTCCTCGTCGCTCATTTCAGAAAGGTCCCTTCCCACTATTACTGGTGTGGGTCCTCCGTGGTCGGAGAGTCCTATCTCCATCCCAACGGCCTGGGCGGTTATGGCATGGTCGCCGGTCATGATGAATATGCGAATCTTTGCATCGTGAGCGGCGGCAATGGCTTCCTTCACTCCTTCCTTGGGCGGGTCGCTCATCCCGACGATGCCGAGAAATATCATGTCTCTCTCCAGTTCTTCAGTGACATATTCACCGCCCTTTGTGTGGAGCGGCCTGTATGCGATGGCCAGCACGCGCATTGCTTTCTTCTGGTAGCCCTCGCTCACTGCCCGGATTTCCGAAATATCCCTTTCATGGATGGGCTCGGCTTTTCCGTCCTTGTATATGTGTTTGGATATGCTCAGAATGTTGGAAAGGGCGCCCTTCATGGTCAGGACTTCCTTTTCGCCGAATCCCCTGACAGAACTCATGCGCTTCCTCTCCGAATCAAACGGTATCTCGTGAAGTTCCGGATTCTCCTCATCTTCCGTGGGTGAGTGGGCCCCCAGTTTGGTGGAGAGGGTGATGAGCGCAGCCTCTGTCGGGTCGCCAACGGGGTACCAGTTGGGATGGTCATCGTCCGGCGGATGTATCTTCGCATTCGAGGCCATGGTGGATGCATCCATCATTATCTCGATGTAATCTATCTCCTCCTGGGTGAGTGGATTGCCGGCCTCGTCCAGGAGCGTGCCTTTTGGCTCGTACCCTATGCCGGTGGTGGAGTAACTTCTACCGTCGAACCATACGTTTCTCACTGTCATCTCGTTCTTTGTCAGGGTGCCTGTTTTATCCGTGCAGATGACTTGGGTGGAACCCAGCGTTTCCACCGATGGAAGGTTCTTCACAACGGCCTTCCTGTCCGCCAATCTCGCGCTGGCTGTGGTCAGAGCGATGGTGATCTGTGCGGGCAATGCCTGCGGAACAAGCGCTGCAGCAATTCCCAGAACATATATCAGACTCATGTAGAGGTTGAAACCCTGCATGACTGCCACGATAAAAAGAATTATGGATATGGCAATCACGAGGATCGTCAGCCGGTTCGCCATGTGATTGAGTTCCTTCTGGAGCGGCGACATGACCTCTTCCGTTTGCTGGGTCATGTGGGCAATCTTTCCCATTTCGGTGTTCATGCCAGTCGCCACCACGATGCCCTTTCCGTTGCCCGTCGCTACGGTGGTGCCCACGAAGGCCATGTTATCCATGTCCCCGAGGGAATTCCTGCCGGGTATGGCCATGTTGTGCTTGCTCTGGGGCATGGATTCGCCGGTGAGGGAGAAATCATTGGTCCGAAGGTTGGAGCATTCGATGATCCTGATATCGGCAGGGATCTTGTCGCCCTCGTCGACGAAAACTATCTGGCCAGGCACCAGTTTTGTCTGATCGAACTCCATCAGCATGCCGTCCTGGATGACCTTGGCCGGGGATTGTATAAGGGATTTCAGGCGCTCGATTATCTTTTCTGCCCGATATTGCTGGATAAATCCCATCAACGCATTGATTATCACTATTATGAGAATCACGATGCCATCCCTGAAACTTCCTATAAGGAATGAAATGATGCCAGCTGCAATCAAAACAAGAACCAACACGTCTCTGAACTGCTTGAGAAACATGAGCCAGGCCGGGGCTTTGATTTGCACAGTGAGATCGTTCTTCCCGTATTTCTCAAGTCTCTTGTTTGCTTCCTCAGCGGTAAGTCCGTTCTTTGTGGTGCCCAGTGCTTCAAGGGCTTCATCCACGGTCATGTTGGAGAACGTTTTCTTTTCCGGCATTGTTTCACCTGTGTTTATGTAAATTAAATTAATGTCATTAAATGGACGCAATCATCCAAATCTTTTCAGCTTTTCAAGCCATTTTTCACGGTACTTGACGATATTTTCCTCGGAAGCGCCCTTGTCCCTGGCATTTCGCAACAGGCAATCGATAATCTCCCTGGTGCCCTTGGGTGTGGGTCTGTCCTTGGACATGGCGGATTTTCCGAAGCAGTCCTGCAGTATCAGCGTTGAAACCTCCGATGACTGGACAACATAAGGGAAATCGGTGATTACCATGTCAAGAACGGATTTTGCGGTCTTGCGTTCGTCCATCTCGTACATGGTATCGGCCACCATTTCCTCCATCTGCCTGGTCAGGGGGTCATAGTTCTCGTGGTCCATCACCATCATTACCGCGAGGCTCCTGAACCCTTCCTCCACGCCCACGCCAGTCTTGGCACTGGTGACCACGTATGGTTCAAGTATATTGTATCTCTTGATGACGGATTCTGTCCTGACCCTGGCATCCAGGGCTGCGAAATCACCCAGGGCCTTGTCGGAATGTTCCTTGTCCACCAGGTCCAGCTTGTTGCCCACGAACAGTATGGGCGGCATGATCTCTGCGGTGGTCTCGTAGAGAAGGGGAATCCAGTATTCCTCAAGTTTGCTTATGGTCTCCGGTCTTGACAGGTCAGCCACAACAATCGCTCCGTTGAGACCGGCGATATGCCTGGACTGGGTGGATTTGTAACCTTCACTGCCGATGATGTCCCAGAGCATGAATGAAATGGCATAATCGACATGGCCGAGCTTGATATTAACAACCTTCTTTGAGACCTTGGCGCCAACGGTGCTGATGTAACTGTCGCTGAACGCGTTCTGAATAAATCGGTTCATCAGGCTGGTCTTGCCGACCGCCGAATCACCCAGCAGCACCACTTTCTTGAGAATTTCTTCCATGTGACCAGAACAATATCGCGCAAGTGTATATACTTTTTTTGATTAATAAATACAAAACCTCTCGCGGTGAATGCAGTTCCCCGCAATCAATAACGCCGCATTCGCCAATGGCCCGGAAACGATTTTAAACTAAATCCAGGGCCATAAAATTGCAGTCATTCTACAAACAATTGGTGAATGCGAGAAGTAAACTACCAGCCCCTAAAGTGGCTGGCGTTTGTTGCCAGGGCTGGAAGTTTACCCAGGGGCCATGCACCTGATTTATCAAAGCTGATTAGCTTTGATTTCATGTGACGAAATATGCACGGTGCATGGCGGATTTCTTTTTGTAATATTCGTGTAAAATGGCCTATCATCCCCGGCTTAAAAACCTGGGGGTTCTCGGCCTTTATCACTAAATTCAAGCAATCTGGAGCGTTCGCTCTGAATCAACATTCAGTCGGCAAACAGATTCATCGTGTGTGGAATTTCCGCAAAATTTCCATTCCAAATCCAGTAAATTTTGCGGTTATAAACCTTCCAGGTCCTCTATCTCCCTGAGTATCTCGTCCTCAAGGTCTTCCGAGTCCCCGCCATCGTCAAGATTTTCTTCGAGCTCTGCAAGTTCCGCCACCAGTTCATCTTCCAGGATGGACGCTTTCTCATCAGCGGTGACTTCCCTGTCAGTCTCCTTCTTCTTCCGCCTGTCCACGGCCTTCTTTATCTCTTCCGTGAACTCGTTGGGGCTTACCCCGCCTTCTATGAGCATTTTCAACCTCTCTTTGTCATCGGGCAGAATCACAACGGCGGTGAGCATCTTCTCGCATCTCTCAACCCTCAGGGTTTCAGCAATATCGCTCTTCACTTCGGGGGAGGTCATCTCGGGAGATTCAGGAGTCGGTACCGGTTCTTCTGACACTGCGGCGAAATCCTCAAACACTTCAAGCTCCTGCTCCAGGTCTGCAAACGGTTCGTTGAACTCGTCCGGGATTTTCTCCGGGGTCAGGGTATCCATGTCAATTGTTTCTTCAAAATCTTCATCTAGGATGTCCTCGACAATCTCCTCGACGGGTTCTTCCGGCTCGGAAATCTCTTCGTCCTCCGCCGGGATTGTTTCACCAGCTTCCTTGATTTTCTCGAGCTCAACGTAGATCGAATCATTTTTGATGCCCCAGAAACCGATAAACAGGATTCCGATTATGAGGGGCAGCATTGAAACCACATGCCCCATGGGTTCCACGGACCCTACCCCGGGGAAAGGGTCAGAATCGCCAAGAACCCACTGCACAAGGCCGGTCCTGAGCCCTGCAACGCCCATTAGGCCGATTGCAGAGAAGACGATACCGATGAACAGCAGTGTCTTCTTGATTGTGGGTGGGGTGCTTTCCGCCTCGGTTATTTCTAGTTCTGTCGCTTCGGTTTCGGGTTCTTCCACCTCTTCCCCGGTTTCCTCCACCTCTTCCTCGGGTTCCTTCGCAGGTGAGGGTTGGGGCTTTCTGCGCTTGTTCCTGCTCTTTTTACCCATGGCGAGGCCTCCTTTTGATGCGGATAGCTATGAACGGGATGGTGCAGCAAATGATTATCGGGACTGCGAAGGTGGAGAACTCGGGAACATAGACGATGTCACCCCATGTCGCAAGGTCCGTTGTGCTGACGCTGGCCCCGCCCCAATAGTAATGGGTGGGTGTTCCGTCTGCATCGTAAATATCTATCGCAAACCCGGCTCTATCGCCGGCAATCGGGCTTGAACCCCAAACTTCTGTGACTGGGATGGAGAATTCGTATACGATTTTGCCTCCGTCAATGGCTCCCTGAGCATTCCAAGGTGGCGCGACGTATGTGCTGTCCCAGACAGCAGTATTGTCTCCGTCATAATCCTCAACCGTGACAGAACCATCCGGTCCAGTGGCATTAAACTGCCTGTCTTCGACCTGGGGGAGGGCCTCCGCTCCATGGTCAGTGTCGAAGAACAGTGCACAGTAATCATCAGCGTTGGCCGCTACATCCGCACTAACTACCACCGCGACATACAGGTTCGTACCATCTTGCAGAACATAGATGTCGAAATTGCTGCCATCGTATAAGTTCGCATTATCCCATTCACCTGAGCCAATAGCACCGTTGATAGTGATTGTATTGCTAAGCGTAGGTGCGGATATATACGACAAGGTTCCTGCGAACAGTTCCGGCGGTTCCGGCCCAGTGCCCCTCGTGCCGGTCACAACATTCACGGTGGACGCAACATCGGTCCTGTCAACATCGTTCCGCCAGTCCGTACTTTCGATGAAGTACTGCATGGAACTGTTGTTGCCAATCAAGTTGAGAGCTACGCCGACCTCCAGTTCCCTGTCGAGGTTGGCCGCATTAACGTTTGCAATGAAGGTTTTTCCGGGAAGAGAATACAGTTTCTGTGATGTGATTTTGCCGCCCTGGCCTTTAATTTCTATAAGACCGTTTGCTGAAATGCCATTGATGTTCTGGCCGCCTATCCCGGTGTCTATGTATATTCGGGTTATGTCCTCACCGCTAACCTTTTTGAGCGGCGCTGGCGAGGATGGCGTACCGGGCTCTACGGGTTCTACAGGTTCAACTGATTCGGCAGGGGTGGTTCGTACGGCCGGGATAATGCTGCCACCCAGCATCTCGCCGGCGTCATTCACTTTCAGATAGAAGAACGCTTGCGTGACAGAATTTACGGCTGCAAACTTGTCAATGTCAATGTTCGGATTGGTGGTCAAATCAAAATCATTGGATTTTGCAATAAAATTCCAGTCACCGAAAGCGCCGTCAATGGATATTGCAGCCGGAGGGCCATTGGCATATGCGGTCATGCGGTGTCCGAGGGTGGACGATACACCCGTACTCGTGACTATCGACACGCCGATATCCACGAATGTCCCGTTGGCCAGACCGGTTATGGGCGCGGTAACATCAAGCGTAACGGTGGTGCCTGCGGGAACAATAACCGGCAGGCCGGACACAGTGACGGAGCCAACACCGGAATAGGAGAAGTCAACAGAAGTTACATCAACCGGGGAACCGAAGGCGGTGAATTCCAGGCCCATTACCTTGTTCGCACTGATTATACCATTGATATTACCGGGAATCTGCCTGACCACCAGTGCACCCCTGTCAAGGGCGATTTTGGCGTCGCAAATCTCGGCAACTGTGTCACCGCGCTTTGTCATGAACAGGAAACTGTGGGCCGAAGGTAACAGAATCGATGTTCTGGGAAGGCCGATTTCCATGTGATTGAGGGAAATTGCAGCATACGCGCCGCGCCAGTTCCAGGCACTCCAGTTGTTCTGGTCCTGACCGCTGAAAACACCCATTTGCTTTCCCTTGATGGCACCGCTCCAACCATACACATCCACTGCATAATCCGCACCCATGCCCTCTACGGAATAACCTGTTCCCCGGTTATCATCTGCATCAATGAATACATACAGGGAATCAACAACGGAACCTGTCATCCAATTCTCTCTGGTACTGGCATAGATGAATATCGAATCTGCGGAATTGAGGCCGACTGCATAATCAACAATATCCAGGGACGCAATGGCACACTGATTGGGATCTACGGTCATGGCCACCTCCTCCCAGTCGGAGAAATCGCCGTCCACCCTCAGGCCCGAAACGGTCTGATTGGTATTGGACATTATCAGGAAGATTATAGGTACCAGAAGTATGATTGTGACTATAAGCACAAGGGAAATTCGGGACGGGGATATGGCATTTTCATCCAATCTGCGCGAACGCAAAATCGGAATACCGCCGAGGCCATTGGTTAAACCATTGGTCATGCCGTTGGTTCTACCGCCAAGGCCGTATGTCATGCCGTTGGTTCTACCGCCAAGGCCGTTTGTCAGACCATTGGTTCTACCGCCAAGGCCGTTTGTCAGACCATTGGTTCTACCGCCAAGGCCGTTTGTCAGACCATTGGTTCTGCCGCCAAGGCCGTTTGTCATGCCATTGGTTCTGCCGCCAAGGCCGTTTGTCATGCCATTGGCCTTTTTACGATTCATAGTAATGGACTGGCCTGATAATTGATGATTTTTTGAAGGATTTGAATTCAGTTTACTATGACTCATTAAACTTTCCACCCACTAATCTTCTATGATTTGTTTCATCATATCTTTAAGGTATATAAGAGTTATTATTAAATTATCAAACATAATAAGTTATCCAGAGACTTTTTAATTTATTCGGGAAATGGTGTCAACCCTTCTTTTGAGAAATATACTGGCTTATGATGCATCCATGCTTGATGCCAAAAATCCCGAAAATAATAAAAAGTCTCGTTATCCATTTAACAATCATTAAATGGAATGAATACCTGCAGTTATCGAGGGAAAAATTGGAACAGAGAAAATATCCTTTCTCGTGGGAGCCGGGCTGGTCCTTCTCCCGGATGAACACGCTGCGCAGCTGCCTGCGGCTCTACTGGTATGAGTATTATGCAAAGCGTTTCGCCCCCGAGCGGGAAAAGAATCAGATAATGGAACTGCAGCAGCTTTCCCGGATTCCGTTCGAGCTGGGAACCGCGGTGCATCAGACCATCGCAGAGGTCCTGAAGGAGCTTCAACTGCATGACGAGGTCATACCCTTGGAAGCCGCAAAGAAGATGGCAGTGAATAAATTCGAAATTTTAATCAGCAACAAGCCCCTGGTGGAGAACCGCCTGGGCGTTCCGTTCACCGATGAGGACAGGGAAAAGGTTCATGGCCAGATAAAGACCAGCATTACGACGTTCTACGGTTCAAGGTGGCTCGCCATGCTCCGGGATTCCCACCCGGATTCCAGGCGTGATTGGCTCATCGACCCGCCCGGTTACGGTGAAATTCGAATCGCTGGCAAGAAAGCATACGCAAAACCGGACCTCATCTTCGGGTACAGGGACGGCCGCCATTACCTGGTGGAATGGAAATCCGGCAAGCCGCACAGGGACGAGAACCTCGTGCAAGTTCAGGCATACATGTTCTACGCCATGGACATAATGGGCCTGGATATGGAATCCACGGTGGGCGTCGTGCAATACCTGACTTACCCGTCGGAGAAACCCATCGAGGTCGAAGGGCGTTTGGTCAATCCCACAGAACTGAGAAATAAAGTTCTTTCGGAGATAAAGCTCATAGAGTCACTCTGCGAGGACGTTGCCAGCAACACCCCCAAGCCCATCGGGCACTTTGCCAAAACCACCGAACCAGGGTACTGCGGGCTGTGCAAGTACAGAGAGATATGTCGGCCGGACTTCGTGCCCGGAAGCAGCGCGAATGCAGAATTATAAATCAAAAAATTGTAAGAGGGGCGGCCCGGGTCTGGGCCGCCATTACATGGAGTTTATTAGGCTTATTTTCCGAAATACGCCTTTACATCTGCCTTGTACAAATATATCAAAATGATTATACTTATTATTGTTCCGACCGGTAGGTTGAAAAGGCCGATGATGGCAAAGATTATTCCCATCCTGCGAGCCCAGTTCTTTCCCTGGAACATTCCCATTGCTATCAGGAAGTAGAATATTGCGATCAGTATCAGGATGAGCATCATCACCAGTTTGAAGGTGTCGAAAATGTCACCCACAAACGGAAGGCCTGCAACGTCTATCGGCAACATGTCGAATACCATGTCCACTATGAAAGCGGCCACAAGACAATACAATCCCTGAATCGCATAGAGTATTCCTAATAGAGTTACTCCGAACGGTCTTTCTCTCGGTGCAGCCACCGGCATCGGCGGTGGCGGATAATTAGCGTCGCTACCCATATTTATTCACCGACTCGATATTTACTTCATTATATATAAAGATAATTATTGATTCAACCGAATTTAATATGTTTTGTTAATGGTCTTGAATGCAATTTCACTTCCAGTAATATTTCATTAGCGTGAATTTCCGATTCAGAGCGGCTGCCGTTCCACTTCCAGTCGGTCGGCCGTCGGATATTCCCAGACAAGGTATTTCACGCCGGAAATCTCGGAAGCCAGTTCCTCCAGGACCCAAGCTGCAATCTCCACCCTGGACTTTCTGACATCGTGCCTTATCAGCCCCGCCGGTATTGCGAACTTCCTTCTCAGCTCCCTGACAAACTTCTCCGGTTCGTCTGTCTCCACGACGCCCTTGAGGAACGTTGCCTCGTCCGTGATTATCTCCAGACCGGTCGCCGTATTTTTCGCCCTGCGCATGAGTCTGTTCCGGAGTTGTGTCGCATCCTTGAAGCTGGAAGAGCAGTAATGGATTATCATGTCGTTCTCCAGTTCTTCAACAAGCCGCAGGGCCGCCTCCTCGCTCCCGAGTACCGCGCTGGTCACATCGTCCCTCACTTCGAACCCTTTCTCCATGAGCTGCTGCCAGTTGCTCTCTGAAAATTCAAGTTCGTTCAGGTTGATGAACTCCGCTCCCGCATCATACATGGTCCTGGCCAGATATCTCATGTGGTCAACGTGGTCGGGTATTGCCGGTATCTCTATTCCGGCCCTGAGGCCGCAGTCCAGCGCCGCCCTGATGGCATTTCCGTATTCCGGGTCCGGGCTTATCCAGGTATCCGGGTGCGGATGGAACCTTATCTCGTTGAGGCCGGCATCCGCCAGTTTGCCGATTTTTTCCGCGTCTGGCGTTGCCGTGTAAATGTGAATATTGTGCCGCGCCCCGAACTCGTCCTTCAGCAGCCGGATGTAATGCGCTGTTCTGTCGGCCACCAGCAGCGGGTCACCCCCTGTTATTCCGGTGCCACGGGCGCCTATGGCCTTTGCCTCAAAAATCACATCTTCATCGGATTTCACCAGGAGTTCGTCCGCGTAGGTCACATCCCGACCCTTCTTCTCCAGGGACAGCGGGCAGTACCAGCAGTCATGGGCGCATTTACCGGTTACCAACAGAACCATCTTCGCGCCCTGCTGGCACATGACGCAGCTAATGGGCAGAGCGCCCCTGACGAAGGACGCATTCGGTAATTCCCTGTTCCGATTCATGGCACTGGTATCGGCGTCACGGATAAAGTATTTGTCGCAGTAGCGTCAAATCAATTGCCGCGATAACACCGACGCATAATTTAATTACATGAACCCATTCATCGGCAAGGAACCCACCATGCCAGGAAAACTGAAAGGCGAAGACGTTACGGTCGAAGACCAGAAAGAATCGAGCCAGCTCTACACCAAGGGCTATTTCGGCACCCCGCAGTCCGGGGGCTCGCTCAAACTCAATCTCATCGAGGCCATATACCTCACCGAGGTTGGAAAGCTCAAGGTCTTCAAGGCCGGCCAGCCCCAGAACCAGGACAAATTATTCCGTTTGGGCAACAAGCTGGTGGAGAATTTCGAGATTAATTACATTGTTTACCGTGATTTGCGCCAGCGCGGATACGTGGTCAAGAAAGGCACCCCGCCGCTGGACTTTCGCGTTCTGCCAAGGGGCGGCATCCCCAACAAAAATCCTTCAAAATACTGGGTGCTGGCCATATCCGAGCGCGGCGAATTCGACATCTCAAGACTCGTGGACTTGGTCGAGAAAGTGAAGCACAACAAGAAAGACCTGTTGCTGGCAGTGGTTGACGAGGAAGGCGATATCACATATTACCGCACCAAGATGGTCATACCCCAGGGCCAGGTCAAGAGCGATGCCAAGGAAATCGTTGCGGAAGCGCTTCTGCTCAGGGACCGTGTTCTCGTCCTGGACCAGTGCGAGGCCACCATGCTCCACGACATCGAGTACTTCGGAAAGCTGGTTGGCAGCGCGTTACATCTTTCACTCATGGAAACGGCATTTCTCCTCCAAAGGGGCCTGATAAAGGTCCGCAGCGCCAGGACCGGGAAGTTCATGACCCTGGCAACCCTCAAAAAAGAGGCCAGGATAGCCCAGCCTGACTTCGATTTACGGCTTCAGGTCTATTCCAACCTCAAGGAGAAGGGCATTCTCGTGAAAACTGGATTCAAGTACGGCTCCCATTTCCGCGCCTACATCGGCGACCCGGATACCAATCATGCAAAATATCTGGTGCATTCCATTCCCCAGGATTATGTTGGCATGTGGGCTGAAATATCCCGGGCCGTGAGACTGGCCCACGGGGTGAAGAAGGAAATTTTGCTGGCCAGGCAGAACGGCGAACGCGATGTTGAATACCTCAGGCTGAGAAGGGTGCGGCCATAAGCGGTTCGCCCGATTTGGCGAACCGCTGTTGAGTTATCAAAAAGCTTTCTTTGTAAGTAGGAATTTTCCTGCTGCTCCTGCCATTGCCAGCTTGACAATGTCCCAGATTATGAACACACCGGCGCCCAGCATTATGGCTCCGTTCATTCCCATGAGGGGCATTGAAGTTATGGCTGAAAGAACCGCAACTCCGGGGATGTATATCAGCAGCATGCCCAGCGTCATAATCGGAACCTGGAATTTTGCTGTCCTGTATTTTGCATCGAGGTCGGTGAGATAACCGACAACGAAGGCCGCGATTATGAAACCCAACAGGTATCCGCCAGTGTACCCAAATACAGCATCGAAGCCGCCTCCCTGGGTGGTCCACGGTATCCCTGCGAGGGCAAGTCCGACATACAAGGTCTGGGAAATGCCGCCCCACTTGTGGCCCAGAACCATTCCGGACATCAGAACAATGAAGGTCTGTAGCGTGAACGGAACAGCGGAAATGGGCGTATATACTCTGACAAAAGAGCTCATGCCAGTGAGAAATGCAAATGCCAGCGCCAGCATGGTCATTCTTGCGTAATCGAGTTCGTTTCTCCACTGGAAGAACCTGTGCCTTGCGTCAATGAATTTTTCCATCGAAATATTTGCGTACATTATTGCACCTACCCCGCAAATCGGGCAGGGCTATAAAATGCTTTCACTCGACCGTAAGTATTCAGTGAAATGAAGCAATAACGATTGTAGATTTTAGATTTTCGATTGTAGATGTATGGCGATTGTAGATTTGGGGATTGTAGATTTTAGATTTACGACGGATTGACTGGCCGAAATTAATAGTGAAAAGTGACGTTGGGAGGTAAATGATGAAAGAATCGGTACTCAAGGAAATTACTCAGTTTTTCATTTTTCACTTATCACTATTCACTGTTCACTAAAAACTACAATTTAACGAGCAAACTTCAGAATACTGAACTCTTACACTCGACCAGTTCCAGCCCCAAGGCCAGCGCATGCCCCCTTGCCTCCATGAATTCCAATGTCCCCAGCGGCCCCTTAATCTCCGGATACTCGGCAGCCTGGTACATAGGCCGATACTGGGCCATTATGTTCACCCTCACATTCTCGAGATTGCTGGCAATCCAGTTCAGAACCGGCTTGGAGCAGCATTCCACATGGTTCGGTAGCACAAGATGCCTGATCATGACCTCGGATTGCTGTCTGGCCAATCGATGGTTCCGGGTAATGATTTCCCAGTATCGCTCGGCCTTCGAAAGCCGCCTGGCGCAATCATTATTTCCATACTTGAAATCTGTGAGGTAAACGTCCACAATCCCATCCAAGAGTTTCATCGACTCGGGGGTGAGATACATATTCGAGTTCCAGACCTGAGGAAGTCGTGCATCACTGTGGGCCAGCACTTCGAGGATGAAGCCGAGATTGCTTGTCGGGTCTCCGCCCACCCAGTTCACGTTCCTGGCACTTTTTCTGCGGTCTATCATTTCGACTACCACGGATGCCGGATAATGCTCGCCCACACTGGCATACTGGCTGATATCGTAGTTCTGGCAGTACACGCATTCGAACGTGCACCCGGAGAAGAAAATAGTGTAACTCGGGACTAGTTCCGGTTCTTCGCCGTAATGCATGAACTCAGAAGTTATCCTGGCTTCAAGCACATTGCATTTTCCGCGCTTGCCAGCATTCCGGTCAGCCCCGCATCTGCGTTCGCACAATGTGCAGGAATCCATCATCCTTCCGGCAAGTGCGATTTTCAGGTCCAGCAAATTCATCCCTCCCTTTCCGGACTTTCCAGCCTTCATTTGCTCCATAGCCCTACCGTGCAAGTTCCAGAGATCTTCAGGTTCTGCGGTTGGGTCGAAATCAATCCTGAAATCTTTTACCGAATGGAACCTGGGCCTCGATTGCCCTTCCAGAATGGAGAAATACCTTGACAGCGACCCCATGACCCAGAATAGTTAAATACCCTTAATGAAGTTTATGGCGCGATGATAGATTTATACCAGGAATGCGCGGACCTAGTGAACCAGATACCGAAAGGCATGGTCACGACCTACGGAACCGTGGCGAAGGCCCTGGGCGATGAGATCGCCAAACGCGCGGTGGGCGTAATGCTGAATTCATACGGGCCGCCAATCAAAATGCCATGCCACAGAGTCGTTTATTCAGGCGGCGGCCTGGGCGGGTTCGCTTACGGTCTTCCGAAAAAGATGGAGATGCTGGCCGAAGAGGGCGTCTTCGAGAAGGACGGGAAAATCGCAGACTTCGAGAACATATTCTTCGATAAATTCAAAACAGATTTTCCGCTGAAAAATGCCAGAAAGAAACAGCTGGACCTGGCTGAGACGGTGACGCTTGCCGACCCGAAGAAAATGCCCGACATGATTCTCGGACTGGATGCGTCCTACATCGGTACCAGGGCGTTCGGGGCCGGAATATTATTCCATATTTCTGATAAAAAAGTGGTGAAAACGTTTACGTCGGAATCGAAAATCAACTGGCCGTACATACCGACTTACCTCGGCTTCAGGGAAATGCCTGTGTTCAAGCTGATTATCGATGAACTTGGTCGGGATGCAATATTAATGCTGGACGGAAACGGCGTTCTGCATCCGTTCGGTTTCGGCATAGCCAGCCACATCGGCGTGGAATTCGGCATGCCTTCCATAGGCGCGGCCAAAAGCCTGCTGTGCGGTTCCGTCGGTACCGGAACCAATCCCCCTGTCACACTGGGCGGGCATACCATCGGAACGGAACTGAAAACATCCCCCAGGGCAAAGCCGATTTACATATCTCCCGGTCATAAGATATCTATGGCCAGTGCGGTTAAAATAACCGCCAAAATTTCCCGGCTGAAGATACCTGAACCTCTACGGCTGGCGCACATGGAGGCGACTGCCATGCGGAGGTCCGCGCTTTGAAGATAACCGTTCTGGGCGCAGGGGCTATAGGCAGCCTCTTCGGGGGTTACCTGGCTCGGCATCATGAAGTAACTCTGGTCTGCAGGGAGGGCCATGCTCAGGCCGTCAAAAAAAACGGATTAAAAATAACCGGGCTTAGCGACATCACTGTTCATCCCATGGCAGTAACGAATGTTGATGGTCTCGAACCGCCGGATATCCTGTTCCTCACAGTCAAGGCCTATGACACCGAAAAAGCATTGGCAGATGTAATGAAGATAATGTCTTCCCAAACAATCCTGGTGAGCCTGCAGAACGGCCTGGGTAACATGGAAATTATTGCTGAAAAATTGCCCGAAGCGAGACTTGTTTACGGGATCACCAGCCAGGGCGCGATATTACGTTCTCCCGGGCATGTGGAGCACACCGGAAAGAGCTACACCACAGTTGGCGACTTCACGGACGGCTTCGATGCCGCCAGGATTTATGACTTGCTCGAATCGTCCGGCATCGACACAGACGTTTCGAAGGACGTTCGGACTGAAATCTGGTACAAGGCCATTGTGAACTCTGTTATCAATCCAATCGGCACGCTCATGAAGGCGCGGAACGGCATTGTCTCAGATGCACGTTTTGAAAAACTTGCCAGGCAGATAGTTTCCGAGGGCGTGGCTGTGGCCAATGCTAGGGGAATTCATTTGGACGAGGAAACCGCAATAAAGAAGGTAATGAAGGTCGCCCGGGAGACCGCCAACAACATTTGCAGCATGCGGCTGGACGTTGAACGCGGCCGCAGAACCGAAATAATGCAGATGAACGGGGCGATTGTCGGGTACGGTGGGGAAAAGGGCATACCCACGCCGATGAATTCTCTTCTGACGGTGCTCATCCGTTCCTTCAAAGGCCCGAACTAGGCAAAACCTTATTACCCACCATTTCCATTCTGAATTTAATGGATGAGCATACGATCTATCAGATACTCGCAGTGATTCTTATCATAGTCGGCATAGTCCTGGCGCTCTTCGGCAGGGCCATCTGGGCCCGCCTTCTCGCGGCCATGGGCGGCATGATAGGGTGGATGCTGGGTTTCGGCCTGGGTGTCTGGATATTCGGTTTCACCACTCTGTTCGGCATCATAATCACAATAATAATCGCGTTCATCTGCAGTTTCATCCTGGGCGCGATTTTCGGCTTTATCGTGGAAGCGGCGTTGGGACTGCTGGCCGGCATCCTGGCCGGGCTTCTGGCGTTCATCCTTACAGGGAATCTTGTAATCGCCGCAATCGTCCTGGTTGTCGTGGGAATACTGGCATACATGTTCATTGATAAGCTCGTCGCACTGATAACGGCATTCATCGGCGCCCTTCTGGCAGCCGCGGGTGTCTGGTACCTTTTCGGACTGAATTACGCGGTGATGGCTTTCCTGGGCCTGTTCTTCCTCGGGCTTTTGATTCAGTATGTGTTCCTCAAGGACAAATACAGCGCAATAGACGGCATGTGAGGGCTCCCCACGGCTACAGTCTAATGCTTTGGGGGATAAATGTACAATCGCATTTGACTTCTGGCGAATGACTTGGTTTCTAGTAGCGGACTAATTATTTTATTATTGAATTCGTCCTCATTTCGCCCGCAACGTAATCCGCCATAAAGCCTGGGGCATCCTAACCGTTTCACACTGAATGACGATTAATGAGTGCTCCCCAACGCTAAAGCGTGGGGTATCCTTTCAGTTTTCACCCTGAATTTCGTAATTTCATAGAGAAAAGAACTCATTCAGATTTATTCCAGATTGCTGAAATTTCAGAATAGATGGGGAGCACTTTTATTGA